>NZ_CP045245.1:622050-933075 GCF_009720485.1 Cellulomonas sp. JZ18 | reverse complement strand
GCGGCGAGGGCGGGAGCACCTGGCCCGGCAGGGGCGGGACGGGGTACCCGTTCGCGAACGGGTCGAACGGCTCGGGCTCGGCGCGCGCGGCCTCGGGCTCCGGCGTCTTCTCGGGCACGAGGAAGGACACGACGAGGCCCACCACCACGAGGCCCGCGAGGACGAACAGCGTCGTGCGCAGGTCGACGTCCCACAGCCGCCGCACGGCCTGGACGAGCGCCACCGCGACGACCCACACGAGGGCGGCCGGGATCAGCACCTTCCAGCCGATCTTCATGAACTGGTCGTAGCGGAAGCGCAGGACCGACCCGCGGATCCACACGAACAGGAACATGAAGAACCAGACCTTCGCGAGGAACCACAGCACGGGCCACCAGCCCTGCTGCAGGAAGCTGTCGGCCGGGACGAAGGGCGCCCGCCAGCCGCCGAGGAACAGCGTCGTCGCGACGGCCGAGACGTTGAGCATGTTGATGTACTCGGCGAGGAAGAACCACGCGAACTTCATCGACGAGTACTCGGTCATGTACCCGGACACCAGCTCGCCCTCGGCCTCGGGCAGGTCGAACGGCAGGCGGTTGGTCTCGCCGACCATCGACACGAGGTAGATGACGAACGCCGGCAGCAGCGGCAGGAACCACCACACCTGCGTCTGGGAGTCGACGATCTGCGACGTCGACATCGACCCGGCCATGAGGAAGACGCTGACCAGGGACAGGCCCATCGCGAGCTCGTACGAGATGACCTGGGCCGTGGACCGCACGCCGCCGAGCAGCGGGTACGTCGAGTTCGACGACCAGCCGCCGAGCACGATCCCGTACACGCCGACCGACGCGCACGCGAGGATGTACAGCGTCGCGACGGGGAAGTCCGTGAGCTGCAGCGGCGTCACGACGCCGAAGATGCTGACCTCGGGCCCGAACGGGATGACCGCGTAGACGAGCAGCGAGCAGAACACGGCGATCATCGGCGCCACGATGTAGACGAGCTTGTCGGCCGCCTTGACGGTGACGTCCTCCTTGACCAGGAGCTTCATCGCGTCCGCGAGCGACTGCAGCAGGCCGAACGGGCCGTGCACGTTCGGGCCGGGTCGCACCTGCATGCGGGCGACGACCTTGCGCTCGAACCAGATCGCGATGAGCACGCTCGTCAGCAGGAAGACGATGATCGCGACGGCCTTGAGCAGCCAGACCCAGAACACGTCCTGGCTGAAGTCCGCCGACACGCCCGCCTGGGCGCCGTCGCCCACGGCCGCCGGCAGCACCCCGAGCACGCGGCTCATGCCCGCTCCCCCTCGTCGATCCGCACGCCGGACACCGCGTCGGCGGTGTCCCCGGTCACCGGGCCGGTGGACGGGGCGGCGGCGTGCTGCGTGCCGACGGGACGCGCCGCCGCGAGCCGCACGACCGTCCCCGCGCCGGCACCGAGCACGTCGCGCACGGCGCAGCCCCGCGCGTTCGTCGGCAGCCACACGACGTGGTCGGGCATGTCCGTGACCTGCACCGGCACGGTGAGCGACCCGCGCTCGGTGGCCACCTCGACCTCGCCGCCGTCGACGAGCCCGGCGGCCGCCGCGGTGGCGGCGGACACGCGGGCCAGCGGGCGCTTCGCGGTCCCGGCGAGGTACGGCTCGCCGTCCTGGAGCCGGCCCGCGTCGAGCAGCTGGTGCCACGTCGCGAGCACGGCGTGGCCCGGCGGCACCGGCGGCGGCTCGGCGCTCGGCACGTCCGGGGCGGGCACGCGCGCGCCGTCCCACCCGCCGAGCTGGTCGAGCTCGGCGTGCACGGCCGCGAGGGTCCCGAGACCGAGCTCCACGCCGAGCGCGTCGGCCAGCCGGTCGAGCACGCGGTGGTCCGGCAGCGCCGTGCTGGTCAGCGCCTGGGCGAACGGCCGCGGCCGTCCCTCCCAGGTCACGTACGTGCCGGGCCGCTCGACGGGCGGGGCCACCGGCAGGACGACGTCCGCCCGGTCGGTCACCTCCGACGCCCGGACCTCGAGCGAGACGAGGAACGGCACCGCGTCGAGCGCGGTGCGCGCGAGCCGCGGGTCCGCGTGGTCCGCGGGGTCCACGCCGCCGACGACGAGGGCACCCAGGCGCCGCTCGGCCGCGGCGGCGAGGATGGCGTCGGCGCTGCGTCCGGGCGTCGCCGGCAGCTCGTCCACGCCCCACACCGCGGCCATGTCGACACGCGCCGCGGAGTCGCTCACGGGGCGGCCGCCGGGCAGCAGGCCCGGCAGCGTGCCGGCCTCGACCGCGCCCCGCTCGCCCGCGCGGCGCGGCACCCACGCGAGGCGTGCCCCCGTGCGGGCGGTCAGGCGCACGACCGCCGAGAGCAGCCCGGGCACCTCGGCGGCGCGCTCGCCGACGAGCACGACCGCGCCCTCGCCGGCCAGGGCGGCCGCGGCGTCGGCGAGCAGCGGCTCGTCGGCGCCGTCCTCGATCGCGTCGAGGACCTCCGGCTCCGTCCCGGGGGCGGCCGGGAGCAGCGTGCCGTCGAGCCGCTCGAGGCCGCGGCTCGCGAGCGCGGCGACGGACAGCACGCGCGTGCGGCCGGCGACGACGCGCTCGCGCAGCCGCAGGAAGACGACGCCGCCCTCCTCCTCCGGCTCGTACGCGACGCACAGCACCGCGGGTGCGGCCACCAGGTCGGCGAACGTCACCTGGAGGGTGCGCCCGGCGACGACGTGACCGAGGAAGGCCTCCTCCTCCGCCGAGTGCGGGCGTGCGCGGTGGTCCACGTCGTTGGTGCGCAGCGCGACCCGCGCGAGCTTGGCGTACGCGTACGCGTCCTCGAGCGTGAGGCGGCCGCCCGGCAGCACACCGACGCCGGCGCCGGCCTCGACCGCCGCCTGCAGCCCCGCCGCCGCGGTGTCAAGCGCCTCGGCCCAGCTGCACGGCTCGAGCGGGCCGCGCGTCCCGTCGCCCTGCGGGCGGCGCACCATCGGGGTGGTGATCCGGTCGGCGGCGGACTGCCAGCGGAACGCGAAGCGGTCCTTGTCGGTGACCCACTCCTGGTTGACGGCCGGGTCCTCGCCCGCGAGGCGCCGCAGGACGACGCCACGGCGGTGGTCCACGCGGATCGCCGACCCGTTGCTGTCGTGCTCCGCGATGCCGGGCGTGGACACGAGGTCGAACGGCCGTGCGCGGAACCGGTACGCGGCGGACGTGAGCGCCCCGACGGGGCAGATCTGGACGGTGTTCCCCGAGAAGTAGGACGAGAACGGCCGCCCGCTGGTGTCCAGCGTCGCCGCGCCCACGGGCGTCTCGCCGGCGAAGCCGAGCACCTCGGTGTCGAACGTGCCGATCTGCTGCTGCGCGCCGCGCTTCTGCAGGTCGATCCAGACGTCGCCGGCGACCTCCTCGGAGAACCGGGTGCAGCGCTGGCACAGGACGCACCGCTCACGGTCGAGCAGGATCTGCGTCGACACGGCGATCGGCTTCGGGAACGTGCGCTTGACGTCGACGAACCGGGTCGTGGCGCGACCGTTGCTCATCGCCTGGTTCTGCAGGGGGCACTCGCCGCCCTTGTCGCAGACGGGGCAGTCGAGCGGGTGGTTGATGAGCAGCAGCTCCATGACGCCGTGCTGCGCCTTGTCCGCCTCGGGCGACGTGTGCTGCGTCTTGACCTGCATGCCCGGGGTGGCCTCGAGCGTGCAGGACGCCTGCGGCTTCGGCATCTTCGCGAGGTTGCCGTCGCGTCCGGGCGCCCAGACCTCGACGAGGCACTGCCGGCACGCGCCCGCCGGGGCGAGCAGCGGGTGGTCGCAGAACCGCGGGATCTGGATGCCGAGGCGCTCGGCGGCACGGATCACGAGGGTGCCCTTGGGCACGGTCGTCTCGAGGCCGTCGATCTCGAACGTGACGGTCGCCTCGGGCTCCGGCTCGCGCACGGGCGGCGCGGCGGGCACGAGCGGCGTGGCGTCCGTCGCCGGCGCGTCGGTGCGCCGGTTCGGGGTCGTGATGGTCATGCGTGCACCCCCGCGAGCTGCGTGCGACGACGCGGCGTGTACTCGAACAGCGCGCAGCGCTCCGGCGGGAAGAGCACGTCCGCGGGCGTGTGCGTTCCCGCCTCGAACTCCTCCCGGAAGTACTTCACCGCGCTCGTGACCGGGCTCGTCGCCCCGTCGCCGAGCGCGCAGAACGAGCGGCCGAGGATGTTGTCGCACAGGTCGAGCAGCAGGTCGATGTCCCCGCTCGTGCCCTGGCCGGCCTCGAGGCGCTGCAGCACCTGCAGCAGCCAGAACGTGCCCTCGCGGCACGGCGTGCACTTGCCGCACGACTCGTGCTTGTAGAAGGCCATCCACCGCGTCACCGCGCGCACCACCGACACCGTCTCGTCGAAGATCTGCAGCGCGCGCGTGCCGAGCATCGACCCCGCCTTGCCCACCGACTCGTAGTCCAGCGGCACGTCGAGGTGCTCGGCGGTGAAGATCGGCGTCGACGACCCGCCGGGCGTCCAGAACTTCAGCTCGTGGCCCTCGCGGACGCCGCCCGCCATGTCGAGCAGCTCGCGCAGCGTGATGCCGAGCGGGGCCTCGTACTGACCGGGCCGCTGCACGTGCCCCGACAGCGAGAACAGGCCGTGGCCCGCCGAGCGCTCGGTGCCCATGGACGTGAACCACTGCGCGCCGCCGACGAGGATCCCCGGCACCGACGCGACGGACTCGACGTTGTTGACGACCGTCGGCCGCGCGTACAGGCCGGCCACCGCGGGGAACGGCGGCTTGAGCCGCGGCTGCCCGCGCAGCCCCTCGAGCGAGTCGAGCAGCGCGGTCTCCTCGCCGCAGATGTACGCGCCGGCGCCGGCGTGCACCGTCACGTCGAGGTCGAAGCCCGAGCCCAGGACGTCCTTGCCCAGGTAGCCCGCGGCGTACGCCTCCTCGACCGCCCGCAGCATGCGGCGGTACACGTGCAGCACCTCGCCGCGCACGTAGATGAACGCGTGGTGGCAGCCGATCGCGTACGACGTGATGGCGACGCCCTCCACGAGCGCCTGCGGGTTCGCCATCATCAGCGGGATGTCCTTGCAGGTGCCCGGCTCGGACTCGTCGGCGTTGACGACGAGGTAGCGCGGGCCGCCGTCCGGCGGGGGCAGGAAGCCCCACTTCATCCCGGTCGGGAAGCCGGCGCCACCACGGCCGCGCAGACCGGACTCCTTGACCATCGTCACGACGTCCGGGGCCTGCATGTTCAGCGCGCGGCGCAGGCCGCGGTAGCCGCCGTTCGCCTCGTACGTGGCCAGGGTCCAGGACCGGTCCGCGTCCCAGTGCGCGGAGAGCACGGGTGCCAGGGTCGTCATCACGACTCCTTCGCGTCGTCGCTGCGCTGCCGGCGCTGCTGCCCCTCCGGCGACGCGTCGGACGGCGTCGTCGGCGGGCGCTGGGCGCTGGACTCCTCCGCGCCGACCTTGGGGTCGGCGCCGGGCTGCTGACCGGCGGGCGTCGGGCCGGCGCCGGTCGCGGCGGGCTTGCTCTCCTCCGGCTGCGCCTGGTCGGCGGGTGCACCGCCCGACGGCGAGACCTGCCCCTCGACGTGCGCGACGTCGGGGAAGTCGGGGGCACGCCACCCCTTCTCCTTGGCCAGGAGCGTGCCGCGCAGCGTCGCGGGGCCCGCGCCGACGCCCTCGTCCGCGCGCCCGTCGGGGAACCCGGCCAGCACCCGGCTCATCTCCTTGAAGGAGCACACCGACGACGCCCCGCGCGTCGGCGCGACCCGCTCGCCGGCGCGCAGCCGGTCGACGACGTCGCGCGCCGAGTCCGGCGTCTGGTCGTCGAAGAACTCCCAGTTGACCATCACGACGGGGGCGTAGTCGCACGCCGCGTTGCACTCGATGCGCTCGAGCGTGATCGCGCCGTCCTCGGTCGTCTCGTCGTGGTCGACCCCGAGGTGCTCGGTGAGCTCCTCCCAGATCGCGTCGCCGCCCATGACCGCGCACAGCGTGTTCGTGCAGACGCCGACCGTGTACGTGCCGTTGGGGTGGCGCTTGAACTGCGTGTAGAACGTCGCGACCGCCGAGACCTCGGCCGTGGTCAGACCCAGCTGCGCGGCGCAGAACGCGATGCCGCGCGGGCTGACGTAGCCGTCCTCGGACTGCACCAGGTGCAGCATCGGCAGCAGCGCCGACCGCTCCTGCGGGTAGCGCGCCATGATCGCCGCGGCGTCGGCGGCGAGGCGCTCGCGCGTCGCGTCGTCGTACCCGGTGGCGTGCCGGGCGCCCGGCACGCGTGCGCCCGGGACCTCGTGCTCGACGGACATCAGCGGTCCACCCCTCCCAGCACCGGGTCGAGCGACGCGACGGCGACGACGACGTCGGCCACCTGCCCGCCCTCGCACATCATCGAGACGGCCTGCAGGTTGTTGAACGACGGGTCGCGGAAGTGCGCGCGGTACGGCTTGGTGCCGCCGTCGGAGACCAGGTGCACGCCGAGCTCGCCGCGCGGGTGCTCGACCGACTGGAACACCTGGCCGGCCGGCACGCGGAACCCCTCCGTCACCAGCTTGAAGTGGTGGATCAGGGCCTCCATCGAGGTGCCCATGATCTCCCGGATGTGCCCGAGCGAGTTGCCCATGCCGTCGGTGCCGATGGCGAGCTGCGCCGGCCACGCGACCTTCTTGTCGTGCACCATCACGTCGCCCGCGGGCAGCGCAACCAGCCGGTCGAGGCACTGCTCGACGATGCGCATCGACTGGTAGCACTCCTCCATCCGCAGCAGCACGCGGGACCAGGAGTCGGCGCCGTCGTTCACCGGGACGTCGAAGTCGTACGTCTCGTACCCGCAGTACGGCGCCGCCTTGCGCACGTCGTACGGCAGGCCGGTCGAGCGCAGCACGGGCCCGGTGATGCCGAGGGCCATGCACGCGGCGAGGTTGAGCGAGCCGACGTCCTTCAGGCGGGCCTGCAGGATCGGGTTGGCCAGCATGAGGTCCTCGAGCTGGCGGAAGTAGCCGCGCATCTGCGCCAGCGCCTCGCGCACGGAGTCGATCGCGCCCGGCGGCACGTCCTGCGCGACCCCGCCCGGGCGGATGTACGCGTGGTTCATGCGCAGGCCGGTGATCAGCTCGAAGACCTTGAGGACCTCCTCGCGGGCCGTGAAGCCGACCGTCATGATCGTCGTCGCACCGAGCTCGTTGCCGCCGGTGGCGAGGCAGACGAGGTGGGACGAGATCCGGTTGAGCTCCATCATCAGCACCCGGATGACCGTCGCCCGCTCGGGGACGTCGTCCGTGATGCCGAGCAGCTTCTCGACGGCCAGGCAGTACCCGACCTCCTGGAACAGCGGGGCGACGTAGTCCATGCGGGTGCAGAACGTCACGCCCTGGGTCCAGGTGCGGTACTCCATGTTCTTCTCGATGCCCGTGTGCAGGTAGCCGATGCCGGCCCGGGCCTCGGTGACGGTCTCGCCGTCGATCTCGAGCATGAGCCGCAGCACGCCGTGCGTGGACGGGTGCTGGGGGCCCATGTTGACGACGATGCGCTCCTCGCCGAGGCGCGCGGCCTCCTCGGCGATGTCCGACCAGTCGCCGCCGGACGCCTCGAACGTCGGGACGTCGGTGGTCTGGTCGTCGACGACGTGGGCCGTCGCGTGGGGGGCGGTGTGGGGGGCGGCCATCAGCTGTACGACCTCCGCTGGTCCGGGGGCGGCACGGAAGCGCCCTTGTACTCGACCGGGATGCCCCCGAGGGGGTAGTCCTTGCGCTGCGGGTGGCCCGGCCAGTCGTCGGGCATCTCGATCCGCGCGAGCCCCGGGTGGCCGTCGAAGACGATCCCGAAGAAGTCCCAGGTCTCGCGCTCGTGCCAGTCGTTCGCCGGGTACACCGACGTGGTCGACGGGATGTGCGGGTCGGCCTCGGCCACCGCGACCTCGAAGCGCAGCCGGCGCCCGTGCGTCACCGACACGACGTGGTAGACGGCGTGCAGCTCGCGTCCCGTCTCGTGCGGGAAGTGCACGCCGCTGACGCCCAGGCTCAGCTCGAACCGCAGGTCGGGGTCGTCGCGCAGGGCGCGGGCGACCTCGACGACGTGCTCGCGCCGCACGTGCAGCGTGAGCTCCTCGCGGTCGACCGTCACGTACTCGACGGCGTTCGCGAAGCCGGTCCCGGACTCGTCGAGGACCTCGGCCAGCACGTCCACGACCTCGTCGAACCAGCCGCCGTACGGGCGCTCGCTCGGACCGGGCATCGCGATCGTGCGCACGAGCCCGCCGTACCCGGACGTGTCGCCCGAACCCGTCGCGCCGAACATGCCGGTGCGCACGTCCACGATCTCCAGCGGCGTGCGCGCCGCCGCCAGGTCGACGTCACCGCGCACGTTCTGCGACCCGGCCTCCAGCGCGGCCGCGGACGTCTGCTGCGCGACCGCGGCGTCCGGGGCCGTGGTCCCGGCGCCGGGCTTCACGGCCGCCGCGGCGTCCGCCTTCTCCCCCGCCGGCACGGCGGCCTCGCCCTCCGCGGGGCGCTTCTCGGGGCGGTGCTCGGCGGTCACCGGAGCAGGCCCGTCATGTGGGACGTCGGCGTGGCCTCGAGCGCGGCGGCCTCGGCGGCGGCCGCGGCCTCCTTGCGGTTCACGCCCAGGGGCGCGTTCTGGATCTGGTCGTGCAGCGCCAGGATCGCGTGCGTGAGCATCTCCGGCCGCGGCGGGCAGCCGGGCAGGTAGATGTCCACCGGGACGATGTGGTCGACGCCCTGCACGATCGCGTAGTTGTTGAACATGCCGCCGCTGGACGCGCAGACGCCCATCGACAGGACCCACTTGGGCTCGGCCATCTGGTCGTAGACCTGCCGGACGACGGGCGCCATCTTCTGGCTCACCCGACCCGCGACGATCATGAGGTCGGCCTGGCGCGGCGACGCGCGGAACACCTCCATGCCGAAGCGGGAGATGTCGTACCGGCTCGCACCCGTCGCCATCATCTCGATCGCGCAGCACGCCAGCCCGAACGTCACCGGCCACAGCGAGCCCTTGCGGAAGTAGCCGACGAGGTCCTCGACCGTCGTCAGCAGGAAGCCCGAGGGTGCCTCCTCGATGCCCATGTCAGCCCCTCCTGCGGCTCGTGCGTGCGTGCGGTCGTGCGGTCTGCCGGCGGCCCGGGGCCGGCGTCCGTGTCAGTCCCACTCGAACCCGCCGCGCTTCCACTCGTAGACGAACGGCACCGTGATGAGGGCCAGGAACGCGAGCATCGCGACGAGCCCGAACGTCGCCAGCTCCTCGAAGGCGACCGCCCACGGGTAGAGGAAGACCACCTCGATGTCGAAGACGATGAACGTCATGGCCACGAGGTAGTACTTGATGGGGAAGCGGCCGCCCCCGACCGCGTGCGGCGTGGGCTCGATGCCGCACTCGTACGCCTCGAGCTTCGCGCGGTTGTACCGCCGAGGTCCGAGGACCGCGCTCGCGCCGACGCCGCCGAGCGCCAGGACCGCGGCGATGCCCATCATCACCAGCAGCGGCACGTACGGGTTCGTCATCGTGCGGTCCTCCTCGGCGTCGAGGTCCGGCCCGGGGCCGGGGGCTTGCGTGCGGGTCGAGCGGGGTGGTGCGTGTCGAGCGGGGCCGTGCGGGTCGTCGCCGTCAGGCGTCGGGGGCGATCCTCGCCAGCGCGGCGATGACGCGGTCGACCGCGTCCCCGCCCCGCGGCTCGTAGCAGTCGGACAGGAGCTTGAGCACGAACCGCATGAGCAGCGGCCGCGGCAGCCCGTACCGGGTGCACAGCCGCATCACCTGCGGGTGCTCGATCAGGCGGACGAAGACCCGGCCCAGCGTGTAGTACCCGCCGAGGTCGTCCTTCATGCGCGCCTGGTAGGAGGCGAGCGCACGCTCGCGGCCGGCGGCGGAGCCGCGGGCGAGGCCCTGCGCGATCGCGTCGGCCGCGACGCGCCCCGCCTGCAGGCCGTACGCGATGCCCTCGCCGTTGAACGGGCTGACCATGCCCGCGGAGTCGCCGGCCAGCAGGAGCCCGTCGGCGTACAGCGGCCCGCGGTTGAAGCCCATCGGCAGCGCCGCCCCGCGCACCGGGCCGACCTGGTTGTCGGGCGTGAACTCCCACTCGGCGGGCGCGTTCGCCATCCAGCGGGCGAACAGGTCCTTGTAGTCGACCTTCGTCGCCGCGGCGGTCGAGCTGACGGAGCCGAGGCCCACGTTCGCCGTCCCGTCCCCCAGCGAGAAGATCCACCCGTAGCCCGGCATGAGGTTCGAGCGGCCCGGCGCGCCGTCCCACAGCTCGAGGTGCGACTCCATCCACGGGTCGTCGTGCCGCGGGGTGCGGAAGTAGGTGCGCACGGCCACGCCCATCGGCCGGTCGTCGCGCTTGACCCGCCCGACCGCGGTCGCGAGCCGGGCCGAGACGCCGTCGGCGGCCACGACGACCGGCGCCCGGTACGTGGTCTCCGCACCGGCGTCGACGGTGCGGCGCCCGTCGCGGTCCACGGCGCGCGCCCGCACGCCCACCACGCGGCCGGTGCGCTCGTCGCGGATCGGCCGCGTCACGGACGTGCTCTCGAGCAGCTTCGCGCCCGCGGCGCGCGCGTGCTCGGCCAGCGTCTGGTCGAATGTCGTGCGGGCGCGGGCCAGGCCGTACGACGGGTACGACGACAGCTCGGGCCAGGGCAGCTCGAGGCGGTGCCCGCCGCCGACGACGCGCAGGCCCCGGTTGCGGATCCAGCCGTCCTGCTCGCGCAGCGGCACGCCCATCCGGACGAGCTCGGCCACCGCGCGCGGCGTCAGGCCGTCGCCGCAGACCTTGTCGCGGGGGAAGGACGCCTTCTCCAGGAGCAGCACGTCGAGGCCCGCGGCGGCGCAGTGGTACGCCGCGGAGGCCCCTGCCGGGCCTGCGCCGACGACGATGACATCGGCGTCATCGTGCGCTGCGTCCACCACGTCCACCCCACTTTGTGACGTCGTTCACGTGCGACGCTGCGAGTGTAGCCAGCGTCCCCCGGCCTGTCTTCGAAGGTAGGGCTAACCTCGTCGACGGATCGGGACGTGGGTCCCGTGACCTGCGCGGACGCGTGTGCTGCGGTGGGCGGGGACGTGTGCGCGCCCCCACCGCCGGGCCCGGCGGACGGGTCAGGGACGGCGGCCGCGGTGCAGCGCGACGATGCCCCCGCTCAGGTTCCGGTAGGCCACGTCGACCCAGCCGGCACGCTTGAGCAGCAGCCCCAGGGCGCGCTGGTCCGGCCACTCGCGGATCGACTCGGCGAGGTAGACGTACGCCTCGGGCTCCTGGGACACGGCCCGCGCCACGGGCGGCAGCGCCCGCATGAGGTAGTTCGTGTAGACCGCGCGGAACGGCGCGAACGTGGGGCGCGAGAACTCGCAGACGACGAGCCTGCCCCCGGGCGGGTCACGCGCAGCATCTCCTCGAGCGCCGCGTCCGGGTCCGGCACGTTGCGCAGCCCGAACGAGATGGTGACGGCGTCGAACGACGCGTCCGCGAACGGCAGGTGCAGCGCGTCCCCCGCGACGAACGGCAGGTCGGGCCGGCGGCGCTTGCCGACGCCGAGCATCCCGGTCGACAGGTCGCACGGCACGACGTGCACGCCCGCGTCGGCGAGCGGCTCGCTCGACGTGCCCGTGCCCGCCGCGAGGTCCAGCACCGTCTCGCCGGGACGCGCCCCGAGCGCGGTGAGCGTCGCGCGGCGCCACGCGCGGTCCTGCCCGAGCGAGATGACGTCGTTCGTCACGTCGTACCGGTGCGCGACGGCGTCGAACATCGCGGCGACGTCGCGGGGGTCCTTGTCGAGGGTGGCGCGGGGCATGGCCCCCATCGTGGCAGGTCGCGCCCGCGCGGCCAGGCGACGCGTCGGCGCCCGGGACGGCCGCCGGTGTGACGTGCGTCCAGGTGGGCCTTCCGGCCACCGTCGGGACCACCGCGAGGACCTACCCTGGCAGGCGATGAGCACCGCGACCGGCGTCCCCGCGCAGGAGCGCCTCCCCGCCCGCTGGTGGTCCGCACGGTCGCGCTCGACGACCTGCCGACGCGCGCCGGCGGTGCGCCCGACCCCGCCGACCTGCTCGACCTGCTGCCCGCCGAGGCCCCCTCGCCTGGGTGCGGCGTGGTGACGGGCTCGTCGCCTGGGGCGAGGCCGCCCGGGTCGAGGTGCACGGCGCCGACCGGTTCGCCGCGGCGGAGCGCGCGTGGCGCGAGGTCGTCGCGCACGCGATCGTGCGCGACGAGGTCCGCCTGCCCGGCACGGGCCCCGTCGCGTTCGCGTCCTTCGCGTTCGACGACGACTCCGCCGCCGGCGGCGTCCTCGTCGTCCCGCGGGTGGTCGTCGGGCGGCGCGACGGCCGCACCTGGCTCACCACGCTCACGGACGCGGCACGCCTGGGCCCGGCGCCGCGCCTCGCCGACGTCGTGCCGGTGCGGACCGCGCCGCGGGCGCCGGGCGAGGTGACGTACAGCGACGGGGCCGTCGCCGCCGAGGACTGGACGGACGTCGTCGCCCGCGGCGTCGCGGCGATCCGCGCCGGCGACGTCGAGAAGGTCGTGCTCGCGCGCGACGTCGAGGCGCGCACCTCCCGCCCGCTCGACGTGCGGTGGGTCCTGCAGCGCCTGGCCGACCGGTACCGCTCGTGCTGGACGTTCAGCGTCGACGGCCTCGTCGGCGCGACACCGGAGCTGCTCGTGCGCTCCGAGCGCGGGCTCGTGACGTCGCGCGTGCTGGCCGGCACGATCCGGCGCACGGGGGACGACGACGCCGACATGGCGCGCGCCGCGATCCTCGCGCACTCGTCGAAGGACCTCGAGGAGCACGAGTACGCCGTGTCCTCGGTGGCCCGGGCCCTCGCGCCGTTCTGCTCGTCCGCGAACGTGCCGGACGTGCCGTTCGTCCTGCCCCTGCCGAACGTGCTGCACCTCGCGTCCGACGTCACGGGCGTGCTGGCCCCGCCCGCGTCCGGCGAGCACCCCACCTCGCTCGCCCTCGCGGCCGCCCTGCACCCCACGGCGGCGGTCTGCGGCACGCCCACGGAGGCGGCCCGCCGGCTCATCGCGCGCGTCGAGGGCATGGACCGCGGGCGCTACGCGGGCCCCGTGGGGTGGCTCGGCGCGGACGGTGACGGCGAGTGGGGCATCGCGCTGCGCTCGGCGCAGGTCGACGCCGACGACCCCCGCCGCCTGCGGCTGTTCGCCGGGTGCGGCGTCGTGGCGGCGTCGGACCCCGCCGCGGAGCTCGCCGAGTCGCGCGCCAAGCTCGAGCCGATGCGGTTCGCGCTCGGCGCCGACTGACCCGCCCAGACGGCCCCGGCCCACGAGCGCGGCGGTGTTCCCGCGAGCGCGCCCGCTCGACGGAGGGGGTGGGCGGGGGTGGCGGAGGGCCGGGTGCGCACGCCGGACGCACGAGGGCCCGCCGTGGAGTCCCACGACGGGCCCTCGCCGTCCGAAGGGGGCGGCGACGGGCAGGGGCGGCGACGGGCAGGGGCGGCGGGCCGCGGGTGCGCGGCCGGCCGCCCCTGCCGGGTCGGTCAGCGGCCCTGCTGCTGCTGGAACCACTCCCACAGCTGCTCGGGCGTCAGGTCGCCCGGGAAGCCGCCGCCCTGGCCCGGGTCGGGCTGCCCGTCCTGCTGCTCGGGGTCCGTCGTCAGCGTGTCGGGCCGGGTCGAGAGCGTCACGTCGACCTCGCGGGTCTCGCCGCCGCGCACGACCGTGAGCGTCACGTCGTCACCGGACGACAGCGACCGCACGAACGCCGTCAGCGACTCCGCCCCGCCGACCGGGTCGTCGCCGATGGCCACGATGACGTCCTCCGGCTGCAGACCGCCGGCCGCGGCGGGCGACCCCTCCTGCACGGTCTGGACGACGGCGCCGCGGCGCGTCACGCCGTCCGCCGTCGCGGTGCCGTCGCTCATCGTCACGCCCAGGAACGCGTGCTCCGCCTGACCGTCCTCGATCAGCTGCGACGCGATGTTCTTCGTCAGGTTGACGGGGATCGCGAAGCCGAGGCCGATCGAGCCCGACTGCTGCGACAGCGTCGCGATCGAGGACGTGATGCCGATGACCCGCCCCTGCGCGTCGAACAGCGGGCCGCCGGAGTTGCCGGGGTTGACCGCCGCGTCGATCTGGATGGCGTTGGTCACCGCGGCCTCGCTGCGCGCGTCCTCCTGCGTGGAGACCGGTCGGTCGAGCGCCGAGACGATGCCGGTGGTGACCGTGTTGGCCAGGCCGAGCGGGTTGCCGACGGCCATGACGGGCTCGCCGACCACCACCTCGTCGGAGTCGCCCAGCGCGGCCGCCTGCAGGTCGCCGGGCGCGTCCTCGATGCGCAGGACCGCGAGGTCCGTGGCCACGTCCGTGCCGACGACGGTCGCCTCGAAGATCCGGCCGTCGGTGAGCGTCACCGTGACGGCCCCGCCCTGGGCCGCGGCGGAGACGACGTGGTTGTTCGTCACCACGTGCGCGTCGTCGTCGACGATCACCCCGGAGCCCTGCGACCCGCTGGAGTCGGTCCGCACGTCGATCGCCACGACGGAGGCGCGCACGGCCGCCGCGACGGCCTGCCAGTCCGGGTCGTCCGCCGAGGAGCCGGCGACCGGCACCTCGTCCGTCGTCGTGCGCCCGATGTCGGCCAGGGACGCGCTGCGCTCGTTGCGCGCCGCGGGTCCGCCGTCGTCCAGCGCGACACCGGCGACGACCCCGCCACCGACCAGCACACCGGCGACGACGCCCGCGGTCGCCCACACCCAGGGACGGCGACGGCGGCGCTCGGACGCGCTCGGGCCCGACGGCGAGGCGGCCCACGGGTCCCCCGGGACACCGGTACCGGCGCCGCCGCCCCCGGCACCCGCGTGCGGACCCGCCGTCGACGGTGCGGCCGCCTGCTGCTGCGCGGCGCGGCGCTCGCGCTGGGCGGCGTCCCAGCGCGCCCACTCCTGGGCGGGCGAGAGGCGCTGGGGGCCCTGCGGCTGCGCGGCGTGCGGCTGCGCGGCGTGCGGCTGCGCGGCGTGCGGCTGCGCGGGGTCGGCGGCCGCCGGCGCGCCCGGGGCCGCGGGGGCCTGCGCGGGCAGCGGCTGCGTGGCGCCCGTCGGGGCGAGCGGCTGGGTGGGGTGGTCCTGCGGGTGGGCGCCGCCGGGTCGCGGCTGCTCCGGGCTGGTGGTCATGGGCTGCCTCCTTGTCGGCCTCCATTCCAACCCCTGGCGCTGGGACGGGCCTCCCGAGCGGCTGGGAAGTCCCTGGACGTCCACGGGACGCAGGACGCCACGCGCCCGGTGCGTCAGGTGCGGGCGTCGAGGGCGGCGCGCACGGCGGCGGTGACGTCGGCGGCGACGCGCTCGCCCAGCGCGCGGCGCTGCGCCCGGTCGACGCGGACCTCGACGACGCTCACACCGGTCCCGGGCGCGGCCAGCGCGGGCAGCAGCCCCTCGGCGTCGACGACGCGGGTGTGCCGCACGCCGTACGCCGCGCACAGCGCCGCCAGGTCCACCCCGTGGGGCGTGCCGAACACGCGCTCGAAGACGTCGGCGTGCTCGGCGGCACCGTGCTCGAGCGTCGCGAACACCGACCCGCCGTCGTCGTTGCCCACGACGAGCTGCAGGTCGACCGCGTGCTCGAGCGGGCCGCGCAGCAGACCGCCCACGTCGTGCAGGAACGTGAGGTCGCCCAGGTAGGCGCGCACGCGTCGGCGCGGCAGCGCGAGCGCGACCCCTGTCGCCGTCGAGACCGTCCCGTCGATGCCCGCCAGGCCGCGGTTGGCCAGCACGAGCGGGGCCACGTCCCAGCGGGCGACCAGGTCGAGGTCGCGCACCGGGTTGGACGCGCCCACCACGAGCACGTCGGCCGGCAGGCTCGCGGCGGCGACCGCGCGCGCGAGCGCGGGACCCGTCACCCGGGTCCCCGAGCGCGACCGGGGGGCGTCCTGCGGGACGTCCAGCAGGGCGTCGACCGCCGCTCCCGCCGCCGCGTCCGCGGCCCTCCATGCGTCGAGCCACCCCGCGGGCGCACCCGCCCGCCCCTGCCGCATCCGCGGCGGGACCTCGAGCAGGACCTGGGCGGCGTTGCGGTCCGCGTCGGGCCACTCGGTGCCGCGCGGCGCGACCACGACGACCTCGACGTCGGCGCGTGCCAGCAGCCGGTGCACCGGCCGCGAGAGGGTCGGCCGGCCGAGGACGACCACGCGCCCCACCCGCCCGCCGAGCCGCTCCTCGCCCAGCAGCAGCCGGTACGCGGCGATGGCCGTCGGCCCCTGGCGCGCCCCGGAGGACGGCTCGGCGAGCAGGGGCCAGCCGTTCGCCTCGGCGAGCCGGCGCGCGGCCGGTCCCGCACCGTCGCCCGCGACGACGACCGTCGGCACGGGCCCGCGCGACCGGCGGGTGGGCCGGACGGCGTCCCCCGCCGGCTCCGCGGCCGCCGTCGTGACGAGCGGGACCTCGCCGGTGAGCGGCTCCACCGGCTCGGCGGGCACGTGACGCGGCGCGACGTGGGACAGCCCGGCGTCGGAGGGGGCCGGCCACGGGGCGCCGTCCGGCACGAGCGGGTCGCGGTACGCCAGGTCCAGGTGCACGGGACCGGGGTCACCCGACCGCGCACCCGTCGCGGCCGCGAGCGCGCGCGAGACCACGCGCCGCAGGTCGCGGTCCTCCCCCGGCCGTCCCGTCGGCGCGGGGACGTCGACCGCGAGGCGGACGGCCTCGCCGAACACGCGTGCCTGCTCGGTGGTCTGGTTGGCCCCCGTGCCGCGCAGCTCGTGGGGGCGGTCGGCCGTGAGGAGCACGAGGGGCAGGCCCGCGTGGTGGGCCTCGAGCACCGCGGGGTGCAGGTTCGCGACGGCGGTGCCCGACGTGGTCACGACGGCGACCGGCCGGGCCGCGACCGGCGCCGGCTCCCCCGCGGCCGGCGGGTGCGCGGAGGCCTTCGCCAGGCCGAGCGCGAGGAACCCGGCGGAGCGCTCGTCGACGCGCACGTGCAGCCGCAGCGCCGGCGCACCGCGGGGCCGCTCCGCCTCGGGCCGGGCGGCGTCCGCGAGCGCGTACGCCAGCGGGGCGCTGCGCGAGCCGGGCGCCAGGACCACGTCGCGCACCCCGAGCGCCGCGAGCGCCTGCACGAGCACGCGCGCCGCGACGACGGCCGGGGCCCCGGGTCGGGGGCGGTGCGGGCGTCGTCGTCGGGGCCGGGCGTCACGGCCGTCATCATGCCCGAGCCCGGACGGTCGTCAGCCGCCCCTCCCAGCGGGCCGCGAGCCCGGGGTCGGCGGCGGCGGCGGCGACGAGGTGCGGCGCGGGCTCCGGCCGGCGGACCTCGATGGCGCCGTCGCGGGGCAGCAGCGGGTCGTCGACGAGGTCGGCGGCGAGCAGCTGCGCCGTCGCGAGCCCGCACGCGTACGGCAGCTCCGGGAGCGCCGCGGCCAGCGCCAGCCCCGCGGCCAGGCCGACCGACGACTCGAGCGCGGACGACACGACGACCGGCAGCCCGAGCTCCTCGGCCAGGCGCAGGCACGCGCGCACGCCGCCGAGCGGCTGGACCTTGAGCACGACGACGTCCGCCGCGGCCCGCCGTGCGACCGCCAGCGGGTCGTCCGAGCGGCGCACGGCCTCGTCGGCGGCGAGCGGCACGTGCGTGCGCCGGCGCAGCGCCGCGAGGTCCTCGACCCCCGGCACGGGCTGCTCCGCGTACTCCAGGCCGCCGGCGGCGCGGTCCAGCGCGGCGAGGCGCGTCACCGCGGTGTCGACGTCCCACGCGGTGTTCGCGTCGACGCGGACGGCGCCGTCGGGGCCGAGCGCGTCCCGCACGGCCTCCAGGCGCGCCTCGTCCTCGCGCGGGTCCTGCCCGGGCTCGGCCACCTTCACCTTGGCCGTCCGGCAGCCGCGCGAGCCCGTGACGATGCGGTGGGCCTGCTCCGGGCCGACCGCGGGCACCGTCACGTTGACGGGCACGTGCGTGCGCAGCGGCGCCGGCCACCCCTCGTCCGCCGCCTCGCGCGCCGCCCGCCACCAGCGCACGGCCGCGGCGTCGTCGTAGTCCCAGAAGGGGCTGAACTCCGCCCAGCCCGCCGCACCGCGCAGCAGCACGCCGTCGCGGCGGACGAGGCCGCGGAAGCGTGTGCGCAGGGGGACGGACCACACGCGGACGTCGTCGGCACCGGTCAGCACCCGCCCAGGCTAGGTGGGCCCCGGGCGCGGTGCCGGACGTGCGGCGGGCCGCGGCTAGGGTGGCCGCGTGACCGCACCGGCCGGACCGGCACCTCTGCCGGCACGCGTCTCCGACACCTTCGACCCCGCGCGCTGGCGCACGGTGGAGGGGTTCGAGCACCTCACCGACATCACCTACCACCGGGGGCACGCGCGTCCCACGCAGGACGAGGCCGCCGCAGGCGCGCGGGCGCGGGACCTGCCGGTCGTGCGGGTCGCGTTCGCCCGGCCCGAGGTGCGCAACGCGTTCCGGCCCCACACCGTCGACGAGCTGTACGCCGTGCTGGACCACGCGCGGACCACCTCCGACGTCGGGACGGTCCTGCTCACCGGCAACGGGCCGAGCCCCAAGGACGGGGTCTGGTCGTTCTGCTCCGGCGGCGACCAGCGCATCCGCGGCCGCGACGGCTACCGGTACGCGCAGGGCGAGACCGCGGAGGCCATCGACCCGGCCCGCGCCGGGCGCCTGCACGTCCTCGAGGTGCAGCGGCTCATCCGCACCATGCCGAAGGTCGTCGTCGCGCTCGTCAACGGCTGGGCCGCCGGCGGCGGGCACTCGCTGCACGTGGTCGCGGACCTGACGATCGCCAGCCGCGAGCACGCGCGGTTCATGCAGACCGACGCGAACGTCGGCTCGTTCGACGGCGGGTACGGCTCGGCCCTCCTCGCCCGGCAGGTCGGCCAGAAGCGGGCGCGGGAGATCTTCTTCCTGGCCCGCGAGTACTCGGCGGAGCAGGCGTACGCGTGGGGCGCCGTGAACGACGTCGTGCCGCACGACGAGATCGAGGAGGCGGGGCTGGAGTACGCCCGCGTCATCGCGACGAAGTCGCCGCAGGCGATCCGCATGCTCAAGTTCGCGTTCAACCTGGCGGACGACGGGCTCGCCGGGCAGCAGGTGTTCGCGGGCGAGGCGACCCGGCTGGCCTACATGACGGACGAGGCGGTCGAGGGCCGCGACGCGTTCCTGCAGCGGCGCGAGCCCGACTGGTCCGGCTTCCCCTACGCGTACTGAGCGGCGGGGGCCGCCGCCGTCAGCCGGCCGAGAGCCAGGACGCCAGGTCGACGGCGGTCGCCACGAGCGCGCCGCCGCCCACGAGGAGCGCGACGAGCACGAGGCCCGCGGCGACGACGGCGACGGCCGAGCGCAGCGAGCGGTCCTCGTGCACGCCGAGCGGCTCGCGGCGGGCCGGCGGCAGGGCGCGGGGTGCGGACGGGGTGCGGTGCGGGACGGTCGTGGTCATGGCACCAGCGTCCGCCGCGGCCCCCGTCCGCGGCGTCGGCCCGCGGGACCGGACCCGGGCGGCACGGCGTGCGTCTGCGGGCGGGCGGACGTCCACCGCAGGGCGGACGCCCGCACGGGGACGTCAGCCCGCGGTCTGCCGCCACCCGGGTGCGGGCAGGGTCAGGAGACCGTGAGCGAGCCGGAGCCGGCGGGCACGAGCTCGACCCACGTGCTGCCCGGGGCGAGCCGGGCCGGCGTGCCGTCGGCGAGGAAGAGGCGCAGCGGCTGGTCCTCGGCGTCCTTGCGCCAGCGCACCGGCACGGTTCGGCCGCCGGTCGCCAGGACCCCGTCGCCCTCGCCGACGAGGTCGTAGGTCGGGACCGCCGCCCCTCCCTGGGCGCCGAAGGACGTGTTCGGGTGCGGTGCGGTGACGGAGACGACGTTCACGGCCGACAGGCGTGCACCCGTCGCCGCGGTCGCGGGCGCGCCCCCCTCGGAGCGCAGCCACGTGCCGGTGCCGCCGTCCCACGTCCAGGACGGACGGGACTGGCCGGACAGGCGGAACGCGAGCGTCGAGGCGGGTGTGCCGGCGACGACGGCCGTCGCGTGCTCGGGCCGGCGGGCGAACGCGAACTGCTCGGCCGGTGCGGTGCGGCCCGCCTCCGCGATGCCCCACCAGGTCGCCGGGCTGCCGTAGACGTTGTGCGGCGCCGACCGTCCGCGCACGCGGTACAGGCCCGGCGCCCCGGCGTCGTGCGAGACGGTCTGCAGGCCGGAGCGCGCGACCAGGTCGAGGATGCCGGGCTGCCCGCCCGAGAAGACGAGCATGCCCCCGGTCGGCGCGAGCACGACCGGGTCCATCGGCCGCACGGAGCGGATCGGTCCGACCTCCTCCGGCACCTGCGAGTGGAACACCGCGATGAGCCGCGAGACCTCGAACTCGACGATCGTCTCCCAGACGACGTCCGCCTGCTCCAGACCCGACTGCGGGCGCGCGACGGCGGTGTTCTCGATCTTCACGGCCAGGGCGGGGCGCGGGTCGGGCGTGCCGGCGACACCGGTCAGCGGCCACGTCGGCGGGACCTCGGGCGCGGGGGCCGGCGCCTTGGCGGGTGCGATCGTCGGACGCTGCGTCACGGGCGGGGGCTGCTCGCTCGTCGCCGGTGCGCCGCAGGCCGCCACGGCGAGCGACGCGGCCACCGCGACGAGGGCGGCGACGCGGGACCGGGCCGCGCCCGCCCGTGCGCGGGCCTCGCGCGGGTGCCCTGCCGTCGCGGTCGTGCGTGCCATGCGTGCTCCACTCCTCGGGCGGCCCGTGGCCGCTGCGTCCCGCGTCCCCCGCGGGCGCCCGTCGCGGTGCCGGCACGCGGCGCGCACCGGCGCCGGGGCGCCCCGGGACCGCGCGACACTCTACGGCGCGGCGCCCGCAGGTCGGCCGACGCCACCCCGGGCCTAGGCTGGGCGCGTGGACCGGGCGCTGCGTGACGTCCCCGCGCAGGCGGGGTCCCTCCTGGCGTCCCTGCCCGCAGCCCTCGCGGGCGACGGGCCGGCGGTCCGCGCGCTCGACGCGGACGGGCCCGGGGCACCCCCGGGCGCCGGCGCACGCGTGCCGGCCGACGTGGCCGTCGTCGTCCGCACGTCGGGCTCCACCGGGCGGCCGCGCGACGTCATGCTCACCGCGGACGCCCTGCGCGCGTCCGCGGAGGCCACGGCGCGGCGCCTCGGCGGGCACGGCTCGTGGCTCCTCGCGCTGCCGGTGCACCACGTCGCCGGACTGCAGGTCGTCGTGCGCGCCCTGCTCGCCGGCCGCGACCTCACGACGCTCGCCCCCGGCCCGTTCCGGCCCGCGGGCTTCACCGACGCCGTGCGGGCGCTGCGCACCGGCGACGGGCCGTACTACACGTCGCTCGTGCCGACCCAGCTCGTGCGCGTGCTCGACGACGCCGACGCCGTCGCCGCGGCCCGCTCGCTCGACGCGGTGCTGGTGGGCGGTGCCGCCGCCTCGCCGACCCTGCTGGCGCGCGCCCGGGAGGCCGGCGTCCGCGTCGTCACGACGTACGGCATGACGGAGTCGTGCGGCGGCTGCGTCTACGACGGGCAGCCGCTCGACGGCGTCGACGTGGCGGTCGACGCGGAGCAGCGCGTCTGGCTCGCCGGCCCCGTCCTGGCGGCCGGCTACCTGGGACGGCCCGACCTCGACGCGACGACGTTCGTCGACGTGCGCGGCCGGCGCTGGCTGCGCACCGCCGACCGGGGCCGGCTCGACGACGGGCTGCTGCACGTGCTCGGGCGCCTCGACGACGTCCTCGTGACGGGAGGCGTCAAGGTGGACCCCCTCGCCGTGGAGGAGGTCGTCGCGGCGCACCCGCTCGTGCGGGAGGTGTGCGTCGTGGGCGTCCCCGACCAGCACTGGGGGCAGTCGGTGGTCGCCGTCGTCGTCACCGAGGGCGGCGCGCAGCCGTCGCTCGTCGAGCTGCGCTCGTCGGTCGCCGCGGTGCTCGGGCCCGCGAGCGCACCCCGCCAGGTGCTCGTGGTGGACGCCCTGCCGCTGCGCGGGCCCGGCAAGCCGGACCGGCGCGCCGTGGCGCGCACCGCCACCGAGCGCATGAACCACCACCCGCCGGGCCCCGCCACGCCGTGACCGCGGCCGCCCGCAGGTCCCTCCCCGTCCGCCCCGGGCCGCGCGCCCTCCCCGACCCCTCAGGAGCACGAGTGGCCTCCACGTCCGACTGGCTCGCCGGTGCGCGTCCCCGCACGCTGCCGGCCGCGGTGGCCCCCGTCCTCGTCGGCACGGGTGCCGCCGCCCAGCTCGGCGAGGCGCACCCGGGCCGCGCGCTGCTCGCGGCGGGCGTCGCGCTCGCCCTGCAGGTCGGCGTGAACTACGCGAACGACTACTCCGACGGCGTGCGCGGCACCGACGTCGACCGCGTCGGGCCGCGCCGCCTCACCGCGTCGGGCGCCGCACGGCCCGGCCAGGTGCGCGCGGCCGCGTTCGTCGCGTTCGGTGTCGCCGCGCTGCTCGGTGCGTGGCTCGTCGCGCTCTCGGGCGCGTGGTGGCTGCTCGCGGTCGGCGCGCTCGCCGTCGTCGCGGCATGGACGTACACGGGCGGCCGGCGGCCCTACGGGTACCGCGGTCTCGGCGAGGTCGGCGTCTTCGTGTTCTTCGGCCTCGTCGCGGTGCTCGGCACGACCTACACGCAGGCGGGACGGGTCTCGTGGCCGGCCGTGGTCGGCGCCGTCGCCGTGGGGCTGGTGGCGTGCGCGCTGCTCATGGCGAACAACCTGCGGGACGTGCCGACGGACGCGCTGGTGGGCAAGCGCACCCTCGCGGTGCGCCTCGGCGAGCACCGGGCGCGGCGCGTGTACGCCGTCCTCGTCGTGCTGCCGGTGCTGCTCGCCGCCACGTGCGCGTTCGCCGCGCCGTGGTCGCTGCTGGTCCTGGTGCTGCTGGCCCCCGCCACCGTGCTCGCCGCCGTGGTGCTGCTCGGTGCGCGCGGGATCGCGCTCGTCCCGGTGCTCGGCGGCACGGGCGCGCTCGAGCTCGCCCTCGGGGTCCTGCTGGGGCTCGGCCTGGCCGCCTGACGTCCCGGGACGCTGCCGACCGACGTGGCGGGGCGGGCGCCGCGGCCGCTCTCAGGCCGGGTCGCGCCGGGTCGCGCCGTCCGGGTCCTCGACGTCGGCGGCGACCGGGCCGGCGGAGCCGGAGGGCCCCGCCGCTGCACCCGCCGCGCCCGCCCCCGTGCCCGCGCCCGCACCCGCGGACGGCGCCGCGCCGCCCCGGAGGGCGTCGTCGGCGGCGTCCTCGGCCGCCGCGTCGTCCCCGGCCCGTCCCCCTGCGCGACCCGCACGGCGCTCCTGCGCGCGGTGGGCGAGGTGGCGCGCCGCCGCGTCCCGGGGTCCGGCGAGCAGCACGTAGGACAGCCCCCAGGCGAGGAACGCGGCGAGCAGGGGCGCGAGCCACGAGCGCATCCCCAGCCACCAGAGCAGGGCCGTGACGACCGCGAAGAGGGCGACGCGCAGGACGGAGTAGACGAGGACCGGCACACCCCCAGGGTAGGTCGCCCCGGGGCGGGGTCCGTCCGGCCGGCCGGTGGCCGACGCCGCCCCGGGCGCGCGCGTCTACCCTGGACGGGTGCCCCGGTACCTGGTCCTCCTGCTCGTCGTCGGTCTGACGGTCTACTGCCTGATCGACGTCGTGCGCAGCGACGGGCGCGCCCGGCGCGGGCTGCCGGTCGCCCTGTGGCTCGCCGTGGTCGTCCTGCTGCCGGTCGTCGGGCCGGTCGTGTGGCTGGTCCTGCGCGGCACGGCCGGCGGGTCGGGCGCCGGTCCCCGCCGTCGCCCCGCGCGGCCCGTGGCACCCGACGACGACCCCGAGTTCCTGCGCCGCCTGGACCAGGAGCGGCGGCGGCGTGAGCGCGAGACCCGCGACCAGCCGGGCACCGGCACCGGCACCGGCACCGGCACCGGCACCGACGAGGCGAGCACCGACGGCGCCGGGGACGGCGCGCCCGACGGGGACCCCTCCACGACCTGAGCGCCCGGGACGGCGGCACGGCCCCGCACCCACCCGGCGCCCGTGGACGTGGACGTCCCCCCGCACGACGACGGCCGCCGACCCGGGGAGGGGCGGCGGCCGTCGTGCTGCGCGTGGGACGCGTCCGGGGTCGCGCGGGGGCGTCAGAGCCCGGAGTACGAGTGCTTGCCGTCGACGAACAGGTTGATGACCGTGAAGTTCGCGATCACGACCGCGTACCCCGCGTAGACGAAGTAGGCGGCGCGCCGCCCGCTCCACCCGCGCGTCGTGCGGGCGTGCAGGTACGCGGCGTACACGACCCACGCGACGAACGTGCCGACCTCCTTGGGGTCCCAGCCCCAGTACCGGCCCCACGCGTGCTCGGCCCAGATCGCCCCGCCGATGAGCGTGAACGTCCACAGCACGAACGCGACGGCGTTGAGGCGGAAGGACAGCGCCTCGAGGCGCCGTGCGTCGGGCACCTGCTCGAGCCACGCGAAGCGCGGCCCCGTGACCCGCAGGGGCGCCAGCCAGCGGCGCAGGCCGTCCGCCGAGCGCCACGGCCGCGCCAGGTGGGAGCGCCCGGTCGCGCGGCCGTCGCGGAGCACCTGCAGCACCGAGGTCGCGAAGGCCACGGTGAAGACGCCGGTCGCGATGATCGCGACGCCGACGTGCAGGACGAGCCAGTAGCTGTCGAGCGCGGGCTGGACCTCGTCCGCCTGCACGTGGAAGACGAGGAGCGCCAGCGCGAGCCCGAGCACCGCGATGCCCATGACGAGGACCGCGAGGAACGCGATGGTCCGCCGACGCTGCACCACGGCGAGCACGGCCACGGCGACGAGCACCCCGACGACCGCGAACTCGTACATGTTGGCAGTCGGCCAGCGGCCCGCGGCCAGGCCGCGCGTGACGACGCCCGCGAGCAGGAGCACGAGGCCGAGGAGCGTGGTGCTGCGGGCGACACCCTCGGCCCGGGTGCGCCGCGCCGCGACGTCGGCCGCGGGGCCGTCGGCGGCCGGCGCCACCGGGACGGCCGGTGCGGGTGCACCGCCTGCGGCGACGAGCTCGCGCTCGCGCGGCGCGCGGACGCGCTGCGCCTGCTCGGCGACGCGCGACATCTCGATCGTCCATGCGACGAGCGCGATCGTGAACGCGGTCGTCGCCCCCCACACCAGCAGGTCGCTCACCTGCGCCAGGGTCACCTGGTCCATCACTCGCCTCCGGGTCCGGACGCCGCGGTGGGCGTCGCGTGGTCGCGGTCGGGTCGGTCGCCCTCGGACCGGTCCCGGCCCGTCCGGTCATGGCCGGTTCCGTCGTGGCTGGTCCCGTCCTGGCCGGGTCCGTCGTGGCCGGGTCGCTCGTGCCCGCGCCCGTCCGGCTGCACGCCGTCCGGGTCGCGGCCCAGCACCTCGGCGAGCACGCGGTCGAGCTCGGGCTGCAGCCCGACGTCGTCCCCCGCGCGAGCCCCGCGGCGTCGACCACTGTACCGGCGGGGGCGCTGCCGCCCTCCGTGGCCGGGCCCGTCGGGGACGCCCGCAGCCACAGGCGGCGCCGCGGCGCGAAGAGGGAGGCCGCGAGGCCCGCGAACGCGAGCAGCGCGAACACGAGCACGGCGAGCAGGGCGGGGTCGTGGCGCAGGTCGAGCGCGACGAAGCGCGGCAGCTCCTCGAACGTCAGCGAGCCGAGCCCGTCGGGCAGCTCGACCGTCTCGCCCGGGCGCACGTAGAGCGTGACGTCGTCCCCGGCGTCGTCCGTGACCTTCTCCATGCGGGACTCGTCGAGCCGGTACACGTTCTGC
The DNA here is from genome assembly GCF_009720485.1 of Cellulomonas sp. JZ18. Lineage (NCBI taxonomy): Bacteria > Bacillati > Actinomycetota > Actinomycetes > Micrococcales > Cellulomonadaceae > Cellulomonas > Cellulomonas sp. JZ18. The sequence continues at coordinate 907,426 of NZ_CP045245.1, read as the reverse complement.
GGCACGCCCGTGTCGAGCCCCAGGTTCCCGCGCCAGACCGACAGCACGAGCATCGGGTCCGTCGGCTGGGGGTCGGACGAGCGCCACCACCCGGGCACCCACTCCTCCGCGGTCGGCAGCAGGTAGCCGACGAGGCCGACCTGGTCCTGCCCGCCGGACACGTCCGGCACCTTGATGACGCCGCGGGAGGTGTACACCTCGTCCTCGGGCAGGAACGGCACCGGACCTGCGAACGCCACCTCGCCGGCGCCGTCGCGCACCGTGACGCGCGGCGCGTAGCCGTTGCCCTGCAGGTACACCTTGGCCCCGCCCGCCGTCAGCGGGTGGTTGACCTTGATGGTCCGCTCCTGCGGCTCGCCGCCCGGCTCCGTCACGGTGACGTGGGCGGTGAAGTCGCGCGACTGCAGCGTCTCCTCGTCGAACCGGGACTCGAACTCGTCCAGGCGCAGCGTGAACGGCTCGAGGTCCGCCGGGTCGAAGGCGGTGCCGCGCTCGAACGTGTCGTACGCCGCCTGCACGTTCGCGAAGCCCGTGCCCTGCACGACGATCGCCTGGCCGCGGTAGTGCAGCATCTGGCCGGTCGCGACGCTCACCAGCAGCCCGACGAGCGCGAGGTGGAAGACGAGGTTGCCCGTCTCGCGCAGGTAGCCGCGCTCGGCCGACACGGACCACGTGCCGCCGCCCTCGTCGTGCACGTCGACCCGGTACCCGGGGACGAACGGCAGCCACGACGGCCCGCGCCGCAGCACCGCCGCGGCACGCTCGACGACGGCGCGCGGCTCCTGCGCGGACGCGCCCGCGCCGCGGGCGGGGAACCGCGTCAGCCGGCGGGGCGTGCGCGGCGGCCGGCCGCGCAGCGCGGCGAGGTGCACGCGCGTGCGCGGCAGGATGCAGCCCACCAGCGAGACGAACAGCAGCAGGTAGATCGCGCTGAACCACACCGACGCGTAGACGTCGAAGAAGCCGAGGCGGTCGAGCCGCGGACCGGCGGTCGCGTGCTCGTCGAGGTACGCGACCACCGCGGCGGGGTCCTGCGGGCGCTGCGGGAACAGCGTGCCGGGCACGGCGGCGACCGCGAGGAGCATGAGCAGCAGCAGCGCGACCCGCATGCTGGTCAGCTGCCGCCACGCCCAGCGCAGCCAGCCGCGCAGGCCGAGCGCCGGCAGGCCGGGGTCGGGGGCGCCCGGGCGCGCCGGGGCGGCACCCGTGACGTCGCCGTCGGTCGGCGTGAACGCGTCGTCGAGCCCCTCGGGGCGGTAGGTCACCACGTCGGCCTCACAGCACCGGGACGAAGGGGTCGGCGCCCGTCAGGGCACCCTGGAGCCAGGCGGACCACGTGCCCCACACGCCCGTGACGAGCGCGAGGCCGAGGACGACGAGCACACCGCCGCCGGTGCGCCGCACCGCGAGCCGGTGCCGGCGCAGCCACGCGAGCAGCCGCCCGGAGCGCTGCAGACCGAGCGCGACGAGCACGAACGGCAGGCCGAGCCCGATGCAGAAGACGGCGGCGAGCAGCGCGCCGCGGCCGGCGGACCCGCCGGTCAGGGACAGGGTGAGGATGGTGGCGAGGGTCGGTCCGATGCAGGGCGTCCAGCCGATGCCGAACGCGACCCCGAGCAGCGGCGCGCCCCACAGACCGGCCCGCGGCGCGAGCTGCAGCCGGCGCTCCCCCTGCGCGAACGGCACGAGGCCGAGGAACGCCAGCCCCATGACGACCGTGACCGCGCCGAGCACCCGGCTGACCGGGTCCTGCCACTGCCACAGCAGCGACCCGAGCGAGCCCGCGAGCGCGCCGAACGCGACGAAGACGAGCGAGAACCCGGCGACGAACAGCGTGACGCCGACGAGCACCCGGCGACGCGCGAGGCGCTCGTCCCCGGGGTCGGCCGACGGCACCGCGGTCGCCGCGGCCGGCACGGGACGCGCGTCCGCCGCCCGGCCGCCGACGCCGTCGGTCCCGGTGGCGACGGTGACGGCCGGGGGGCGGGCCGTCCCCCGGCCGATGCCGACGACGTCCGTCGCGTCGACCGCGCCCAGCACGCGGCGGGAGCGGTCCGTCGACGTGTCCGCCCCGCCGGCGAGGCCGCCGAGCAGCCCCAGGTACCCCGGCACGAGCGGCAGCACGCACGGGGACGCGAACGCCACGACCCCGGCGACCAGGGCCACGGGCAGCGCGAGCAGCAGCGAGCCGGTCGCGACCGCCGCCCCCACGTCGGCGCTCACGGCGCGGCCGTGCCCGTCCCGGTCGGCGCGGCCGCGGCCGTCCCGGCGTCACCCTCGGCCAGCAGCTCGTCGACGAGCGCCCGCAGGGTGGAGCCGTCCACGAGGCCGAGGACGCGCGCGGCGACGCGTCCCTCGCGGTCGAGCACGACGGTCGTGGGCACGGCGCTGACCGGTACGACGCCCTGCAGCGCGGCGACGGCGGACCCGTCGGTGTCCGCGATGCTCGGGTAGGGCACGGCGAACTCGCGCTGGAACGCCTGGGCCGCACCCGCCGCGTCGCGCACGTTGATGCCGAGGACGTGCACGCCCCGGTCCGCGTAGTCCTGCGCGAGGGCGACGAGGTCCGGCGCCTCCGCGCGGCAGGGCGGGCAGGCGGCGTACCAGGTGTTGAGCACGACGACGTCGCCGCGCCACTGCGTCACGTCCCGGTCCGTGCCCTCGTAGTCGGTGCCGGCCAGCACGAGCGGCTCGGTCCGGTCGCCCGCGGCCCACGTCGTGGTGGCGCCGTCGCCGGACTGGTACCCCTGCCCCACGACGTCCTCGGGGGCGTCCGAGCCGCCGTCCGACGTGCAGCCGGCGAGCAGCACGAGGCCCGCCGCGGCGGTCGCGGCGGCGCGCAGGACGGCGCGGCGCACCTCAGGCCCCCGCGACCTGCGACGCACCGGGCAGCAGCGACGCGGCGGGCTCGGAGTAGCCGATGCCGACGAGGCGGTCGCCGGAGAAGCGCAGCGTGGTCAGGGACGCGAGGGCGCACTGGCGGCGGCGGGGGTCGTGCCAGAGACGGCGGCCCTCGAGCGCGAGGCGGGTCACCCAGATCGGCAACTGGTGGCTGACCAGGACGGCCTCGTGCCCCGCGCGGCGTCCCGCGCGGCCTGCACGGCGGCGGTCATGCGCGCGACCTGGACGGTGTACGCCTCGCCCCAGGAGGGCCGGAACGGGTTGCGCAGGTGCGGCCAGTGCTCGGGGTGGCGCAGCGAGCCGTCCCCGACGCCGAACGTGCGGCCCTGGAAGTGGTTCTCGGCCTCGATGAGCCGCTCGTCGGTGGCGGTCTCGAGGCCGAACGCGGCCGCGATCGGCGCGGCGGTCTGCTGCGCCCGCTCGAGCGGCGAGGCGACGACGGAGACGACGTCCCGACGCGGCGCGCCCTCGTCGCCCGCGAGCGTGCGGGCCACGAGCTCGGCCATCGCGACGCCGCGCTCCGAGAGGCGGTAGCCCGGCAGGCGCCCGTAGAGCACGCCGGCGGGGTTGTGGACCTCGCCGTGCCGGAGCAGGTGCACCGTCGTGTCGACCATGCCCTCAGTGTCGCAAATCCTCCCGGGTGCACCGGTGCCGCCGGACGTGCGCTGCGCCACGTCGGGGACGGGCGCGGGGACGGGCTCGGGGACGGGCGCGGGGACGGGGCCGTCAGGCGGCGGGCGCCGGGCCGTCGGCCTCCGCCCGCGCCTGCGTGCAGCCCGGGGAGCGCAGGTGGTCGACGACGACCTGCATCGCCTCGCCGAGCGCGGCCAGCTGGGCGTCGGTGAGGCGGTCGACGAGGTGCTCCCGCACCGAGCGCACGTGCCCGGGGGCGGCGGCGACGAGCACGTCCCACCCGTGGTCGGTCATGACGCAGTTGACGCCGCGCGCGTCCCCGGGGGCGGGCTCGCGGCGCACGATGCCGGCGCGCTCGAGCCGTGCGACGGTGTGGGTGAGGCGGCTGCGCGAGTGGGCGAGGTCCCCGGCGAGCTCCGACATGCGCAGCGTGCGGCCGGGGGCCTCGGAGAGGCGGACGAGGATCTCGTACTCGGCGAGCGACAGGCCGCTCTGGGCGTCGAGCTCACGGCCGAGCGCGTCGAGCAGGAGCGCGGAGCCGTCGCGCCAGGCCCGCCAGTGCCGCTGCTGCTCGGCGGTCAGCCAGCGGACCTCGTCGGCAGCCGGCGCCGTGGCGTCGGGGGTCCCCTCGGAGGTGGTGGTGCTCACGTCGTCCTCCTCCCTTGCGTCGATGACCCGAGTGTAGTAGAAATCTCAACGAACCTGCTACTTGATGATTCAACGAATCTGGAGGTCACCATGACCGCTCTCCCCGCCGGCCTCACCACGGGCACCTGGGCCGTCGACGCGTCGCACTCGGAGGCGTCCTTCACCGTCCGCCACGCCGGCATCTCCAAGGTGCGCGGCACCGTCGGCATCACCTCCGGCACGCTCACCGTCGGCGAGGACCTCGAGTCGTCGTCCGTCGTCGTCACGCTCGACCCCGCCTCGGTGGACACGCGCGACGCCAACCGTGACGGCCACCTCAAGAGCGCCGACTTCTTCGAGGTCGAGACCTACCCCGAGTGGACGTTCACCTCGACGGCCGTGCGCGCCGCGGGGGACGACTACGTCATCGCGGGCGACCTCACGATCCACGGCGTGACGCGCCCGGTCGAGCTCGAGACGACGTTCAACGGCACGGCGGTCGACCCGTTCGGCAACCAGCGCGCGGGCTTCGAGGCCTCCGTGACGATCTCCCGCAAGGACTTCGGCCTCACGTGGAACGCCGCGCTCGAGGCCGGCGGCGTGCTCGTCGCGGACAAGGTCCGCATCGACCTCGACGTCTCGGCCATCAAGCAGGCCTGAGCACCAGCACTCCCCGCGGGGGCGCGACCGGACCGGTCGCGCCCCCGCGGCGCGTCCTGGCACAGCGCGTCCCGGCACCGCAGGTCCAGGCACCGCACGTCCCGGCACGGCGCGTCCCGGCAGGGCCCGCGTCGGCTCACGCCCCGCCCGCCGCCGCGGCCCGCCGCGCGTCGTGGAACGCGAGGATCTGCAGCTCCGACGCCACGTCCACGGCCCGCACGTCGACGTGCGGGGGCACGCGCAGCGCCGCCGGCGCGAACGTCAGCACGCCCACCACGCCGGCTGCCACGAGCCGGTCGCACACCGCCTGCGCGACCGACGCGGGCGTGGTCAGCACGGCGATCGTCGCCCCGGTCGTGACCACCACGTCCTCGAGCCGCTCCGCCGGCTGCACGACGAGCCCGGCGACCGACGTCCCGACGACCCGCGGGTCCGCGTCGACGAGGGCGACGAGGCTGAACCCGCGCTGGGCGAACCCCGCGTAGTTCGCGAGCGCGTGCCCCAGGTTGCCGACGCCCACCAGCACGACCCGCCGCTCGTCGGCCAGGCCCAGGGCGACCCGCACCTGCTCGCGCAGGTGCGCCACGTCGTAGCCGACGCCCCGCACGCCGTAGGAGCCGAGGAACGACAGGTCCTTGCGCAGCTGCGCGGGCGTCACCCCGACGCGCGCCGCCAGCTCGTCCGAGGACGTGAGGACAGCACCCTCCCCCGCCACGGCGTCCAGCGCCCGCAGGTACCCGGGCAGGCGCGCCACCGTCGCGGGCGGCACCTGCGCCCCCCGACCCGACCGTGCCCGACCGTCCACGTCGACCCCCACGGCACCCGACCGCTCGCACCGCCCCGTCGCGGGCGCGGGCCGGGCGCCGGTCCACACGCTAGGGCCTGGGCGCCGCCGCGGCGAGGGCCCGCAGCAGACGGGTCTCGTCCACGCGCCAGTACCCGCGGCGCACGCCGTCGACCTCGACGACCGGGACGAGCTCGCCCATCTCCGCGCGCAGGTCGCGCCCGCCGGGCGCGGGGGCGTCCACGTCGACCTCCGCCCACGGCGCGCCCGTGGCCGCGCTGACGCGCACCACGACGGCACGGGCGTCGTCGCACAGGTGGCACCCGGCGCGGCCGTACAGGACGATCCGGGCCCGCTCGGCGGGCACGGGGCGGGGGTGTCGGGCGTCGCGGTCACGGCACCACGCTAGGTCGCGCGGCCCCGCCGGGTCATCCGCCGCCGGGGGCCGCCCCGGCAGCCGGGCCACGTCGTTACAGTGGCCCGGTGCACGCGGCGGACGGGACCGGCGAGGGCGCCGTGGTCGGCCGCGACGTGGCCGGGGCGGAGCCCGTGGTCGCGGGCACCGTCGAGACGGAGCGGGCGCAGGTCGTGCCCGAGGGCACGCGGGTCGCGGCCTTCTTCGACGTCGACAACACGATCATCCGCGGCGCCAGCGCGTTCCACCTGGCCGTCGGGCTGTACCGGCGGGGCTTCTTCCGCAAGCGCGACATCCTCGTGTTCGCGTTCCAGCAGGCGCGCTACCGGCTGTTCGGGGAGGACCGCGAGCAGATCGACGAGGTGCGCTCGCGGGCGCTCGAGATCATGCGCGGGCACTCCGTCGCCGAGGTCACGGCGATCGCCGAGGACGTCTACGACGAGGTCATGAGCCTGCGCATCTACCCGGGCACGCGTGCGCTGCTGGACGCGCACCTGGCCGACGGGCACGCGGTGTGGCTCGTCACGGCGACGCCCACCGAGATCGGCGAGCTCATCGCGCGGCGGCTCGGCACCTCCGGCGCGCTCGGCACCGTCGCCGAGCACCGGGACGGCTTCTACACGGGCCGCCTGGTCGGGGACCTGCTGCACGGCGAGGCGAAGGCGAGCGCGGTGCGCGCGCTCGCGGAGCGCGAGGGGTACGACCTCGCGCTGTGCCACGCCTACGGGGACTCGACGAACGACGTGCCGATCCTGTCCACCGTCGGCAACCCCTGCGCGATCAACCCCGACCGGCGGCTGCGCCGGCACGCCGCGGAGGTCGGCTGGCCCGTGCGCGAGTTCCGCACCCGTCGGCGCACCGCGCGCCGGGGTGCGAACGCGGCGAGCCTGGCCGGCCTCGCGTGGGCGGCCGCCGTCGTCGTGCGCGCGCTGCGACGGCGCCTCACCGGCTCCTGACGGGCCGCTGCCCGCCGCCGACCGGCCCCGGACGCACGTCGGGCCCGGTCGGTCGACCGGGCCCGGGGTGCGGAGCGCTGCGCGGGTGCGCTCAGCTCACTTCTTGTTGCGACGCTGGTGGCGCGTCTTGCGCAGCAGCTTGCGGTGCTTCTTCTTCGCCATGCGCTTGCGGCGCTTCTTGATGACGGAGCCCATGCGGTCCTCACTCGTGTCCGGTCGCGGCCCGCAGGACCGCGAAGGTGGTCGGCCGACGCGCGGGGTGATGCGGGATCGACGCCACCGACCGGCCCACGCACGCAGAAGTCCGGGGGCCCACCTTACGGGATGGTGCAGCGCCGGTGCGAACCCACGTCCCGCGGGTCCGCCGTCGCGGTCAGGACGAGCGGCGGTGCTCCTGGCCCGCTGCCGGGTCGACCGTCGCCGACGAGCGCAGGTAGGCGTCGAGCGCGTCCTGCGGGACGCGGAAGGAGCGGCCGACGCGCACCGCCGGCAGCTCGCCGGAGTGCACCAGCCGGTAGACGGTCATCCGCGAGACGCGCATGAGGTCCGCGACCTCGTTGACCGTGAGGAACCGCACCCTGCCCTGGGGCTCGTGCCGCGGCTCGTCCATCCGACCCTCCCGACGGCCGGACCAGCGCCGGCGGCTTCCACCCACCGGCGGGGGTGCTCGACGTTCACAGTAGTGGCGCGTGTGACGGGTGGGGAAGCCGGGACGGCCGCACGGGCCCGGTCGTCACCCGGACGGGTCCACCGCCGACGCGGGCGCGCCGGGACCGGGCGCCGCCCGCGGGTGCGGAGCCGGTCGCGTCAGTCGAGCTCGGGGTCGAGGCCGAGGGCCGGGAACACCGCGGCCCGCGTCGCGCGCACGGCCCGGTCGACGTCGTCCGCCGGGTCGTAGCCCGCCGACCAGGGGCGCGGCTGCACCGCCACGCCGTCGGTCATCACGCCGACCGCCGCCCGGCCGTACCGCTGGCGGACCGCGTCGAGCCACTCCTGCGGCACGGGGGTGGCCGGGTCCACCGGGCGGTGCGTGGCGATGCCGATGAGGTGGGCCCAGGAGCGCGGCACGACGTCGAGCACGGCGTACCCGCCGCCGCCCAGGGCGAGCCAGCGCCCGTCGCACACCTCGTGGGCGAGCGCGTGCAGGCGCTCCGCCGCGACGCGCTGGCCGTCCACGCTCACGCGCAGCGACGTCAGCGGGTCCAGCCGGTGCGTGTCGCAGCCGTGCTGCGTGACGAGCACCTGCGGCGCGAAGGCCCGCACGACGGCCGGGACGACGGCGTCCAGGGCGCGCAACCACCCCGCGTCCCCCGTGCGCGAGGGCAGCGCCACGTTGACGGCCGTGCCCTCCGCCCCGGGTCCACCCGTCTCGCCCGGGTAGCCCGTGCCGGGGAACAGCGCGTGGCCCGTCTCGTGCAGCGACACCGTGAGCACGCGCGGGTCGTCCCAGAACACCGCCTGCACCCCGTCGCCGTGGTGCGCGTCGACGTCCACGTACGCGACCCGCTCCACGCCGGCCGCGAGCAGCGCGCGGATCGCGACGGCCGCGTCGTTGTAGACGCAGAAGCCGGACGCCGCGCCCGGCATCGCGTGGTGCAGGCCGCCGCCGACGTTGACCGCGTGCGGCGCCCTGCCCTCCCAGACCGCGAGGGCGGCGTCCACCGAGCCCGCCACGACGCGCGCGGCCGCGTCGTGCATCTGCGGGAACACCGGGTCGTCGCGCGTGCCCAGGCCGCGCACCGGGTCCGGCACGCCGCGCTCGGCCGCCGCGTGCACCGCGGCGACGTAGGCGGGCTCGTGCACCGTCGTCAGCAGCGCGTCGGGAGCGGGCTCGGCGGCCACGACCTCGACGGACGGCCCCTCGAGCAGCCCGAGCCCGGCGGCCAGGGCGATCGTCAGGTCGATGCGGTCCGAGGTCATGGGGTGCCCCACGCCGAAGTCGTAGGCGAGCATCTCGGTCGACCAGACCACGCGCACGGGGGCGGCGGCAGCTCCGTGGGGGCCGCGTCCGTGGCCGTCGCCGTCATGGGCCCACGCTCCCACCGCGTCGCGGCCCGTGTCGACCGGACGCCCTCGGCGGAGGGCCGGACGGGTGGGCGCGCGGGGCGGCCCGGTCCACGGGTGTCGGCGCGGCGTGCCAGCATGTGTCGGTGGTCCGGCGCGAGCCGGGCCGTCGGCCCGCCCGGCGTCCCGCGCCGCGGGGCCGACGGGTCACGGTGACGGGTCGGTGCACGGCGGGAGGCGGCATGGCGGCGGGACCAGGCCTGCTGTGGCGTGTCCGCGAGTACGTCGACCGGGCCGCGCGCCAGGGCCCGGCACGCCTGGCGCTGACCGTCTTCGCCCTCGTCGTCGTCCTCATCACGGCCCTGCTGTCCGCCCCCTGGGCGACCGCGCACGGCGGGCGCGCGCCGTTCGTCGACGCGTTCTTCACGGCGACGTCGGCCACGACGGTCACCGGGCTGGTGACGGTGCCGACGGGCGAGTACTGGTCGATCTGGGGGCTCGTCGTCATCCTCGTCGCCATCAAGATCGGCGGGCTGGGGGTCATGACCCTGGCGTCGCTGCTCGGCATGGCGGTCTCCCGCCGGATCGGGCTGACGCAGCGCCTGCTCGTGTCGTCGGAGACGAAGGTGACGCGCCTGGGCGAGGTCGGCTCGCTCGTGCGCACGGTCATCGTGACGTCGACGGCGCTCGAGGTCGCGATCGCGCTGGCGCTGTTCCCGCGGCTCGTGCTGCACGAGGACAACGTCGGCACCGCCGCGTGGCACGCGGCGTTCTACGCGATCTCGGCGTTCAACAACGCGGGCTTCGTGCCGACGCCCGAGGGCCTGGAGCCGTTCGTCTCCGACTGGTGGATGCTGCTGCCGATCATCGTCGGCGTCTTCATCGGCTCGCTCGGGTTCCCGGTCATCCTCAACATCGCCAACCACCTGCGCGAGCCCCGGCGCTGGAACCTGCACTCCAAGCTCACGCTCGCGATGAGCGTCGCGCTGCTGCTGTTCGGGTCGGTCGTCGTCGCGGCGTTCGAGTGGACCAACCCGGGCACCTTCAAGCCGCTCGACTGGGCCGGCACCCTGCTGGCCTCGCTGTTCGCGGGGATCATGCCGCGATCGGGGGGCTTCTCCACGGTCGACGTCGGGGAGATGCACGAGGGGACCTGGCTGCTGCTCGACGCGCTCATGTTCGTCGGGGGCGGCTCGGCCGGCACCGCGGGCGGCATCAAGGTGACGACGCTCGCGGTCATGCTCCTCGCGATCGTCGCGGAGGCCCGCGGCGACCGGGACGTGGAGGCGTTCGGCCGGCGGATCTCGCGCGACACGCTCCAGGTCGCGATCGCCGTCGCGTTCGTCTCCGCCAGCTTCGTGCTCGTCGCCGCCCTGCTGCTGCTCGCGATGACCGGCCTGACCCTCGACGTGATCCTCTTCGAGGTCATCTCCGCGTTCGCGACGTGCGGCCTGTCGACCGGCATCACTCCCGACCTGCCCGACCCCGCGAAGTACGTCCTCGCCGTGCTCATGTTCATCGGCCGGACGGGCACGATCACGCTTGCCGCGGCGCTCGCGCTGCGCAACCGTCGTCGCGTCGTCCGCTACCCGGAAGAGAGGCCGATCATTGGCTGACAGCCTGCGCGCCGGTGGCGGCGAGCCGCGCACCGCCCCCCGCTCCCCCGCCAAGGGGGCCGGCATCCTCGTCATCGGTCTCGGCCGGTTCGGGTCGTCCATCGCCGCGACGCTCGACCGGCTCGGGCAGGACGTGCTCGCGGTCGAGCGCAACCCCGACCTCGTGGCGCAGTGGGCGGGGCGCGTCCCGCTCGTCGAGGCGGACGCCGCGAACCCCGAGGCGCTCGAGCAGCTCGGCGCGCGCGACTTCCCGGTCGCGGTCGTCGGCGTCGGGTCCTACCTCGAGGCGTCCGTGCTCATCACGGGCAACCTCGTCGACATCGGCGTGCCGCAGATCTGGGCCAAGGCGATCTCCAGCGAGCACGCGCGCATCCTGCAGCGCATCGGCGCCCACCACGTCGTGCTGCCGGAGGCGGACGCCGGTTCCCGCGTCGCGCACCTCGTGTCCGGGAAGATGCTCGACTACATCGAGGTCGAGGACGGGTTCACGGTCGTGAAGATGCGCCCGCCGAAGGAGACGCAGGGCTTCACGCTCGCGCAGTCGAAGATCCGCGAGCGGTACGGCGTCACCGTCATCGGCGTGAAGAGCCCCGGCGTCGAGTTCCAGTACGCCACGCCCGAGACGCGCATCTCGTCGAACGACCTGATCATCGTCGGCGGTCACGCCGAGTTGCTCGAGCGGTTCTCCGCGCGCCCCTGAGGGGTCGGCCCCGCCGCACGGGGTCAGGCGCCCGCCGCGACCTCGCGCAGCGCGTCGCCGGTGAGCCGGTACCCGGTCCACTCGTCCATGGGCACCGCACCCAGCGAGCGGTAGAAGGCGATCGACGGGGCGTTCCAGTCGAGCACGGCCCAGTCGACCCGGGTCCAGCCGCGGGCGACCGCGACGGCGGCGAGCGAGCGCAGCAGGGCCAGGCCGTAGCCCCTGCCGCGGTGCGCCGGGTCGACGAAGAGGTCCTCGAGGTAGACGCCGTGCCGTCCCGTCCACGTCGAGAAGCTCCGGAACCAGACGGCGATGCCGACGACGACCCCCTCGACCTCGACCACATGGGCGTGGACCGTCGCGTCCGGGGCGAACAGCGCCGACGTCAGGTCGGCCTCGGTCGTCTCGACCGCGTCCGGCTCGCGCTCGTACACCGCGAGGGCCCGCACGCAGGCGAGGATGCCGGCCTCGTCCCCGGGCCGCGCCGCACGCAGCACCGCACCGCCGTCCAGCCGCTGCTCGTCCACGGGCGGCGACCCTACCCGCCCGGTGACCGGGCACCGCGCGCGGAGGCGGCGGACAGACCCTGCGGGGGCACGGCGGGAACCGCCCCCGCGCCCGGCCGCGCGCCTCACGAGAGGTCCGTCGCACCCCGCTGCCGCGGCAGGACGCCGCTCGGGGCCGCTCGACGAGCACGCCGGCGGCCGGCCCGGGACCGCAGCCACGCGCCCGCCAGGAGCAGCAGGAGCGCCACCGGGAGCAGCCAGGGCTCGGCGCCCGTCGCCGCGAGCGCGGCCGGCGCCGGGGCGGAGGTACCGGCGTCGTCGGCGCCCGGGGTGCCGGGCTGGTCCCCGTCCGGGGTGCCGGTGACGGGGGTGCGCCGCTCGTCGGCGGCCGGGACGGCGCCGTCGAGCCGCCCGGCCGCGACGCCCGACACGCCGGCCGGCACCTGCACAGGGGCGGAGACGAGGGGCTGGTGGTCGGAGCCGACGAGCCCGAGGTCCAGCTCGACGGCGACGCCGCCGGTGAGGTCGACACCGAGGTCGACGGAGGCCCCCTCCGCGGGGGCGGCGAGGGCCACGGCGGCCCCGGCGACCAGCAGGCCACCGCTGACGAGCGCCGTGTGCAGCGCGCGACGGACGGACGTGTGCAAGCGAGTACTCCTCTGCCGAAAGGACCGGAGCGCCCAGGAGGGGGCGCGGGGGCGGACGTCGCACGGGCGACGTGCGGCCGGTCAGGCAGGGGTGTGCGGGATGTCGCGGGCGGGCGCCGCCGGGCACCCGAGGTCGTGCGTCGCGACCGTCGCGACGAGCCGCAGCGCGGCGGCGTGGGCGGTCGCGGGCGGCGTCGCGTCGGCGGCGCCCCGGGTGAGGCCGCCTCCGCCGCCCGCGCCGCCCGCGGCACCGGCCGGCAGGGCGGGAGCGGACGGCGCGGCGGGTGCGCCGGGGGCGGCGGGCGCCTCCTGCGGCGTCGTCGGGTCGGCGAGCACCGGGGCGGCCGGGCCGGCGTCGGCGACGGGCCGGGACGTCCGGTGCTCCGCAGCGGGCGCCGACACCGCACGGGCCGGCGGGGCGACCTCGACGGCACCGGTCGTCGACGCACCCGGCGCGGCAGGAGCGGCTGCGGGTGCGGGCTGCGGGGCGCGCGGGGCGTCCGGCCCGGCGGCGCCCGGCGCGTCCGCGCCGGCTCCGGGCACCGGCCCGCCGACCACCGGCGGCACGACCGGCAGGTCGTCGACGACGGGCGCGAGGACGGCGCGCACCGGCGCGAGCGGGGCGAGCACGCGGACGACCGCGTCGAGGACCGGCGCCGCCGGTGCGACCAGGCCACCGACGACCCCGCCGACCGGTGCGGCGGCGGGCACGAGGGCGTCGGAGACCGGCACGAGCGCGTCGGACACCGGTGCGACGACGGCGCCGGTGACGGGTTCGACGACCGCGACGACGGGCTCGACGACCTCGGCGACCACCGGGGCGACGGGCTCGACGACCGCCGCGACCGGCGGGGCGACGACGTCCCGCACCACGGGTGCGACGGCCTGCGTCACGGGCTCGGCCACGGGCGCGACGGCCTGCGTCACCGGCTCCACGACCGGTGCGACCACGGCGAGCCGGTCGGCCGCGGGCTCGACGACGGGTGCGACCTGGCGTACGACGGGCTCGACCACGGGCGTCACGACGTGCGCGGTGACCGGCTCGACGACGTCGTGCAGGACGCCGCCCGCGGGCTCGAGGACGCTCCCGACGGTCTGCGTGGCACCGCCGACCACGTCGCCGAGGGCTCCCGCCGGGGCGGGGGACGCCTTCGCGTCGTAGGGTCCGCCGACGACGGCGCCGATGAGGACGAAGAGCACGGCGGCGGCAGCGGTCAGCACGGCGCGCAGGAGCCACGCCCCCGCCTGCCGCGCGATCCGGTGCACGTCCATGTGCCGACGACCCCCCGTCGTCCCGTCCTCGGGGCGTCGCCGTCGACGCCCGCGGCCTCGACCGTAGGAACGACGAGCGCGGGGCCGCAACCGCAGCGGCCCCGCGCTCGCCCGTCCGGGTGAACCGGGCGGTCAGCTCTTCGTGGTGAAGGTCTGCTCCGGTCCGACGGTCCGGCCGTACGCGTTCTCCGCGACCACCCGGTACCGGTAGGTCGTGCGTGGCGCCAGGCCGCTCAGCGTCGGCTGCTCGCCGCGCTCGTAGGTGACGGCGCCGAGCGAGAGCGTCGGCGTGCGCTGGTCGAGGGTCGTCGTGCCCCACTCGACCCACGCGGTCGTGGCGACCCCGTTGGGGTTGACGCGCATCTTGACCTGCGCCGACGTCGGCCCCACGTACGCGGGGTCGACCGCACGCACGGTCGGCGGGCCGGGCGTCACCCAGCTGTCCTCCCGGGAGGCGGAGCCGGCCGCGGTGGCGACCGTGACGGTCCACGTGTACTTCGTGCCGGGGACCAGCCCACGCGGTGCGGTCGTCGACGCCTGCTGCGACCCGCTCTTCGCGGCGACCGGCACCGTCGCCGTGCCGACGACCGTCGTGCCGGCCCGCCACTGGAACGTGACCGTCCCGGCGAGGCCGCGCGTGTCGACCCAGGCGTACAGGTCCGCGGCGGTGGTGGTCACGTTCCGCTCGTCCACGCCGGTGACGGCCGGCGCGGGCGCCACCGAGATCGTGCGCGCGTCGGTCGCGGTCAGGCCGTGGACGTCGGTGACGCGCAGCGTCGGGGTGAACGTGCCGACGCCGTAGGTGTGCTGCAGCGCGGCCGGCGGCTGACCCGTGCCCGAGCGCGTCGTGCCGTCGCCGAGGTCGAGCGACCACGACGCGACACCCGTGCCGGTGGCGGACAGGGCGCCGAAGCTGCGGTTGCCCGCGAGCTGGACCGTGAGGGTGCCGGCCCCCTGGGTCGCCGAGGTCTCGAGCCAGGCCATGGGCCGCGGCCGCACGTCGGGGCTCGCGGCGAGGTCGCGGTAGGTCTGCGCGGCCGTGCCGGTGCCCAGGCGCCAGTCGCAGGTGCCGACGGTGTCGAAGTAGGCCACGGCCTCGAGCTCGGGCCACGACGCGAACAGGGCGAACGCGTCCCGCAGCCAGGCGGCGCGCCGGTCCGGCTGCGCCGGGTCCTCGACGGAGCCCCACTCGCCGAGCACGGCCTTCTTGCCGTGGTTGCGCGCGAACGTGCGCAGGCCCTCCGTGACGCGCTCGAGCGAGCGCCACTCGGACGTGTTGCCGCTCTTGCAGCCGAACCAGTTGTAGGCGTCCGTGCCGATGCGGTCGACCACGTCGTCACCGGGGTAGAAGCCCCTGGCCGTCGGGTCGGTGTTCGGCTTGGTGAGCGAACCGGTCGTGGGGATCCACGTCCACAGCACGTTGGTGACGCCCTCGGCGCGCAGCACGTCCACGTAGTGCCGCCAGGCCGCGACGTAGTCCGCGGCGGTGCCGTACGTGGAGCCGGCGATGTCCGCCTCGTGGTGCAGCGTGAGGTAGACGACGGGGCCGAGGGCCTTGACCTGCTGCGCGTGGGTGCGGATCTGCGCGTCGGCGTCGCCGCGGGCGATCGCGGCCCACGGGACGACGGCGCCGTTCCCGCGCTTGGGCAGGATCGAGAGCATCGGCACGCGCCCGCGCTGGACGGCGCTCGTCGCGACCGGGCCGAGCAGGTTCTCGTCCCAGCGGTGGTAGATGCGCTGGACGTCGAGGCGGCGCCCGAGGAACTCCTCGGCCTGCTGGGCGGCGGCCTCGACCGACGGCTGCTCGCCGCGCTCGACGTACTCGCCGACGAGCGTCGTGGCGGAGGACACGCGCAGCTCGGCGGGAGCGGGGACGGCGGACGGGGCGACGGCGTGAGCGGCGGGCGTCCCCACGAGGAGGACGGAGGCGAGGGTGGCCGCGACGACGGCGAGGCGGCGCGACCGGGCCGGCCGGGACGACGTCCCGGACGAGCGAGGAAGGACAGACACGTATCAGCTCCGATGCGGGCAGGCGAGCGGTCAGGTCCTGCCCCGTGCCCGCCCGCGCCGGACGGGGCCCCCTGTGCGATGAGGGAAGCGCACGCGGGCACCGCCCGTCATCCCCCACACCGCCGCACGGGACACCGTACGACCGATATCTGATACGAATGCGTGACAATTTGACCAACACCGCAGGTCAACGGCACTGTGTCGATTAAGTCACACGCAGCAACCTGGGCGCACGTCCGACCGTCCCTCCGCAGGTCGTGACGTGGTCGTCCCGTCGATCAGCGCCGCGATCACCGATCACCGTGCGGGCGGCACCGTCCCCCGGTGCCGCCCGCACGGGCCGTCAGAAGCCCTGGGCCAGGCGGTGGTACACCTGGTTCCACCGCACCTCGGCGGCGAAGCCCCGCCGCGTCGTCGACTCGTCGATGACCAGCAGCTCGGTCCGGGTCATCTCCGCGAACATCTCGAACGCCTCGACGCCCACGGCCGTCGTCAGCACCGTGTGGTGCGCACCGCCCGCCGTCAGCCAGCACTCCGCGGACGTCGTGAAGTCGGGCCGCGGCTCCCACACCGCGCGCGCCACCGGCAGGTGCGGCAGCGGCGCGCTCGGGGGCACGACGTCGACGACGTTGGCGGTCAGGCGGAAGCGCTCGCGCATGTCCGCGAGCGAGACGACGACCCCCACACCGGGGTCGGCGTCGAACACCATGCGGACCGGGTCCTCCTTGCCGCCGATGCCGAGCGGGTGGATCTCCACGCGCGGTCGCGACGTCGTCAGGGTCGGGCAGATCTCGAGCATGTGCGCCCCGAGGATCCGCTCCGCACCCGGCGTCAGGTCGTACGTGTAGTCCTCCATGAGGGACGCCCCACCGGGCAGCCCCTCGCCCATGACCTTCGCCGCACGCACCAGCACCGCGGTCTTCCAGTCGCCCTCGGCGCCGAACCCGTACCCCTTGGCCATCAGCCGCTGCACCGCGAGCCCCGGCAGCTGGCGCAGGTCGCCCAGGTCCTCGAAGTTCGTCGTGAACGCCGTCGCGCCGCGCTCGGTGAGGAAGCCCTCGAGGGCGATCTCCTGCCGCGCGGCGTACCGCAGCGACTCGTGCCGGTCGCCACCGCGGCGCAGCTCCGGGACGACGTCGTACAGCTCCTCGTACTCCGCCACGAGCGCGTCGACGTCGGCGTCGGCGACGGCCTCCACCGCGGCGACCAGGTCGTTCACGCCCCACGTGTTCACGGAGACGCCGAACCGCAGCTCCGCCTCGGTCTTGTCGCCCTCGGTGACGGCGACGTTGCGCATGTTGTCCCCGAAGCGCACGAGCCGCAGCTCCTGCACCGCACGGCGGGCGGCGGCCGCACGCACCCACGTCCCCACGCGCCGCGTCACCGCCGGGTTCGACACGTGACCGGCGACGGTCGTGCGCGGGACGCCGAGGCGCGCCGCGATGTACGCGTACTCCCGGTCGCCGTGCGCGGCCTGGTTGAGGTTCATGAAGTCGAAGTCGATGGTGTCCCACGGCAGCTCGACGTTCGCCTGCGTGTGCAGGTGCAGCAGCGGCTTGCGCAGCTGGTCCAGGCCGGTGATCCACATCTTCGCCGGGCTGAACGTGTGCATCCACGTGACGACGCCGAGGACGCGGTCGTCCGCGTTCGCGTCGAGCATCGCGCGGCGGATCGCGTCGGCGTCCTTGAGGACCGGCTTCCACACGACCGTCGCCGGCACGTCGTCCGAGGCGTCCAGCCGTGCCGCGACCTCCTGCGACTGGGCCGCGACCTGACGCAGGGTCTCCTCGCCGTACAGGTCCTGCGAGCCGGTGAGGAACCAGACCTCGCGGTCGGCGTAGGGCTTGCTCATGGTGTCTCCTGTCGGGTCGCGGCCGGCGTCAGCGCTGGCCGTAGACGTTCTGGTAGCGGGCGTACAGGGAGTCGACGTCGGACTGCGCGATCGGCAGCGGCTCGCCGAGCTGCCGGCTGATGTGGACCGTGCGCGCGACCTCCTCGCACATGACCGCGGCCTTCACGGCGGCCTTCGCGTCCCGGCCGATCGTGAACGGCCCGTGGTTGCGCATGAGCACCGCCGGGCTGCGCGAGTCCCGCAGCGTCTCGACGATGCCGCGGCCGATGGAGTCGTCGCCGATCAGCGCGAACGGGCCCACCGGGATGTCGCCGCCGAACTCGTCCGCCATCATCGTCAGCACGCACGGCACCGGCTCGCCCCGCGCCGCCCACGCGGTCGCGTACGTCGAGTGCGTGTGCACCACGCCGCCGACGTGGGGCATGTGCCGGTAGACGTACGCGTGCGCGGCGGTGTCCGACGACGGGGCGCGCGTCCCCTCCACGAGCGCCCCGTCGAGGTCGCAGATCACCATCGCCTCCGGGCTCAGCTCGTCGTACGTGACGCCCGACGGCTTGATGACGAGCAGGTCGCGCTCGGACGGTCCGGCGCCGGGGTCGACGACGACCCGCTCGGAGACGTTGCCTGCGGTCCACACCACCAGGCCCCAGCGGGGCAGCTCGGCGTGCAGCGCGCTCACGCGCTCGCGGGCGCGGGCGACGGCGTCGCGCACCGCGTCGGGGTACGCGTCCAGGGTGGTGGTCATCGTGCTCCTCCTCCGCGCGCCCGCCGGGCGCGCACGTCGTGGGCGGTCACAGCGCGTCCACGGCGGCCTGCTCGACGGCCAGCCCCGCGCGGTAGCGGTCCAGGTAGGCGGCGAACCCGGCGACGTCGTCCGGGTCCGGCGCGACCTCCTCGACGTCCGCCCCGGCGAGCACGTGCTCGCCGAGCCACGTCGCGAGGTCCTGCTGCGGCGCCGCCGCCAGGTAGGCCGCCAGCAGGGCGATGCCCCACGCGCCGCCCTCGCCCGCCGTCCGCCCGACGGCGACCGGCACGTCGAGCGCGGCGGCCAGCAGCCGCTGCGCGACGCCGGCGGTGCGGAACAGGCCGCCGTGCGCGAACAGCGCATCGACCCGCACGCCCTCGTCGGCGAGCACCTGCATGCCGAGGCTCAGCGTGCCGAACACCCCGTACACCTGCGTGCGTGCGAAGTTCGCGAGCGTGAGGCGGCTGTCGGGCGTGCGCACGACGAGCGGGCGGCCCTCCCCGAGCCCCGTCACCGGCTCGCCGGCCAGGTAGTTGTAGGCGAGCAGGCCGCCACCGTCGGCGTCGCCGTCGAGCGCGGCCCGCAGCAGCGCGCCGAAGACCGCGTCCGGGTCCGCGTCGTGGCCGAGGGCCGCGACCAGCTCGCCCAGCACGCCCGCCCAGGCGGCGAGCTCGCTCGCGCCGTTGTTGCAGTGCACCATCGCCACGGGGTCGCCCGCGGGCGTGGTGACGAGGTCGATCTCGGTGTGCACGCGCGCCAGGGCGTCCTCGAGGACGACCATCGCGAAGATGCTCGTGCCGACGCTGACGTTGCCGGTGCGGGGGGCGACGGACGCCGTCGCGACCATGCCGGTGCCGGCGTCGCCCTCCGGCGGGCACAGCGGGGCCCCGGGACGCAGCGTCCCGGTGGGGTCGAGCAGCGCGGCGCCCTCGTCGGTCAGCCGACCCGCCTCCTGGCCCGCGAGCAGGACCTCCGGCAGCAGGTCCGCCAGGTGCAGACCCGGCGCCCGGTCGGCCAGGAGCTCGTCGACCTGCGCGAGCATGCGCGCGTCGTAGCCGCGCGTCGCCGCGTCGATCGGGAACATGCCCGACGCGTCGCCGACCCCCAGGACGTGCCGGCCGGTGAGCCGCCGGTGGACGTAGCCGGCGAGGGTCGTGACCGACGCGATCCGCGGCACGTGCGGCTCCTCGTCGAGGACCGCCTGGTACAGGTGCGCGACCGACCAGCGCAGCGGGACGTTGTGGCCGAGGCGCTCGGTCAGCTCGGCGGCCGCGCGCCCGGTGCTCGTGTTGCGCCACGTGCGGAACGGGACGAGCAGCTCACCGTCCGCGTCGAAGGCCAGGTAGCCGTGCATCATCGCCGACACCCCGAGCGCGCCGAGCGTCTCGAGCCGGGTGCCGTAGCGCTGCTCGACGTCGGCGAGCAGGTCCGCGACGCAGGCCTGCAGGCCGGACCAGACCGCGTCGAGGGAGTACGTCCAGACGCCGTCGACGTAGTCGTTCTCCCACGCGTGCCCGCCGGCGGCGAGCGGCGTGCCGTCCGGTGCGACCAGGCTGGCCTTGATGCGCGTCGAGCCCAGCTCGATGCCGAGGCTGGTGCGGCCGGCGCGCACGTGGTCGCGTGCGGTCTCGACGTCGGGCTCGGTCATCGCGACTCCCCGGGGGATCGGCGCAGCGCCCGGCCGCGGCGGCGCGGCGGCGGGCGCACCGACGGCGGGACGCCCTCGGCCGCCTCCGATGTTAGCGCTCACATGGGCAGGGGCGAAAGTGCCCCGCCCGAGGCGGGCGGGCGCACGCCAGGGCGGACGGTCAGGGCGCGGAGTCGCGCACGACGAGCTCGGGCGCGATGAGCTCGCGGGCGACGCCGCCGCCTTCCAGCGCGTCGACGAGGACGCGCACGGTCCGCTCCCCCAGCTCGTCGAAACCCTGCCGCACGGTCGTCAGCGGCGGCGCGGCGAACGCCGACCCCGGCTCGTCGTCGAAGCCGACGACCGCGACGTCGTCCGGCACGCGCACCCCCGCCCGGCGGAACGCGTGCAGCAGGCCGAGCGCGAGCTGGTCGTTCGCCGCGAACACGGCGTCCGGCACACCCGTCTCCACCAGGTGGCGGCCGATCGCGTCCCCGTCCGCCGCCGACCAGCCCGCGGGCAGCGGGGGCGGCACCCGCACGCCGGCCGCGTCGAGCGCGGCGCGCCAGCCGCGCAGCCGGTCTCGCGCGTCGAACCACTCCTCCGGACCGGCCACGTGCACCACCCGGCGCCGCCCGGCCGCGAGCAGGTGCTCCGTCGCCGCCCGTCCACCCGCCTCCTGGTCGACCGCCACCGTGCTCACGGCCGGCAGGTCGGGGGCGGACGACACCACGACGACCGGGACGGGCGCGCGCACCGAGCCCAGGGCCGCCACCGTGTCCGTGCGCGGCGCCACGACGACGATGCCGTCGACGCCCTGGGCGAGGAAGTGCTCGACCGCGGGCACCACGTCCTGCGGCCCGAACGAGCGCAGCGTCGCGACCGAGACGTACCGGCCGGCGTCGCGCGCCGCCTGCTCCAGCGCCACGAGCGTGCTCGTCGGCCCGAACAGCGCCGACCCCGGCGTGACGACGCCGACCGAGCCCGTGCGCCGGGTCACCAGCGCGCGGGCCGCGAGGTTGCGGCGGTAGCCGAGCGTCGCGATGGCGTCGAGGACCCGCGCCCGGGTCTCGGGCCGCACGCTCGGGTGGTCGTTGAGGACCCGGGACACCGTCTGGTGCGACACGCCCGCGAGCGCGGCGACGTCGCTCATCGCGGGTGGCCGGACCGGGCGGACGGACCGCACGTCACCGTCCGCCGGCGCAGGCCGGTCCTCCACGACGGCCGGGGGCGCACCGGTCGGCGGCTGGCCGCTCACGGCTCAGCCCGCCGCCGGCCGGCCGAGCTCGCGCGAGCGCTCGGCCGCCGCACGCACCGCCGCGACCACGCCCGCCCGCACCGCGTGCGCGTCGAGCGCGGCCACGCCGGCGACCGTCGTGCCGCCGGGCGAGGAGACGCGCTCGCGCAGCACCGCCGGGTGGTCCCCGGTGCTACGGACCAGGGCCGCGGACCCCTCGACGGTCGCGACGGCGAGCCGCGTCGCGAGGTCGCGCGTCAGCCCCAGCAGGACGCCGGCCTCGGCAAGCGCGTCGATGACGTAGAAGACGTACGCGGGGCCCGACCCGGACAGCGCGGTGACCGCGTCCATGTCCTTCTCCGCGACGCGCACGACGACGCCGGTGGCCGCGAGCACCCGCTCCACGAGGGCGAGGTGCTCGTCGGTGGCCGCCGCGCCGGGCGCGATCGCGCTCGCCCCCGCGCCGATCAGCGCGGGCGTGTTCGGCATGACCCGCACCACCGGGGTGCCGGCCGGCAGCGCGTCCTCGTACGTGCGCAGCGGCACGCCGGCGGCGACGCTGACGACGACGGCACCCGGCCGCAGCACGGGTGCGACCTCGGCGAGCACCGCGGGGACCACGCCCGGCTTGACCGCGAGCAGCACGACGTCGGCGCCGGCCGCCGCCTCGGCGTTCGACCCGGCACCCGTCGCCCCGTGCTCGTCCGCGATCCGGGCCACGGCGGAGGCGTCCCGGTCCGCGACCACGACACGCCCACCGGGCCACCCGGCGGACCGCAGCCCCGCGACCAGCGTGCCGCCCATGACACCGCCACCCAGCACCGCGACCGTGGGCGTCGCACCCTGCTCCGTCATCGCACTCCCCAGGGGTCCCCGCCGGCACGGCACCGGCCGCGCCGCACCCGGCCGACCGCGGCCGGCCCGGGCCCTCGACCGTCGAGGAGCGGACGCCCGAGCCTACCGACCCGCCTCGTGGGCGACCGCAGACGGGCCCCCCGCCCGGTGACCCCGTGATCGCGCACCGATCTGCGCCGCTGCTGCTGCACGATCACGGGGTCGCCGGGAGGGCTCCTCGGTGAGGTGGCGGCGGACGGTCGGCGCGACGACCCCCGCGAGGACGTCGCGCGCGGTGAAGCGGAGCAGGTCGACCCCTCCCGTCGCGACGATCGCGTTCTGGCGCTCACGGTCGGTGTACAGCGCGTCCGGCTCCCGGTGCGGCCCACGGCCGTCGATCTCGACGACGAGCAGACGCCCGTCCCGGCGCCACCACCCCAGGTCGCCCCGGGCGACGACACGGCCGCGCGCGTCGCGGACCGCCACCTGCGGCTCGGCGGGCGGGAGACCCGCGTCCCGGCACTGCAGGCGCGCCCACGTCTCGAGCGGCGACTGGGCCCGGCCGTCCGCGAGCCGGAGCCACCCGCGTGCGGCCGCGGCGCCACGCCGACCGCGCAGCACGCTCGCGACGTCACCCAGGTCGGGCACGACGAGTCGTCCGCGGAGGGCGGAGTCGAGCACCGCCACGGCGCGGTCGCGCGGCAGCTCGCAGACCGCCTGCGCCACGGCCCACGGCGGCGACGCGACCCGCGCGCCGCCGACGCGCACCACCGGCATCCCCGCGTCGAAGCACCGCACGACGACGCCGGGACGGGGGCGCCGGTGGCTCGCGCCGGGCAGCGCGACCTCGCCGGGCAGCGTCGGCGGCAGGCCCTCGACGCCCAGCAGCGCGAGCGCGGACGTCCCGACCGCGACGGCGTCCGGACCCGCGGCCAGCAGGGCGGCCCAGGCCGCGCGACGCCGACGACCGTCGGGGCCGGCGTCCGCGGCCGGACCCGCCCCGACCGTGAGCGCGGGCAGCAGGTCGTACACCGTCCGCTGCACCCGGACGGCACGCCCCGCGCGCACAGCGGAGGCACGGTGGCCGCGGTGCAGCCCGTGCGCCTCGCACTGCCGCGTCGAGACCAGACCCTCCTGGCGCAGCGCCAGCGCGACGAGCGACGGAGGCAGCGGCAGACGACGTCCCATGCCCCTCATGAGACCCGCCGCCGCGGGTCCGGCCGGCCACACGTGCCCCGGCTGGGGACGCGGCCGGGACGCACCCGTGGCTGGGGGCGCCTCGGCGGCGCGGCCCCGCCCGGCGACCCCGTGACCGTGCACCACCGACGGGCAGGATCGGTGCACTTCCACGGGGTCGCCGGGGCGGCGTCGTGGTCGTGCCGGCCCGTCAGGGGGTCGGGAGGTGGAGGAGGCCGTCGGCGACCAGGCCGCGGACGGCGGGCAGGAGGTCCGCGGCGAGGTCCGCGGCGGGCACGTCCAGCAGGGCCGCGAGCGCGCCGACGATCTGTCCCGTCGTCAGCTCGCCGTCGCAGGCGCCCACGAAGGCCGCGAGCGCCGTGCCCGCGTGCACGGTCACGCCGAACCCGCCGCCCTGGCGCAGCAGGACGACGTTCGGGTCGACGGCACCCGGCTCGAGGTAGCGCTCCTCGGTGACGTCGCCGGCGACGCGCAGCCGCACGTCCGCGAGGGCGGCGTCGTCGAGACGGGCCAGGTCGTCGTGCGCCTCCAGACCGGCGGCGAGCACGGGCCCGAGCGGCTGGCGCACCGGCCCCGTGCGGTCCTCGAGCCGGCGCAGCGTCGGCGCCCCCGAGACCGGCCGGCGCAGCGTCACGATCCCGAACGCGACCGTCTCGACGTCCCGCGACGCCAGGTCGTCCAGCCACGCGCCGTACAGGTCGCGCCACGCGGCGCCGTCGGCCGGCGTGGTCCCCCCGTCGCGGATCCACGTCTCCGCGTACTCGGCGGGGTCCTGCTCGTCGCGGCGGACGACCCACGCGTCGAGGCCGGCGGCGTCGACCCACGCCCCGATCCGCTCGTCCCACCGCTCGCCGCGGCGCACCTCCCAGTTCGCGAGCAGCTGGGCGACGCCGCCGGGGGCGAGCACCTGCCCGACACCCGTGACGAGGTCGCGCACGAGGTCGTCACCGGCGCGGCCGCCGTCGCGGTAGTCGTAGGCGGGCACGTCGGGACGACGCGGCGTGATGACGAACGGCGGGTTGCTGACGACGAGGTCGAAGGCCTCGCCGGCGACGGGCTCGAGCATCGACCCCTGCCGCAGCTCGACGCGGTCCGGTCCGAGCCCGGCGAGGGCCGTCGTGAACCGGGCGAACGCCAGCGCCCGTGCCGACAGGTCGGTGGCGACGACCTGCTGCGCGTGGCGCCCCGCGTGCAGCGCCTGCACCCCGCAGCCGGTGCCGAGGTCCAGCACGCGCCCGCGCGGCGTCCGCACGGTCGCCTGCGCGAGCGTCACCGAGGCGCCGCCGACACCCAGCACGTGGTCCGTGCGCAGCGCGCGGCCGGTCGCGAGCTCACCGAGGTCGGACACGACCCACCAGGCGGCCTCGCCCGCACCGTCCACGGCCGCGTAGGGACGCAGGTCCACGACGGCGCGGACGGCGTCGTCGACGCCCGCACCCGCCGTCGTGACGAGGCCCAGGCGCCGCGCCCCGTCCACGCCGACGCGCGGCAGCGCGTGCGCCACCGCACGCGCCGGTACCGGCGCACCCAGCACGAACGCCCGCACGAGGGTGGCCACCGGGTCCTCGGCCGCCGCCGTCGCCCGCAGCGCCGGCACCGCCTCGCCACGGTGCAGGGCGCCGGACGCGACGGGGCCGAGCAGGGTCTCGACGCCGTCGACCGTGTACCCGGCGGCGGCGAGGTCCTCCCGCAGGGCCGCCACGAGGGCGTCGTCGACGACGGGGGCGTCCGGGGTGGGGTGCGCGTTCACGCCCGCCATCGTCGCAGGGCCGCCGGGCCCCGGGCGCCCGGGTGCGGTCGCGGGTGCCGGTCGCGCCGCCCGGGCCACCGTCGCCGACGGCTGCTCAGCCCCGGGAGCGGCCCGGCAGGGCGAGGTCGACCACGAGCGGCCGGTGGTCGCTCGCGACGCCCACGGCCGCCTCGTCGGGCACGCGGGCCGCCTGCACCGCGAGCCGCCGGTCGGCGAGCACGGCGTCGATGCGCAGCCGCGGCGCGTCCGCCGGGTAGGTGGGGCGCTCGTCGCCGCCGGCGACGGCTGCGTCCTGCAGCCCGTCCCCGACGCCGTGCAGCGCCAGCCACGACGGTCCGCCGGGACGCTCGTTGAGGTCGCCGGCGACGAGCACGGGCGACCCCCCGGCCTGGGCCGCGACGAGCCGTCGGACGAGCAGGTCCACGTGGCGGGCGCGCTCGTCGGCCCGCAGGCCGAGGTGCACGACGGCCACCCGCACCCCGTCCACGCGTGCCGTCGACACGCCCCGGCGCGTCAGGCCGAACCGCCAGGGCAGCCGCAGCGCGCGGGCGTCGCGCACGGCGCGGTGGGGCGCGACGAGCAGCGCGGTCGTGCGCGCGCCCCCGCCGCCGACCGCGACCCGCAGCCCGGTGCGCGCGGCGAACGCGCGCAGCCGCCGCCGCCCGAGCGGCCCCCGGGGCGGCTCCTGCACCGCGAGCACGTCGGGCCCGACGGCCCGCACGACGGCGACCAGCGCGTCGACCTCCTGGCGCAGCCCGCGCAGGTTGTACGTCATCACCCGCAGGGTGCGGTCGTCGAGAGCGGGCACGGCTCCTCCGTCGGTCGGTCGTGCGTCTCCGCGGGGAGGCTAGCGGGTCCGGACGAGCCCGCTCCCGGTGCAGGCCGCGTCGGCGCGCGGAGGCACGGGCGTGCGGCCCGGGGGCGACCCGCAGGACAGCCACCGCGTACGTTGGACCCGCGACACCGCCGATCGCCGCGTCCGGTCCTGCACGCGGCGCAGCACCACGAGGAGACACCCGTGCGACGACCGCTCGCCCTGGCCACGACGGCCGCGACCGCCCTGCTGCTCACGACCGCCTGCACGGGGGGCGGCGAGGCCGAGCCCACGGCGTCGGGCTCGCCGTCCGAGTCCGCCTCCGCGACGGCCGAGGAGACCCCGGACGCGGCCGCCGGGGGCGCGAGCGAGGAGTGCATCCTCGGCACGTGGCAGGTCGACACCGCCGCCCTCCAGGAGTCGATGGCCCAGCTGTTCGCCCTCGGTGGCGAGGAGCTGAGCGGCATGAGCATGACCGTCACGGGTGAGGGCACGTACGAGTTCGCCGAGGGCGGCGCGTTCTCCACGACGTCCGACATGACGTCCGGCGTCTCGATGTCGGTCGAGGGCATGGAGATCGTCACCGAGGGCACCTCGACCGGGACGATGACCGGTACGTGGGCGCTCGAGGGCGACCAGCTGACGCTGTCGGACCTGGACACCAGCGGCCTGACCGTCACGACGACCGGCACGATGAACGGCGATCCGATCGACATCCCCGAGGGCTCCGCCGAGGGCGCGATGCAGGCGGCCCCGCCGACGGCCTCGACGGTCGCGTGCACCGAGGACACGCTCACGCTCACGACGACCAGCGCCCTCGACGAGAGCAGCGAGCCGCTGAGCATCTCCTACACGCTGCGGCGGTGACGCCGCGGGCCGGTCCGACCACGACCGGCCCGAGCACGACCAGCCGGTGCACGACAGACCCGTGCACGAGCGAGCGCCCGGCCCCCGAGGGGGACCGGGCGCTCGCTCGTCCGGGCGCTGCTCGTCGGGCGGGTCAGCCGACGCGCTGCTCGTCCGCCCGGCGCCCGTCGGCGGCGCGCCCGCCGTCGTGGGGACCGTCGCCCCGCGGTCCCTCCACCAGGGCCGCCTCCTGCTCCAGGCGCCCCTCGCGGTCGACCCGTGCCGCACGCAGCCGGGACGCGACGACCGCACCGAACGCGATGAGCGTCGCCGCGACCGCGATGGCGAGGCGCACCGTGTGGTTCGCGTCGTCCCCGACGGACACGAGCACGACCGCCGGGGCGATGAGCACCGACACGAGGTTCATCACCTTGATCAGGGGGTTGATCGCGGGGCCGGCGGTGTCCTTGAACGGGTCGCCGACCGTGTCGCCGATGACCGCGGCGGCGTGCGCGGCCGAGCCCTTGCCGCCGAAGTTGCCGTCCTCGACGATCTTCTTCGCGTTGTCCCACGCGCCGCCGGAGTTGGCGAGGAAGACGGCCATGAGCACGCCCGATCCGATGGCACCGGCGAGGAAGCCGGCGAGCGGCCCGACACCCAGGCCGAAGCCGACGGCGATGGGGGCGAACGCGGCCAGCAGACCCGGCGTCGCGAGCTCGCGCAGCGAGTCGCGCGTGCAGATGTCGACGACCTTGCCGTACTCCGGCCGCACCTCGCCGGTCATGATCCCGGGGTTGTCGCGGAACTGGCGCCGCACCTCGAAGACGATGGCCCCGGCGGCACGGGTCACGGCGTCGACGGCCAGGCCGGAGAACAGGAAGACGGTCGCCCCGCCGAGGATGACCCCGACGAGCGTGACCGGGCTGATGATGTCGTACGACAGCATCGCGGCCACGAGGTCGTCCCCGACCTCACCGGTGACGTCGCGCAGCGCGTGCGCGACGGCGTCCGCGTAGGAGCCGAACAGCGCCGTGGCGGCCAGCACGGCGGTCGCGATCGCGATGCCCTTGGTGACGGCCTTCGTCGTGTTCCCGACCGCGTCGAGGTCCGTGAGGATCTGCGCGCCCTCGGGCGTCACGTCCCCCGACATCTCCGCGATGCCCTGCGCGTTGTCGCTGACAGGGCCGAACGTGTCCATCGCGACGATGACGCCGACGGTCGTCAGCAGGCCGCAGCCCGCGAGCGCGATGAGGAACAGCGCGAGCGGCACGGACCCGCCGGCGAGCAGGAACACCCCGCAGATCGCCGCGGCGATGATGCCCGCGGTGTACACCGCGGACTCGAACCCGACGCCGATGCCCGACAGCACCACGGTCGCGGGTCCGGTGAGGGTCGTCCGCGCGACGTGCAGCGTCGGCTTGCTCGTCGTGCCCGTGAAGTAGCCGGTCACCCACAGGATCACGCCGGCGAGGACGACGCCGATGAGCACGGCCGCGGACGCGACCAGCCGGGGGTCGCCCGCGTGCCCCTCGAGCCCGGCGGTGCCGCCGGTGAGCGCCGCGAACGACGACGGCAGGTAGGCGAACGCGGCGACCGCGGCGAGCACGACTCCCACGAGCGCCGACACGTAGAAGCCGCGGTTGATGGCGGTCAGGCCGCTCTCCGATCCGCGCACGCGCGTGATCGCGACGCCGAGGGCGGCGACGAGCGCACCCACCGCCGTGACGACGAGCGGGAAGACCATGCCCTCCTCGCCGAAGGCGGCGCGGCCGAGGATGAGCGCGGCGACCAGGGTCACCGCGTAGGACTCGAACAGGTCCGCCGCCATGCCGGCGCAGTCGCCCACGTTGTCGCCGACGTTGTCGGCGATGGTCGCCGCGTTGCGCGGGTCGTCCTCCGGGATGTTCTGCTCGACCTTGCCGACCAGGTCCGCGCCGACGTCCGCGGCCTTGGTGAAGATGCCGCCGCCGACGCGCATGAACATGGCGAGCAGCGCGGCGCCGAACCCGAAGCCCTCGAGCACGGCGGGCGCGTCGCCCCCGTAGACGAGGACGACGACGGCGGCGCCGAGCAGGCCGAGACCGACGACCGCCATGCCGACCACGCCGCCGGTGCGGAACGCGATGCGGGCCCCTCGGCCCGGCCGCCCGGCAGCGACGCGGCCGCCGCGACGCGCAGGTTCGCGCGCGTGGCCAGCCACATGCCGAGGAACCCGATGGCGGCGGAGAACGCGGCGCCGACGACGAAGAAGAACGACCGCCCCACCCGTACGCCGGTGTCACCAGGCAGCAGGAACAGCAGCGCGCAGACGATCGCGGCGAACAGCGCGAGCGTGCGGAACTGCCGGCGCAGGTAGGCCGACGCCCCCTCCTGCACCGCCTGGGCGATCCGCTGCATGGACACGGTGCCCTCGCCGGCGGCCAGGACCTGGCGCCGCAGCACCGCCGCGACGACCAGGGCGGCCACCGCGACGACGGCGATGGCGGAGACGATCGTGATGCTCGTGGCACCGAGCTGCATGCGTCCTCCTCGACACCTGCGGCGCGACCCCCTGTGCGCGCCGGGTCCGCACGGCCCCGTTGCCGCCGGACCCGGCGAGTCTAGCCAGACGGTGTGACCTGGGTCGCACCGGTGCGTGACGGGCGCACCGCGCTCGTCACGGGCGCGGCCGCGCCGCGCGGGCGCAGGTCAGCCGGCGAGGGCCTCGTCGAGGGTCGGGTGGATCGTGAACACCTGGTGCAGGCCGGTGATGGTGAACACCTTGAGCAGCGGCTCGGCCGCCAGCACGAGCGCCATGCGGCCGCCCGCGGTGCGCACGCGCTTGAGCGTGCCGACCAGCAGGCCGAGGCCCGTCGAGTCCATGAACGTCACGCCGGTGAGGTCGACGACGAGGTCGGTGCCGCCCTCGGCGACCGTGCGCGCGAGCCGTTCGCGCAGCAGGTCCGCGCTGGCGACGTCGATCTCGCCGGCGACGTGCACGACCGTGCGCGCGCCGACGACCTCCTGCTCCACCTGCACGTCCACGTCACGCCTCCCCACCCGGTGCGAACCCGTTGCATTCAAGCACCGTGGGACGGCGCCGCCACAGGTGGGCACGCACCGGGTGCCCGGTCACCCGTTCGGACCTCCACCCCAACCTCCCGCCCCGCCCGCCCGTCTGAGAGGGTGAGCGCGGCCGTCGGGCGTGCCGGACCCGCGGAGGTGGCCGTGACGAGCTGGGAGGACGCGCTCGACGAGCTCGTCCGCACGCGCGGTCGCGCGCTGGTCGGGTACGCGTACCTGCTGACCGGGGACCTGCGCGAGGCGGAGGACCTCGTGCAGGACGCCCTGGTGCGCACGTTCACCCGTGGCCGTGGCACGCGGGAGGTCGTGTCCGCCGAGGCGTACGTGCGCCGTGCGGTGCTCACCACCTACGTCGACGGGTTCCGGCGCCGCCGCCACTGGGCGGCCATCCGGCACCTGAGCGCCGTGCCCGAGACGAGCCCCCGGACGGGCCGGAGGCGGGCCCGGAGCACGTCGTCACGACGCGGCTGACCGTGCAGCAGGCCCTCGCCACGCTGCCGCCGCGCGTGCGGGCGTGCATGGTGCTGCGGCACTTCGACGACCTCACCGTCGCGCAGGTCGCCGAGACGCTCTCCCTGTCCGTCGGCGCGGTGAAGCGGTACCTGTCCGACGGCACGCGCGCCCTCGAGGCCCGCCTCGGTCCCGTCGTCGGCCGCGGCGGTGCCGACGCCTCCGCCGACCACCCCGACGACACCCTCGTCACCACGCTCGCCACCCCTCGGAGGTCACGATGAGCACACGGCTGGACCTGGCCCTGACCGACATCGCCGACGCGGCCGGCCGGGCCTCGACGCTCGCGCGGCCGAGCGACCCGACCGCGGCCGTCACGGTGCACCGGATCGCCGCGCGCGTGCGGCGGCGGCGGGCGGTGCGCGCGGGAGCGGGCGGCGCGGTGGCCGCGAGCGCGGCGGGGGCGGTGGCGCTGGTGGCGCCGGGGCTCGCGTCGTCGCCGGTCGTCGCGGCGCGGCCCGACGCGGTGCCGGGCACGTGCGGCTCGTCCGTCGCGGACCTGCCGGCGCCGGACGCGCGGCTCGAGTCCCTCGCGGTGGCCCCGCAGGAGGCCCTGGAGTCGGACCTGCGCCCCACCGACCGCCTCGGGTCGTGGGGCGGGTCGACCGCGACGCTCGCGGCGTGGCGTGCGCTGCCGCAGGAGGTCCCGGGCGCGGAGCTGGTCGTGTCCGGCACCGACACGGCACCCCTGACGCCGGTGGTCGCGGACGACGGCGTCGTCGTCGCCGTCTCGACGCCGGACGAGCTCCAGGTGACGGTGTCGCCGTGGTACGAGCCGGACAGCGGCGACGACCGCACCGGGCCGCGCCCGGAGGACGTCGGGGAGGACGAGACGCTCGTGCTCCACCGTCTCGGCGTCGACCTGCGGCCCTGCGACGACCCCGACGGCCGCCTGCCCGCCGGGGAGTACGACGTCGTCCTGCTGGACCGGGCGTCGCCCACCGCCGAGGCCGACGCCGCCCGCTGGGTCGGCACCCTCGAGGTGGCTCCGCCGCGCGCGCCGCTCGCCGGGCTCCCCGAGGACTTCCCCGCGTCCGTGCCGCTCGTCGAGGGTCGGCTGCTCTCGGTGCGCCACCCCGCGCCGGACCACTGGGTGCTGCACGTCGACGCCCCCGAGGACGACCTCGTCCGGGAGGCCGAGGACCTGCTGTACGAGGCGGCCGGGCCCGGCTACCACGTGCCCGACGACAGGGGTACGTGGTTCTGGGACGAGCGGGCCGGCTGGCGGGTGCAGGTGCTCGAGGCGCAGCGGTCGACGGGCGAGCCGTCGCTCGTGTACGTGGTGCGCACGGGCGACTGGGAGCCCGAGCCGTTCACCGTGGAGCTCGAGGACGGGTCGTACGAGCGGCAGGTCCTGCGCGACGAGCGCTGACGGCCGAGCCGCGAGGGGCGGGTGCGGGGGCGCACCCGCCCCTCGGGTCGTCGGCGCGGGTCGGTGGCGCCCGTCGGTGCCCGAGGCCGTCGTCAGCCGGGGGCCGCGCCCGCGAGGGCCGCGGAGGACCCGCGGGCGGCGGCGAGCGCGTCCCGGTACTCCTGCGTCGTCCCGTCGGGCCGCACCTGCTGCAGCACGTGGTCGCGCACCCCGAGGTCCGCGAGGACGGCGGTGAGCTCGGCGACGTCGTCGGCCGTGAGGACGGTCGGGTCGACGGTCGTGCGCACCTGCACGTCGACCCCGCTGTCCAGCACCGCCCGCAGGGACGCGAACGCCAGGTCGGCGCTCGTGGTGCCCCCGCCCGTGCGCGTGACCGCCCGGTACAGGCGGGCCGGCGCCTTGACGTCGAAGCCCACCCAGTCGACGTACGGCAGCAGCAGCGGCAGGCGCGCGGGGTACGCGCCCGACGTGTGCAGCCCGACGCCGAACCCCGCCTCGCGCACCTCGCGGGCCGCCGCCACGACCCCGACCTGACGCGTCGGCTCCCCGCCGGACAGCACGACCCCGTCGAGCAGGCCCCGGCGGCGCGTCAGCAGGTCGCGCACGTCCTGCCACGGGACCGTGCCCGGCGTGCGCGGGTCGAGGATCGTGCTGTTGTGGCAGTACGTGCACCGCCACGGGCAGCCCTGCAGGAAGACCGTCGCGACGAGCCGGCCCGGCCAGTCGACCGTCGACAGGCGCGTGAGGCCGGCGATCGCGAGCGTGTCGGCCTGCGGCCCGGGGGCGCCCGCGACGGGCGGACGGCTCGGCAGCGGGTGGACCGTGGTCACCGTGCCCCCGCGGGGGCCGGCTCGCGGAACGGCACGCGCTCGGCGTGCTCGCCCTGCTTGCCCACGTTGAACGAGCTCACGGGGCGGTGGTAGCCCATGACGCGCGTCCACACCTCGCAGACCGTGACGACGTCGTCCTCGGCGCACGTCGGGCACTGCGGGTGCTCCCCCGCGAGGTACCCGTGGCGGGGGCAGATCGAGAACGTCGGGGTCACGGTCAGGTAGGGCAGGCGGAACGTGGTGAGCGCGCGGCGGACCAGCTCCTTGCACGCCTGCGGGCTCGACAGCCGCTCCGCCATGTACAGGTGCAGCACCGTGCCGCCCGTGTACCGCGTCTGCAGCTCGTCCTGGCGCTCGAGCGCCTCGAACGGGTCGTCGGTGAAGCCCACCGGCAGCTGCGAGGAGTTCGTGTAGTACGGGTGGTCGTCCGTGCCGGCCTGCAGGATCCCGGGGAACCGCGCGCGGTCCTCCTTGGCGAACCGGTACGTCGTGCCCTCGGCCGGTGTCGCCTCCAGGTTGTACAGGTGGCCGGTCTCCTCCTGGAACTCGACCATCCGCGCGCGCACGCGGTCGAGCAGGCGCAGCGCCATCGCGTGCCCGCGGGGGTCGGTGATGTCGTACGCGTCCCGCGTGAAGTTGCGGACCATCTCGTTGACGCCGTTGACGCCGATCGTCGAGAAGTGGCTGTCGAGCGTGCCCAGGTAGCGGCGGGTGTACGGGAAGAGCCCCTCGTCGATGAGGCGCTGGATCGTCGAGCGCTTGAGCTCCAGCGACGTGCGCGCGAGGTCGAGCAGCCGGTCGAGCTCGGCGTGGAGGCCGTCCTCGTCGCCCGCGAACCGGAAGCCGAGGCGCGCGCAGTTGACGGTGACGACGCCGACGGAGCCGGTCTGCTCGCCCGACCCGAACAGCCCGTTGCCGCGCTTGAGCAGCTCGCGCAGGTCCAGCTGCAGGCGGCAGCACATCGAGCGGACGTCGCCCGGCTTCATCTCGGAGTTGACGAAGTTCTGGAAGTACGGGAGCCCGTACTTGGCGGTCATGGTGAACAGCAGGTCCGCGTTGGGTGAGTCCCAGTCGAAGTCCGGCGTGACGTTGTACGTGGGGATGGGGAACGTGAAGACACGGCCCGACGCGTCGCCCTCCGTCATCACCTCCATGTACGCGCGGTTGAGCACGTCCATCTCGGGCTGCAGGTCGCCGTACGTGAAGTCGCACGGCTCCCCCGCCACGACCGGCACCTGGTCCTTCAGGTCGTCCGGGCAGACCCAGTCGAACGTGAGGTTCGTGAACGGCGTCTGCGTGCCCCACCGCGACGGCACGTTGAGGTTGTGGACCAGCTCCTGCACACCCTGGCGGACCTCGCGGTACGTGAGGCCGTCGAGCCGCACGTACGGCGCGAGGTAGGTGTCGAAGCCGCTGAACGCCTGCGCGCCCGCCCACTCGTTCTGCATCGTGCCGAGGAAGTTGACCATCTGCCCGATCGCGGCGCTGAAGTGCCTCGGCGGACGCGCGTCGACCTTGCCGGGCACGCCGTTGAGCCCCTCCTCCAGCAGCCGGCGCAGCGACCAGCCGGCGCAGTAGCCGGACAGCATGTCGAGGTCGTGGACGTGCAGGTCACCCTCGCGGTGCGCGTGGCCGACCTCTCGCGGGTAGACGTGGCTGAGCCAGTAGTTCGCGATCACCTTGCCCGCGGTGTTGAGGATGAGACCGCCCAGCGAGTAGCCCTGGTTCGCGTTCGCGTTGACGCGCCAGTCGCTGCGGTCGAGGTACTCGTCGACGGACGAGCCCACCTCCACGACGGGGTGGGCGTGGGCGTGGGCGGGCTGGTCGGGGCGGGGCATGGCAGCTCCTCGGGACGTCGGGGACGGGAGCACCAGTCGAGCGTCACCACCACAACATGTGGTGGCGCGACGCGCGGGCGGTGCCCACATGTGCCAGGTTCCCGGGTCGTCCGCCCCTCTCCTCCGGGACGTTCGTCCCCCACGCGCGGGGCAGGCGCCGCGATCCGGCCCCCGGGAGGGGCCCGGCGCGTAGGCTCTGCGGCAGCCGACGGCGGAGTCGGTCCGGACCGAGGGAGTCGCCGTGCCACCACGCCTGTCCCCCCGCACGCTGGTCGTCGCCGGCGTGGTCCTCCTGGTCGCGTCGCTCGTCGTCGAGGTCGCCCTGTCCCTCCTGATGCAGGAGATGCTCGGCAACGCGCAGTCGCCCGCCGAGGCGTGGTCGCACTACGCGGTCTCGGCCGCGCTCACCTGGGTGCCGCAGATCGCGCGGCTCGTCGGCGCGGGGCTCGTGGTCGGGGCGTTCGTCGTGCGCGCGCTGGCACCGGCCGAGGACGACGAGGAGCGCGCGCTCGCACCCGCCCCCACCGGCGGGGGGACGCGGCCGCGGGTGACGCCGGGCGGGGCTGACGCCGAGGACGCGGGGCCGACGCCGAGGCGGACGACGTGAGGCCGGCGCTGCCGCGGGCGACGCGTGGCGCTCAGACCGCCGGTGACGGCACTCGCACGAGCCGGACGTGGTCGCCCGGCCGCACCTGGGCGGCACGGGCGCGTCCCTCGCGGGTCAGCACGGCGACGACCGGGTAACCGCCCGTCACCGGGTGGTCCGGGCCGAACAGCACGGGACGTCCGTCGTGGGGCACCTGCACCGCACCGGCGACCACCCCCTCGGAGGCGAGCTCGGTCGCGTCGCCGCGCGTGAGCGGCGGACCGTCGAGGCGCACCGCGACCCGGTTGCTCGCGGGCGTGACCGTCCACACGGTCCGCCACAGCGCGGACCGCCCGGGCTCGTCGAGCCGACCGAGCCGGGGGCCGTCGACCGCCGGCAGCTCGACGACGGAGGGTGCGCCCGCCGGCCCGGCTGCGTCCGCGGCGACGCCGCCGTGCGCGTCGTCGGGTTCGTCGACGGGCTCGGGAAGCCCGTCGAAGGCGGTGCCGTACGCGAGCACGTCCCCGGGGCGCAGCGGAGCGGACCCCAGACCCGAGAGCTGGTCGTGCGCGCACGAGCCGAGCACCGGCGGCACGTCCACGCCGCCGCGCACCGCGACCCACGTGCGCAGCCCCTGCGCCGGTCCGTCGAGCACGAGCGTGGCGCCGGCGGGCACCCGGACCGCCGTCCTGTGCCTGACCGGGGCGCCGTCGAGCCGCGCCGGCGCGCGGGCGCCGGTGAGCGCGACCGCGGTCGTGGCGCCGAAGGCCAGCACGAGCCCGCCGAGCACCACCTCGAGCAGCGGGGCGTCCGGCGCGTTGCCCACGAGCCGGTTCGCGAGGCGGGCGGCGTCCGGGTCGGCGGCCCCGCTGCGAGGGACGCCGACGTCCGCCAGGCCGGCACGGCCGGCGTCCTGCACGAGCGTGAGCGGCCCCGGGCTGAGCACGGTCAGGGCGCGGTGCGGCGCCTCGTCCCGTGCGGGCGAGGCGACGGGGGCCGGCTGGTGGCCCGCACCGACGGCCGCGGGCGCCGGTGCCGCGGGCGGGGCCGGGTCGGCGGCCGCTGCCGGGAGCGGGTCGGGGGCCCCGGCACGGGCGGCGAGGACGGGCGACGGGGCGGCGCGCACGAAGCGGACCGCGTCGCCGGGCGTGAGCAGGGCGGCACCGTCGCGTCCGCGGTCGGGGTCGAACATGCGCACGGTCGTCGTGCCGAGCAGCCGCCAGCCACCGGGCGTGGCCGCGGGGTAGACCGCCGTGTACTCGCCCGCCACCGCCACCGCGCCCGCCGGCACGCGCGTGCGCGGGGACGCGTGGCGCGGCACGTGCAGGACGGGGTCCAGCCCGACGACGTACGCGAAGCCCGGCATGAAGCCGCCGAACGCCACCCGGTACCCGTCGGGCCCGCCCGCGAGGTGGCGGGCGACCACCTCCTCGACCGACCGCCGCGTGAGTGCGGCCACCTCCGCCAGGTCCTCGCCGTCGTACACGACGGGCACCTCGACGGTGCGGACGGGCGCGGGGAGGCCACCCTCACCGGCGTCCCCGACCGCCGCGAGGACCCTCTCGCGCACCTGCGCCGCCCAGCGCGACCGGGTGCGCGCGGTACCGCGCACCAGGACCGTCCGGGCGGCCGGCACGACGTCCACCACGTCGGGCGGACGTGCCACTCGCAGCGCGGCGTCGACGGCCCGGACGGCACCGGGCTCGTCGAGCTCGACGAGCACGGCGTCGTCGCCGTAGGGCAGCAGGCGGGCGCCGCCCGCCGTCGCGCTGCCCGCCGTGGCGCTGCCGGTCACGCCGCCGCCGACGCCGGCACGAACGGGCGCACCTCGACACCGGCGGCCGCGAGCGCGGCACGCACGGCACGGGCGATCGGCACGGCGCCCGGGGTGTCCGAGTGCAGGCACAGCGAGTCCGCCGGCACGGGCACGGTGCGGCCGTCGACCGCGACGACCGTGCCCTCGGTCGCCATCCGCACGGCGCGTTCGGCCGCCTCCCCGGGGTCCGTGACGAGCGCACCCGGCAGACCGCGCGCCACGAGCGTGCCGTCCGCGGCGTACCCGCGGTCGACGAACGCCTCGGTCGCCGTGGGCAGACCGGCGTCGGCCGCGAGGCGCAGCACCTGCGACCCCGGCAGCCCGAGCAGCACGAGCGCGGGGTCGACGGCCGCGACCGCCTCGACGACCGCGCGCGCATGTTCCTCGTCGTGGACCACGGCGTTGTAGAGGGCGCCGTGCGGCTTCACGTGCGTCACGCGGGCACCGACGGACCGGGCCACCGCGACGAGCCCGCCGACCTGGTGCACGAGCTGCGCGCGCAGCACGTCCGGCGGGACGTCGAGGCGGCGGCGGCCGAAGCCCTCCCGGTCGTCGTAGGACGGGTGGGCGCCGACCGCCACGCCGCGGGCGACCGCCGCCGCGCACGTGCGCGCCATCGTCACGGCGTCGCCGCCGTGGTACCCGGTCGCCACGTTCGCGCTGGAGACGAGGTCGAGCAGGGCGTCGTCGCACGGCGGCTCGAGCCGCCACGGGCCGTCGCCCTCGCCGAGGTCCGCGTTGAGGTCGATCACGCTCACGCCACGATCCTGCACCCGCCGGTCGGCGCCCGCGCTCGTCCCGGCGCCCGCCGCCGGCACCCGTCGCACCCCTCACCCCCGGGACGCGGCCACCGGAGCACGGCGCACGTGGGTGGGAGGATGGGGACGTGGGTCCCGGCGAGCTGCTCGACGTGCTGCTCGCCGCAGGTCGGCGGGCGGACCGGGCGACCCACGTGCGGGACCTGCCGCCCCGCGAGGGGCGCCGGGCGGACTGGCCCGGCTGGGCGGACCGCGACCTCGTGCGCGGCTACCGCGCCCTCGGCGTGGACCGGCCGTGGGAGCACCAGGTCGAGGCGGCCGAGGCGGTGCGCGCCGGGCACCACACGGTGCTCGCGACGTCGACCGGCTCCGGCAAGTCCCTCGCCTTCTGGCTCCCCGCCCTCTCGGCCGTGCGCACCGGTGCTGCCGACGCCGTGCTGGACCCGGGCCGGATCGAGTCGGCCCGTCGCCGCCCGACGGTGCTCTACCTGAGCCCGACGAAGGCGCTGGCCGCGGACCAGCTCGCCGGGCTCGTGCGGCTGCTCGACGCGGCGGGGACGCGGGACGTACGCGTGGCCACGTGCGACGGCGACACCGGGCGCGACGAGCGCCGGTGGGTGCGCGAGCACGCCGACGTCGTCCTGACGAATCCCGACTTCCTGCACTTCGCGCTCCTGCCGCAGCACCGGACCTGGTCGCGTGTGCTGTCGTCGCTGGCGTACGTGGTCGTGGACGAGTGCCACGCGTTCCGCGGCGTCTTCGGCGCGCACGTCGGCCTGGTGCTGCGCCGGCTGCGACGGCTGGCGGCCGCGTACGGCGCGTCGCCCGTCGTGGTGCTCGCGTCGGCGACGACGGCGGACCCGGCCGCGAGCGCGGCCCGGCTCATCGGCGTCGACCCCGCCGAGGTGCACGCCGTGACGGCCGACGCCTCGCCGGCCGGGCGCAAGACCGTCGTCCTGTGGCAGCCCCCGGAGCTGCCCGGTGGCGACGGCCCGTGGGCGTCGCTCCTGCCGGAGGACGACCCCTGGGCGACGGTCCTCACCGTGCCCGCGACGGACGTCCCCAGGGAGGACCGGGACGGGGACGGCGAGACCGGTCCGGGCGCCGGTCCGGACAGCGGGGACCCGGCGGTTACGGGCCCGGGCGTCGACCGGCCGGAGCAGGCGGCGACCGGGACGGCCGGACCGCGCCCGCCGGACGGCGGAGGACCTCTGGGCACGGGCGAGCGGCTCGTCGCGGTGCCGCAGGACCGCCCGCGCCGCACGGCGACGGCCGAGGTGGCCGAGCTGCTCGCCGACCTGGTCACCGCCGGGGCGCGCACGCTGGCCTTCACCCGGTCGCGGCGCGGCGCCGAGTCGGTCGCGACGACGACGCGCGCCCACCTCGCGGAGGTCGACCCGACCCTGCCGTCGCTGGTCTCCTCCTACCGCGGGGGCTACCTGCCGGAGGAGCGCCGGGCGCTCGAGCAGGCGATCCGGTCCGGTCACCTGCGGGCGCTCGCCACGACGAACGCGCTCGAGCTGGGCGTGGACATCTCGGGCCTCGACGCGGTTCTCATCGCCGGCTGGCCCGGCACCCGGGTGTCCCTGTGGCAGCAGGCCGGGCGTGCGGGACGGGCCGGCGCCGAGGGCCTGGTGGTGCTCGTGGCCCGGGAGGACCCGCTGGACACCTACCTCGTGCACCACCCGGAGGCGGCGCTCGACGCCCCCGTCGAGGCGACGGTCTTCGACCCGCAGAACCCGTACGTGCTCGCGCCGCACCTGTGCGCCGCGGCGGCGGAGCAGCCGCTGCGCGCCGACGAGCTGGACCTGTTCGGCCCGCGCGCCGGCGAGCTGCTCACCGAGCTCACCGAGCGCGGCATCCTGCGTCGCCGCCCGTCGGGCTGGTACTGGACGCACGCCGAGCCGGCGAGCCGCATGACGGACCTGCGCGGCGCCGGCGGGCAGCCGGTGCGGGTCGTCGAGCTGGACACGGGCCGCCTGCTCGGCACCGTCGACGCGGCGTCGGCCGACGCGACGGTCCACCCCGGCGCGGTCTACGTGCACCTCGGTGCGACGTACGTCGTGGACGAGCTGCACCTCGAGGACGGCGTCGCGCTCGCGACGCGCCGCGACGTCGACCACGGCACGTGGGCCCGTTGGGTGACGTCGACCGAGATCGTCGACGTCGAGCGCGAGGTCGCGTGGGGCCCGCTCACGTGGAGCTTCGGGCAGGTGGACGTGACGACGCAGGTGCTCGGCTACCAGCGCAAGCGCCTGCCGGACCTGCAGGTGCTCTCCACCCACGACCTGGACCTGCCGCCGCGCACGCTGCGCACCGCGGCGGTCTGGTGGACCGCACCGCCCGAGGTCCTCGCGCAGGCCGGGGTCACCCTCGAGACCGCGCCGGGCGCGCTGCACGCCGCCGAGCACGCGTCGATCGGGCTGCTGCCGCTGCTCGCGACGTGCGACCGCTGGGACCTCGGCGGCCTCTCGACCGTCGTGCACGCCGACACCGGCACGGCCACCGTGTTCGTCCACGACGGGCACCCCGGCGGCGCCGGCTTCGCGGAACGGGGCTTCGAGCTCGGCGCCACGTGGCTGCGCGCGACGCGGGACGCGATCGCCTCGTGCCCGTGCGGGACGGGCTGCCCCGCCTGCGTGCAGTCGCCCAAGTGCGGCAACGGCAACGAGCCGCTCGACAAGGCGGCCGCGCTGCGGCTCCTCGACGCCGTGCTCACGCACGCCCCGCGGCCCGCCGAGGTCGGGCCGGCGCACCCCACGCCCGCGGGCTGAGCGCCCCGGTACGCCGGCGCGCCCGCCCGGTGCGCGTGGCGCTCGGGCAGGGCCCCCGCCTCGACGTGCGGCCCACCTCCGGCCACGTCGGCCCTGCGTCCGCGCCGACGCGGGGCCCGCGCGGGCCACGTCGGTGGCGCCGCCCAGCGCGGCCGGCGCGCGCACGTGCACGGTGAGCGTCCCGCCCGGGCCGGGCAGGCAGCGCACCAGGACCGCCCGGTTGCGCCGCGCCGCCTCGCCGGCGGTTCCGCACGCGTCACCGCCGCCGAGCGCGCGCTGCGCGCCGGCGAGGGCGGCGAGGTCCGCTGCCGCGGAGGCACGGGCGGCCGCGACGTGCGCAGCACCGACGGTCCCGATCGCCGCGGCGAGCGCGACGGCAGCGGCCACGACCGCGAGCAGCAGCACCGAACCGGAGCCGCGGTCGCCGCCCCGCCTCCCGCCACGGGGCGCGGCTCCCACCGTCACCGGTGGGAGTGCGGTCACCGGAGGACGCCGCGACCCGGGCCTCGCGCTGCCGCGCCGACCGTCACACCTCCCGCGCCGACCGTCGCCCCTCCCGCGCCGGGGAGCCGCCCTCCGGTCCCCCGTCGTCCCGTCCCGCGCCGTCACGCCGTCCCCCTCGCGGCGGCCCCGGCCGCACGGGCGCCGGACGACGCCATGCCTGCCGCCCCGGCCGTACCCGGCTCCGCCCACGACGTCGCCGACGCCTCGGCCCGCAGCCCGCCCAGACCCGCCCAGCCCACGACCGGTGCGCTGACCCGCACCGTCACCCATCCCCCCGACCTCGCGACCCGGACGTCCGCCGCCCGCCCACCGAGTGCGTCCCGCGCCGCCGCGACCGCCGCAGCGTCCGGCTCGCCGGTGGCGGCGACCCGAGCGGCGGTGCGCGCCGCGTCGAGGCAGCGCAGCTGGGCGACCGCGGCGGCGCCCGTGGCGAGGACCGCCACGAGCACCACGGCGACGGCCACCATCCCGATCGCCAGCTCGGCGGTGACGGCACCGCGGTCGCCGGACGGCCGCGCCCGCCCCTCCGGACCGCCGCGGTGCCCGAGGGTCATCCGCCGAGCGCCTGACGCACGATGCCCGTCAGCAGGCCCTTCACCTCGTTGCCCTTGAGGATCACGACGAGCAGACCGGCGAAACCCACCGCCGCCAGCGTGGCGATCGCGTACTCCGCCGTCGCCATGCCGGCGTCGCCGGCGAGCGCCCGCAGCCGCGCGCCCGGCGCCGCGCCCGCGCTCTCGGCGCCGGGCGTCACCCGCTCACCGCCCGCCCCGTGCGCGCCGGGCGCCACCAGGTCGCCGCCCGCGCCCTCACGGCCCGCCACCGCGCCATCGGCTGCGCGGGCGGCCCCCGGTGCATCCAGCTCGGCGACCGGCGTGGTCCGCCCCGTCGCGCCGGTCGCCCCGGCGCACTCCGTCCCTGTCATCCCTGCTCCTTCCGTCGGCCGCGTGCGCGGCTCGGGCCCGGACGGGCCCGCTGGTCGAGCGTCGTCGGGCCGGGACGCGTCGCGGCGGTCGGTCCGGTCCGGCGGTGGCCCCGGCACCACCGGCGCGGGGCTGTGGTCGGCTCGCGCCCGCCCGTCACCAGGCGAGCCCGCGCGCCAGCCCCATCACCACCGGCACCAGCCCGAGCAGGACGAACGCCGGCAGGAAGCATGCGGCGAGCGGCAGCGTCAGCCGCACCGACAACGCACCCGCCGCCGCTCGCACCCGTGCCCGCCGCTCACGCCGCAGCCGAGCGGAGACGGCACGCAGCTGCGGCCCGGGGGACGCACCGGCCTGCCAGGCGGTCGCGAGCGCGTCCCCGACGACGGTGGCGCCGTGGGGCGCCCCCGCCCACGCCAGGTCCCACGCACCGCCCAGCTCGAGGGTGGTGCCGGCGCGCACCAGCGCGTCCCCGTCCAGGCCCCCGAGGTGCCGTCCGACGACGGCGAGCGTGCGGGGCAGCGCCGCCCCGGCTCCCACCGCGGCCGCGCACAGGTCGAGGAGGAACGCCGCGTCCGCCGCCGGCACAGGGGGCGCGGACGGCTCGGGCACGGCCGCTCGCCGCCTGCGCCGCGGGGTACCGACGCCGCCGGGCCGTGCGGTGTGCCCGGACGGGCGCACGCGCGCGAGCGACCACCACGGCGCGGTGCCCAGGGCCACGGCCCCGGCGACGAGGG
The DNA here is from genome assembly GCF_009720485.1 of Cellulomonas sp. JZ18. Lineage (NCBI taxonomy): Bacteria > Bacillati > Actinomycetota > Actinomycetes > Micrococcales > Cellulomonadaceae > Cellulomonas > Cellulomonas sp. JZ18. Next base: position 865,082 of record NZ_CP045245.1, on the reverse strand, counting down.
CTCCCGCCAGTGCCGCGTGGCCGCTCACCGTCCGCCGCCGGTCGCCGCGGCCCGTCGGAGCAGTGCCGCCACCCACGCCCGTCCGGCCAGGACCAGGAGCACGCCGAGGACGCCGCACGCCGTGCCCGCCCCGCCCGACGTCAGGACGTGCCACGGGCGGGCGCCGAGCGCCTCACCGACCGCGAGGCCCAGCACCGGCAGGAGGACGAGGACGCGGGACGTCGCGCGCGGCCCCGCGAACGCCGCGGCCACCTCCCCCTCGTGCTCGGCGTCCGCCGCGACGGCGACGGCGAGGTCGTCGAGCACCTCGGCCAGCGGGGCTCCCAGCTCGGTCGCGGTCCGCGTTCCCACCGCCACGGCGTGCGCACGGGCTCGTCGGGCCTCGTCGCGCGACCTGCGGAACCGCAACCTGCCCAGCCCCTTCCCACGGGGCGCGGACACGGCCAGGAGCGCCGCCGCCGAAGGAGCGCACCCGTCCCCCGGGTCGCCCGCCCCGGTGCCCAGCACCGCCCGCCACGCCTCGCCCGGTGACGCGCCGGCGCGGACCCGGGCGGCGACGGCGAGGAGCAGCGCGTCGAGGTCGGTGCCGCCCGACGTCCTGGCGCCCCCTGCGGTCGGTGGCGCGGCAGCGTCCCCCGGTGCCCCTGCCCGCGCCCGCACGCACGCCCTCGCCCGCGCCGCGCGGGGACGGCGCTCCGTCGACGCGGACGCCGGCACCCGTCGGGCGCCGGGCCCCGCGGCGGCGAGCACGGCGAGCGCCACGAGGACCCCCACGAGCACCGTCATGTCGGGTCCCCGTCGAGCACCCCACCCACCCCCGCGCGGACCGCACCCGGCCGGGACGCCAGGCCCGGGGGCGCTGCGTCCTCCCGGCCGCGCCGGTGCAGGTCCAGTCGTGCGGCGAGCCGGGGCCACCCGGGCCCGCTCCGCACGTCCCCGTCCTCGTCCACGCGCAGCGCGGCCGTGACCGCGAGGGAGCCGTCGGGGCCGCGGCCGACGACCCCGACCTCCGCCAGGTGCCTGCTCGCCCCGTCCCGGCCCCGGCGGACGTGCAGCACGGCGTCGATCGCGCTGACCGCCTGCGCCGCGAGGGCCGCCCGGTCGAGGCCCGCGAGCGCGGCCATCGCCTCGAGCCGTGCCGGCACGTCGCCGGCCGCGTTCGCGTGTAGCGTCGCGCACCCGCCCTCGTGGCCCGTGTTCAGCGCCGCCAGCACCTCGCGCACCTCCGCGCCGCGGCACTCGCCGAGCACGAGCCGGTCGGGTCGCATCCGCAGCGCCTCGCGCACCAGGTCGGCCAGGCCGACCCCGCCGGCGCCGTCGACGTTCGCGCGGCGTGCGGTGAGCCGGACGACGTGCGGGTGGTCGGGCACCATCTCGCCGGACTCCTCGACCAGCACGATGCGCTGGTCGTGCGGCACGAGCGAGAGCAGTGCCGCGAGCAGGGTCGTCTTGCCCGCACCGGTGGGCCCCGACACCAGCACGTTCGCCCGCCGGCCGACCATCGCGACCAGCACCGGCGCGAGCGCCGGTGCCACCGACCCCGACGCCACCAGGTCGTGCAGCGTCAGCGCGCGGGGCCGCACGACCCGCAGGCTCAGCACGGTGCACCCGTCGGCCAGGGGCGGCAGGACGGCGTGCAGGCGCGTGCCGTCGGGCAGGCGGGCGTCGACGGTCGGCGCGGCGTCGTCGAGGCGGCGACCGGCGGCGGCGGCGAGCCGGACCGCGAGCGCGCGCACGTCGTCGGGACCGCCGAGGTCGAGGTCGACCCGCCGCAGCCGCCCGGCCTGCTCCACCCAGACGTCGGCGGGACCGTTGACGAGCACGTCCGTGACACCGGGCGCGTCCAGCCACCGCTGCAGCGGCCCGGCCCCGACCAGCTCGTCGGCCACCGCGCGCACCGCCTGCGCCAGGGGGACGGGGCCGAGCAGCGTGCCGTGCGCGCGCAGGGCCCGGTCCACCACGGGGGTGAGGTCGTCGGGACGCGCCGGCAGCGACCGCAGCGCGTCGCGCACGGCGGCGACGACGGCCGGCGGGACGGGTCTGCGCGGCGGCGCGTCGCCGGGTGCGGGCGTCGCGGCGGTCCGACGCACGACCGCACCGCTCGCCGAGGCCCTGTCGCTGCTCACGCCGCCAGCCCGAGCCGTCGCACGACCGCGCGGGCCGCGCCGACCGCGGGCCCCCGTCCGCCCGGCCCGGCGCGTTCGGCGCGCGCCGCGAGGGCCCGGTCCCGCCGCACGGCCGCCCACACCGGCACCCCCGTCGCGCTCGCCACGTCGGCGGCGGACAGACCGCCCGGTGGCCGCCCGAGCACGACCACGCCGCAGCCCGTGCCCGCGGCGGCGAGCCGGGGCGCGAGCGCGAGGACCCCCGCGACGCACCGCAGGTCGGCCCGGGCGACGACCACGACGGCGTCGCAGGCGGGCAGGGGTGCGTGCCCATCGACGACGTCGCCGCGGTCCAGGTCGAGCACCAGGGCCCCGACCGTGCAGGACAGGGCGTGCAGGACGTCGACGCGCACGCCCGCCTCGACCGGGTCGGGCCGCTCGCGGTCCGCCGAGAGCACGGCGCACGCCCCCCAGCGCGGCAGCAGGCCCACGACGTCCTCGCCGCGCACGTCCCCGCCCGCGCCGCGCAGGTCGGGCCAGCGCGCACCGCGCGTCTCCTCGATGCCGAGCACGACGTCGAGACCGCCGCCGCCGCGCACGAGGTCGACGAGCACGGTCGACGTGGTCCGGGACGTGCGCCGGGCGAGCAGCGCCGCGAACGTCGACGCCCCCACGCCCCCGGCCGCCCCGACGACGCCCACCACCGCCGCTCGTCGCACCTGCGTCACGCCACCGCCTCCGTCCCGGCGCCCGGCGGCGCCCGGCGTCCACGGTGGGCGACCCGGTGGCGGGCGCGCGGCGTCCGGGCGCAGGACGGTGGACGCCGTGCCCGGGCGGCCGGGCTGTGGTCGGGCGGACGCCGCGAGCGCCGGCCGTGGTCGGGCGGACACCGGGCCGCACCGGGTCCCGGACGCGTGTCGGCGTCTCCCGCTAGCCTCTCGCGGGTGGTCCGTGCCGCCGCGTTCTTCGACCTGGACAAGACGATCATCGCGACGTCGTCGGCGACCGCCTTCTCGCGCGGCTTCCTCGCCGAGGGGCTGCTGACGCGCCGCCGGGTCGTCGCGTCCGCGTACGCGCAGCTCGCGTACCTGCTGGGCAGCGCCGACGAGGCCGCGACCGAGCGGCTGCGCGCCCAGCTCGCGCGCACCGTCACCGGCTGGGACGTCGCGACGGTGTCGTCGGTCGTGCGGGCGACGCTGCACGAGTCCATCGACCCCACGGTGTACGCCGAGGCCGTCGAGCTGATCGCGGAGCACCACGCCGCCGGGCGCGACGTCGTGGTCGTCTCGGCCTCGGGCGCGGAGGTGGTGGAGCCGATCGCCGAGATGCTGGGTGCGGACGCCGCCGTCGCGACGCGCATGGCGGTCGCGGACGGGCGGTACACGGGCGACGTGGAGTTCTACGCCTACGGGGAGAACAAGGCGACGGCCGTGCGCGAGCTGGCCGACGCCCGGGGCTACGACCTCGACGCGTGCTACGCCTACTCCGACTCGGTCACGGACGCGCCCATGCTCGGCGCCGTCGGGCACGCCTACGCGGTCAACCCGGACCGGGCGCTGCGCCGGCTCGCCGTCGAGCACGGGTGGGGCGTCCTGACGTTCCGCCGCACCGTGCGCCTGAGCCGCCTGCACCGTCGCGCGCGGGTGACCGCCGCCGCCGCAGCGGCCGTCGTCCTCGCGGTGGCCGCGCTCCTCGTCCTCCGGCGTCGACGCCGGACGCCGACCCCCTGACCGACGGGTGCCCGCACGGGGACCGCACGCACCGGCGCCCCTTCACCCCCTACGGCCACCACTCGGACGCGCGGTCCCGCGATCCGGACGGCCATCCGCACGCCACCAGCACCGACGTCCGTACCCGTTGCCGCACCCCGCGGCCGGGTGTAGACCGGTGACACAACAGAACGACCGAGGGCACCCACGCGCAGGACGCCTACTTTCGGCAGGGCGACCGGGCTGGTCCCGGAGCGCACCTCTTGTGGCAGCACGCCTGATCACCCCGGTCGTGACGTCGGCGACGGCGCCCCGAGCGGGCGCCGTCGTCCGTGTCCGGGCCGTGCCGCAGCCGCTCGCGAATCAGCGCCCCCAGGCGTACGCACGCCCCACGAGCGCGCTGTGCTGCTCCCCGCACTCGCGGTGCACGCGCTGGAACTCCCGGTCGGCCGCCTCCGGGTCGGCCTCGTCCCTGTAGTCGACCTCGACGACGAACCCGGTGCCGGGCCCGTCGGCCCCCGCGGGCCCGGGGCTGTACCCGGCGTCCTGCAGGCAGGCGCGCTCCGCCTCGTACGCCGCCTCCATCTCGGCGAGCGTCACGACGCCGTCCGCGAGCGCCCGGCGCTGCGCCTCGGGCGCGGTCCCGACCTCCTGGGCGCTGAACGAGGCCGCCACCTGGTACGGCCGCATCGCCCAGAGGTTGAGGGCGTGGTACCCGAGCGCGAGGGCGACGAGCGACCCGGCGACGACGGTCAGGGTGCGGGGGCGACGGGTCACGGTGGTCCTTCCCGGGACGACGGAGGGTCAGGGGGTGGGCGGGTCGAGGCGGAGCAGGTGGCGCAGGAGCTCGACCTCGGCGGTGAGGGCGCGCGTGCCCTGCGCGGTGATGCGCGCCCAGGTGCGGGGCCGGCGCCCGTCCGACCCCTTGCGCAGCTCGACGTGGCCCGCCTCCACCAGCACCTCGAGGTGCCTCCCGAGGTTGCCGTCGGTGAGCCCGAGCGTCCGCTTGAGATGGGTGAAGTCCGCCTCCTCGTGCTCGGCGAGCACCGCGAGGATGCCCAGGCGTGCCCGCTGGTGGACCGTCTCGTCGAGGTCCGCGAGCGGGTGGCGGTCGGTCGCGCTCACGCTGCGGGCGCGCCCGCCAGGACGGCCCGCTCGGCGGCGAGCGCCCGCGTCGCGGCGACGACGAGGGCGAGCGCGACGAGGCCGAGGCCGGTCGCGCCCGCGTGCGGTCCGAGGAACCACGCGTGGTTGTCGAGCGTCCCGAGCCGGGCGAGGGGTGAGACGACCGCCAGCACGAGCCCGTGCCCCCACAGCAGCGCGGAGCGCTGCCGCACGCCGACGACGACGAGCCCGGCACCGAGGACGACGCCCGGCCCGGCCATGAGGAGGAGCAGGTACCCGAACGGGAGCAGGGCGAGCGCGAGCGCGAACGCGGCCATCACGCCGAAGCCGTCACGGCCGCCGCCCATGCCGGTGACCCGCTCCCGCAGGCGCACGACCGCCCACAGCACGACGTACACGACCGCCGGCACCAGGTTCTGCCACCGCCACGAGGCGAGGCCCCAGTCGACCTGCGCGACCGCGAGGACGGCGACCGCGGCCGCGTGCACCGCGAGGACGAGCGAGCCGGTGTGCCGTGCGGCGCGCTGCCGGCGCCGCAGTGCGTCGACGTACTCGGGGACGGTGACCACGGCGGTCACTCTGCCGCGCAGAGTGACCGCCGTCAACGCCCGTCCACGCACCTCACCCGCGGGGTGCGGCCCCGCCGAGGCGTCCCGCGAGCACCTGGTCGGCCACCTCCCGCGCCGCCTCGGCCCCGCCCGCACGGCGTGGGCGGACGCGACGAGCCAGGCCGCGACGCCGTCGGGCGTCCCGGTCGCGTAGCGCGCCGCCCCGGCGAGGTAGGGCGCCGCAGCTGCCTGCCACGCGGGCTCGGGCAGGACCGCGCCGGTCGGGTCCAGACCCGTGGTCGCCGTCAGGTACCGGGCGACGGCGCGCGCGGTGACCCCGTTCCCGGCGGTGAACGGCCGCACCACGAGCAGCTCGGCGTGCACGACCGCCGCCACGACGAGGCCCGGCGCCGCCGTCCCCCGCACGACGTCCGCGAGCGCCGCCAGCCGCGCGGCCGCCTCGTCCGGGGCGGGGCGGCGCCGAGCCCGCGCAGGTCGCGGGCGTCCCCGACGCGCGGCCGGCCCAGGTCCGCGTCGGGCAGCAGGTCCGCCGCCGCGGCGGCGTGCACGCGTGCGACGAGCTGCGGCAGGGGCACCGACGCCCCGCCGCCGCGTCCGCCGAGCGCGGGCAGCGCCGCCTCGACCACCGCCTGCGCGCGCAGGGCACCGGTGGCGACCAGGTCGGGCCCGCCCCGCGGCGCTCCCCCGCCCGTCGCCCACGCCCGCAGCACCTCGACGCCCACCGGCGCGCCGTCGAGCGCGGCCGACGCCGCCGCGGCGCGCAGCCCGCTCTCGGCGCGCACCTCGCGCCACCGCCGCCGGAACGCCTCGTGCCAGCGCAGCCGCTCGCACGCGGTCCGGGCGGCCTGCACCGCCTCGGCGACCGCGGGTACGGCGGCCAGCGCCGCCAGGGGGTCGCTCACGCGACGAACGTCGCCTCGCCGCGCGGCTCCAGCCCGGCGGCCAGCCGCGCCGCCATGTCGGGCGAGAGCGGGGGCAGGGCGTCGAGGTCGTACCAGGCGGCGTCGGTGTTCTCCCCGTCCGCGGGGACGGCTCGCCCGAGACCCAGCGGAACCGGAACGTGAGGTCGAGGTAGGTCGAGCGGTCGCCGTTCTCGTAGGTGACGGGGCCGACGACGCCGACACGGGCGAGCCGCTCGGGCACCGCGACGACGTCGGCCTCCTCGAGCACCTCGCGCGCGGCGGCGACGGCGGGCTCCTCGCCGGGGTCGACGATGCCCGTCACCGGGGTCCAGGCGCCGCTGTCCGCGCGCCGCACGAGCAGCACCTGCTCGCGCCCCTGGTGCTCGCGCAGCACGACCGCGGTCACCCCGGGCAGCCAGAGCAGGGCGTGCCCCACGTGCTCGCGCAGGGCCAGGACGAAGGGAGGCGTGGGCACCCGCCGATGCTACGCAGGCGACCGACCGGCCGGACCGGGTGCGCCGGGACACAATGGCGCCATGGTCACCGCACCCTCCGTGTCGTCGTCCATCACCGCGCGGCTGGAGGTGCAGGCCAGCCCGACGGCGGTCTCGGACCTCACCACCGCGATCGAGCGGGCGGGGGGCATCGTCACGGCCCTCGACGTGACGGCGTCCTTCCACGAGGCCATGACGGTCGACGTGACGTGCGCGACCCGGGACACCGAGCACGCGGCCGACGTCGTGGCCGCTCTCGAGGCCCTCGAGGGCGTCACGGTGAAGCGGGTCTCGGACCGCACGTTCCTCATGCACCTGGGCGGCAAGCTCTCGATCGAGTCGAAGGTGCCGCTGCGCAACCGCGACGACCTGTCGATGGCGTACACCCCGGGCGTCGCGCGCGTGTCGCAGGCGATCGCCGAGCGCCCCGAGGACGCGCGCCGGCTGACCATCAAGCGGAACACCATCGCGGTGGTCACGGACGGCACGGCGGTCCTGGGCCTGGGTGACATCGGCCCGCTGGCGGCGCTGCCCGTGATGGAGGGCAAGGCCGTGCTGTTCAAGCGGTTCGCCGACATCGACGCCTTCCCGATCTGCCTCGACACGACCGACGTGGACGAGATCGTCCGCACGGTGCAGGCCATCGCCCCCGCGTTCGCCGGCATCAACCTCGAGGACATCTCGGCCCGCGCTGCTTCGAGGTCGAGCGCCGCCTGCGCGAGGCCCTCGACATCCCGGTGTTCCACGACGACCAGCACGGCACGGCGATCGTCGTGGTGGCGGCGCTGCGCAACGCGCTGACGGTGGTGGGCAAGCGCATGGAGGACGTGCGGGTCGTCATGTCCGGTGCGGGCGCGGCCGGCACGGCGGTGCTCAAGCTCCTGCTCGCCGCGGGCGTCCGTGACGTCGTGGTGACCGACATCGACGGTGTCGTGCACGTGGGCCGGCCGGGACTGACCCCGTCCCTGCGGTGGACGGCGGAGCACACGAACCCGCGCGGCGTGACGGGCACCGTGCACGACGCCATCGTGGGGGCGGACGTCTTCGTCGGCGTCTCCGCCCCGGACGTCATCACGGCGACCGACGTCGCGCGGATGGCGCCCGACGCGGTCGTGTTCGCGCTCGCGAACCCCCGCCCCGAGATCGACCCGGACGAGGCCGCCAAGCACGCGGCGGTCGTGGGCACGGGCCGCTCGGACTTCGCGAACCAGATCAACAACGTGCTGGCGTTCCCGGGCGTGTTCCGCGGGCTGCTCGACGCGCAGTCGCACACGATCACGGAGGGGATGCTGCTCGCGGCGGCCGAGGCGCTCGCGTCGGTCGTGCGCCCGGAGGAGCTCAACCCGACGTACATCGTGCCGAGCGTGTTCAACCCGGAGGTGACGACGGTGGTCGCGGCGGCCGTGCGGCGGGCGGCCGGTGCCGAGGGCGTCGCCGCGGAGTCGGCGCCCACCACGGGCGAGATCGCGCAGGTGCGCCCGGCCGCACGGTGACCCGCACCGCGCGACCGGGCGCCCCTCCCCGCGGCTCAGCCCTTGACCGAGCCGAGCATCACGCCGGACACGAAGTACCGCTGCACGAACGGGTAGACGCACAGGATCGGCAGCACGGTCAGCACCATCGTGACGGCCTGGATGTTCACCGAGATCGACTGCGTCGCGGCGCTCTGCGCGGCGGCCCCCTCCGACGCCGCGGAGGACGCCCCGGCGATGAGGTTGCGCAGGAACATCGTCACCGGCTGGCGCTGCTGCTCGTCGATGTAGAGGAACGCGGTGAACCAGTCGTTCCAGTACTGCACCGAGTAGAACAGCACCATCGTCGCGATCACCGCCTTCGACAGCGGCAGCACGATCCGCCCGAGGATGCCGAACCAGCCGAGCCCGTCGATCTTCGCGGCCTCCTCCAGCTCGCCCGGGAGGTTCTCGAAGAACGACTTCATGACGAGCAGGTTGAAGATCGACATCGCCCCCGGCAGCACGACGGCCCACAGGGTGTTCTTCATCCCCAGCGACGAGATGAGCACGTAGTTGGGGATGATGCCGCCGTTGAAGAACATCGTGAACACGGCGAACCCGATGAGCAGCCCCCGCCCGCGCAGGTGCCGCTTCGAGAGCACGTACGCGTACGTGGTGGTCAGGGCCATCGCGACGACCGTGCCGACCACCGTGTAGACGACGGTGTTGCGGTAGTTGGCCCAGAACAGCGGGTTCTCCGCGACGGCGCGGTAGGTGTTGAGGTTGAACCCGACGGGCCAGAAGCTCACGTCGCCCGACCGGATCGCCGCCTCGCTGCTGAACGACTGGGCCACGACCGTGAGGAACGGGTAGAGCATGACGCCCATCACCAGCACGAGCGCCGACACGTTGAGCCACGTGAAGACGCGGTAGCCGCGCGAGTCGCGCGCGCCCACGGGCCGCGCGTGCATCTTCACCGGGGCCGTCATCTGGGTCACCACAGGCTCGCTCCCACCGCTCGTCGGGAGATGAGGTTGGCGGTGAGGATCATGACGAGACCGATCACCGCCTGGAACAGGCCGATCGCCGCCGCGTAGCTGAGGTTGTTCGACACCAGGCCCACCCGGTACAGGTAGGTCGAGATGACGTCCGCGGTCTCGTACGTCAGCGGGTTGTAGAGCAGCAGGACCTTCTCGAAGCCGACGTTGAGGAACGTGCCGACGTTGAGGATGAGCAGCGTGATCATGGTCGGCCGGATGCCCGGCAGGGTCACGTGCCAGGTCTGCTTCCACCGGTTCGCGCCGTCGATGCGGGCCGCCTCGTACAGCGAGGTGTCGACCGTGGTCAGCGCGGCGAGGTAGAGGATCGTGCCCCAGCCCACCGTCTGCCACATCTCCGAGCCGACGTAGATCACGCGGAACCACTCGGGGCGCTGCAGGAACGGGACGGCCTCGCCGCCCAGCCCCTCGATGAGCTGGTTCACGGTGCCCTGCAGCGACAGCAGCTGCATGAGCATGCCGACGACGATGACCACCGACAGGAAGTGCGGCAGGTAGGAGATCGACTGCACGAGCTTCTTGAACCGGCGGGAACGGAGCTCGTTGAGCATGAGCGCCAGGACGATCGGCAGCGGGAAGCAGACCAGGAGGGTCAGCGCGCCGAGCACGATCGTGTTGGTGAAGACGGCCCAGAACGTCGGGTCGTTCATGAACATCGTGATGTAGCGCAGCCCGACCCACTCGTCGCCGAAGATGCTGCCGCCGGGGCGGAACCGCCGGAAGGCGATCGCGTTGCCCGCCATCGGCAGGTAGCGGAAGACGAGCAGGAACAGCACGGGCAGCACGGCGAGCGCGTACAACGGCCAGTCGCGCCGCAGCGTGACCCGCCACGGCACCGGTCGGCCGCGCCCCGCACGCCCGGCACGGCCGGGGCGGCCGCGGCCCGACGGCGGCGCCGGCGCGGCGTCGGCGTCGACGACGACCTCGGTGGTGCCGCGCCCCGCGGGCGGTGCGAGGACCCGGGTGGATCTCATGTCCCTCTCCTTCCCGAGGACCCCGGTGGGCCGGGACGGGCCCGGCCCACCGGGGCGACCCGAGGTCCTAGCCGTTGTTCTCGGCGAAGCGCTCGCGCGCCGTGTTGTAGAGGTCCACGTACTGCTGCAGCCCCTTCGCCTCGAGCTCGGCGACGTACGCGTCCCACTCGCTCAGCGGACGCTCGCCGAGGATGAAGCGCAGCGTCGCGGTGTCGACCGCGTCCTTGAGCGGCGTGCCGAGCAGGGCGGCCTGCTCCAGGTCGGCCTCGGAGAGCGGGGCCGGCGGGTTGGGGTCGGTCGGCGTGCGCGTGGACAGCACCTGGTCGATGTACTCGACGGCCTGGTCGGTGGCGTACGACTCCTTCAGCGCCCGCGACTCCGTCGCCTCCGCGAGGAAGGTGCTCCAGCCGAGGTCCTTCTGGATGTCGGTGGGCGCGCCCGGGTTGAGGTTGAAGATGTCGAGCCGGTACTCCGGGTTCAGCGTGTACTCGTCGCCGGACTTCGTGTACGTCTCGCCCTCGACGCCCCAGCGGAGCATGTCGCGCGCCTCCGGCGAGTAGTACAGCCAGTCGAGGAACTGCAGGAGCGCCGTGAAGTGCGGCTTGCTCTCCGCCTCCTTGGTGATCATGAAGCCGTGCCAGAAGTTGCGGGGCTCGACGAGGTCACCCGCGGGGCCCGCCGGCGGCGGCACCTGGACGACCTCGTAGTTGCCCGGCCCGACGGTGGTGTCGAGGGCCTGCGACCACTCGATGGCGGTGCCGCTCGCGCCGGAGCCGGCGAACGCCTTGCCCTCGGAGACGAGCCGCTCGACGCGCTCGACGGCCTCCTGGTCCTGCACCGTGAACGAGTCGGGGTGGAGCAGGCCGTCCTGCACGAGGCCGTGGAAGAACTCGACCATCTCCTTGTACTCGTCGGAGGTCGCGGCGTACTCGAGCTCGCCGGCGTCCTCGTCCCACTGCATGCCGTCGCCGAAGCCCCAGCCGGCCTGCGTGCCGAAGCCGCGGGCGGCGTAGTTGAGCAGCGACTGCCCCTGGAACCCGTCCTGCAGCGGGTAGGAGTCCGGGTAGGCGGCCTTCAGCTTGAGGAACGCCTCGCGGTACTCGTCCCACGTGTCGGGCATCTCGATGCCGAGCTCGTCGAACTTGTCCTTGCGGACGAGCAGGGTGAACATCGGCACCGACACCTCCTGGAAGCCGGGGAGCATGTACAGCTCGCCGTCCTCCTGGCGCAGGTTGTCGACCATCTCCTGCAGGTCCCACTCCTCCACGTACTTCTGGAAGTGGGGCATCTGGTCGAGGTACTTGCTCAGCGCGACGACCGACCCGGACGCCGCGAACTGCTTCTCCTCACCCGTGTAGACGAGCGGGATGATCTCGGGCGCGTCGCCGGCGCTGATGAGCAGGCTGCGCTTCTCCAGGTGGTCGCTGAGCGGGATGTGCGTCGTCTTCAGGTCGACGTTGGTGCGCTCCTTGAGGACGTCGAAGAACTCCCAGGAGTCCTTCACCGTCACCTCGGGCCAGTCGGTCCACAGGATGGAGAACTCCACCGGCTCGGTGGCCTCGAACTGGTCGCCCGCGGCGTAGTCCTCCATCGCGCCGGTCGTCCCGGCGTCGGCGGCGTCGCCGTCGCCGCCCCGGAGCCGCACGCGGCGAGCGACAGCGCCAGCGCCGCCGCGACCGCGGCGGCGGCACGCGTGGACCGCGACCGACGCCCTCCGTAGTTGCCCGCACGTGTCATCTGGCTCTCCTCGTCGAGATCCGTCCGGGACGTCGCCCGGTCGTCGTCCACGTCTCACCCGCACCCGCCGTCCGCACGCACGGGACCCCGGTCACCGTCGACCGGGCCCCCGCGCAGGAGCGGCGGGCCATCCGTGCTGTATCGATACACCCCGTTGCGTTATCGATACACCTACCGATGGGCGGGGACACTATGCGGCGCCGAGCACCGCGGTCAACGCCCCGAGAGGGCGACCCGGCGCGCCGTGCCGCCGTCAGGCGCTCGACCCTCGCACCACGAGCTCCACCGGGGCCGTGAGCCGCACGGGCCCGGAGTCGTCACCGGCCAGGCGACGCTCGACCACCGCGACCGCCTGACGCGCGATCCACTCGCGCCCCGGGTCGACCGACGACAGCCCCGGCACCGCGAAGGCGCTCCCCCGCAGGTCGTCGAAGCCGACGACGGCGACGTCCTGCGGCACGCGCAGGCCGGCGTCGTGCAGGGCGGCGAGCACGCCGTAGGCCATCTCGTCCGTCACGGCGAAGACCGCGTCCACCCGCCGTCCGTCCGCCAGCGCCCGGGCCAGGACGTCGCGCGCCCCCTCCGCGGTGTAGAGCGCACCGCCCAGCAGCAGGCTCTCGTCCGCCACGAGCCCGCGCTCGCGGTGCGCCGCGCGCCAGCCCTCGATGCGCTGGTCCGACGTCGCGTCGGGGGCACCCGCCGCGACGTCGGACGCCGGCACGGGCGGACCGTCGACCACCGCGACCCGCCGGGCCCCGCGGTCCAGCAGGTGCCCCACCGCGAGCCGCGCCCCGCCGGCGTTGTCGATGCTCACGTGGTCGAACCGCGGCGGCACCTCCTGCTCGCCCAGCAGCAGCAGCGGCTGCGACAGGCTCAGGGCGTCCACCTCGTCGTAGGAGAGGCCGACGGCGCTGAGCACGACGGCGTCGTACTGCCGCAGCCGGGCCTGGGACAGCGCCGAGAGCTCGCCCTCCCGGCTCGCACCGGACTGCGCGACCACGAGGTGCCGGTCGTGCCGGGCCACCTCGACCGCGAAGCACGCCGCGAGCTCGGCGAAGTACATGTGGTCGAAGCGGGGCACGATGAGCGCGACCGTGTCGACACGTCCGGCACGCAGCCGGCGGGCCGTCAGGTTGATCTCGTACCCCAGCTCGTCGACCGCGGCGAGCACGCGCCGGCGCGTCTCGTCCCCGACGCGCGGCCGGTCGTTGAGGACGTTCGAGACGGTCATCTTCGACACGCCCGCGAGCCGTGCGACGTCGCTCATCGTCGCCACGCGCCCGCCCCTGCCCACCGACGCTCCCACCTGCGCTCCTCCAGCCTTCCCCGGCGCCCGCCGGGTCGTCCGGGTCCGCCGCGGCCCTACTGTCCCAGGTGCACGGCCCGTCCGTGGGCGTCCGGCCGCGCCCCCGCCCGCAGCCGGGCGCGGCCGCCCCGTCGCCGACCTCGCGCCGGCGGACGCGCCCAGGCCCGCCTGATGCGCGCGACCTGCCCTTTCGTCCCGGGTGACGCCGCCGCTGCACCACCACGATGGGGCCGTGCTCACGATCCCCGAGGCCGTCGCCGCACAGGCCGACGCGGCCGTGCACAAGGTCGCGCTGCTGCGCACGCCCGGTCTGCTGCTGGTCCGCAGCATGCTCGCCGGCGCCGCGATCGGCATCGGCGTGCTCGTCCTGCTCACGGCCGGCGGCCCCCTCGTCGTGGCGGGCTCGCCGTGGGCGCCGCTCGTCAACGGGCTCGTCTTCGGCGTCGCGCTGACGATCGTGCTCGTCGCGGGCGGCGAGCTCGCGACGAGCGCGATGATGGTGCTGACCCAGGGCGCGCTCGCGCGCCGGGTCGGCTGGGCCCGCGCCGGGGGCACCCTGGGGGCCCTCCTGGCGGGGAACCTGGTCGGCTCGGCGGCGTTCGCGGCGCTCGTCCACCTCGCGGGCGTCACCGCCCCCGGCACCGCGGCCGGCGAGGCGCTCGCCCGGCTCGTCGAGCACAAGGCGCACGCGACGACCCCGCAGCTGCTGGTCCGCGGCGTCCTCTGCAACCTGCTGGTGTGCCTCGCGGTCTGGTGCTGGGCACGGCTCGGTCCCGGCACCGCGGGGGTGGCGGTGGTCGTCGGCTGCGTCATGGTGTTCATCACCTCCGGCTTCGAGCACGTGGTCGCGAACATGACGACGTTCTCGCTCGCGCTCTACGGCGACGTGCCGGGCGCGACCCTCGCGGAGGCGGCACGCAACCTCGCCGTCGTGGCCGTCGGCAACACGCTCGGCGGCGCCGTGCTCGTGGGGGCCGCGTACGCGTACGGCACAGGTCCGGTCGCCGCACCCGGCACGACACCCGGCACGACGCCCGGCACGACGCCCGGCAGCACGTCCGGCAGCACGTCCCGCACCACGTCCGGCGAGCCCGCTCACGCCACCTGCCCGATCGTCACCGGTGCCGCCGCCGCGCGCCCCTGACCCCGAGGCCCGGGCCTGCCCGGCCCCTTCCCCGCCCCACGCCCCGCACCACGCGCCGCTGCACACCCGCCGCACACCGCTCCGGCCTGCCCCCGCGCGCCGTCCCGCACCCGGCCCGGCCCCGCACTAGCGTGGTCCGACCAGGGCGTCCGCGGACGCCGAGGCGCGATCCCGGGGAGCACGCATGAGCACGTCCGACCCGCAGCGGCCCGCCGGCCCCGGGCGCGGGGGCACGGGCGAGCCGAGCACCGACACCGGCCGGCACGCGGTCGCTCGACCGGTGCCCACGCCGCCCGAGCCGCTCGAGCCGGTGCGCGGGAGCGCCTCCGCTCCGGGTGCGACGGGCCCTGCACCGGCACCCCCCGGACCGCCCACCACGGCGGCGACGCACCCGGAGACGAGCGCGACGCCGGCGCGGGCCGCCGTCGCCGACCCCGCCGGGTCGCAGGCCGTCGGCGCCCGGCCGTCCGCGGCGCCGTCCGCCGGCCCCGCCGGGCACGACGTGCCGGCCGCCGCGGCGCACGAGGACGCCCCGGGGCCGAACCGCGCCGGACCGCGCGACGGGGACGGCGACGACGACCTCTTCCCCGACCCGAACGCGCCGCGCACGGCGCACGCCGGCACGCACGTGCTGGGGGTCCTCGTGGGCCTCGTCCTCGCACCGGTGGCGGCGCTGCTGACGCTCGTCGGCCAGTCCCGCATCCTCACGGTCCAGGCCGGGGACTGGGACGCCTCGCTCGAGGTCCTCGGGATCGTGCTGGTCTCCGTGGGGGTCGTGCTGCTCGCGGCCGTGCTGCTGCTGGCGCTGTGGACCCCGGCCGTGGCCCTCACGGGCGGTGCCGTGCTCGGTCTGCTGGGCGGGCTCGCGCTGTACGCGCCCGGCATCGCCCGGCAGCAGGTGCTCGCGCTGGTCGACGCGGACGCGTGGTACCGCACCACGGTGGAGACGACGGTGGCGGCGACGTCGGGCACGCTGCTGCTCGCCGGCGTCCTGCTGCTCGTGGCCGGCCTGGTCGCCGCGGTGGCCCGGCGGCGTGGCGTCCACCTGGGCGTCTTCCGCGAGCGCAACCGCGCGGCCTGAAGCGGCGCCGGGGGCGATCCGGACGGACCGGACCCCGGTCCGCCACGCACCGGACGACCCGGGCGCCGGTCCGCGTGCGTGCGCCGCGTCCGCGCCCGGGACTAAGGTCCGTGGCGAGGACCCCTCAGGTCAGCACCGAAGAGCCGCACCGACGCCGTTGCGCAGGGAGACACCGTGACCGAACCGTCCGCCGCCGCCACACCGACCGACGCCGCGCCCGCCGCGTCGCCCGGCCTGGAGAACCTCCTGACGGAGGACCGCCGGTTCCCCCGTCCCCGGAGTTCGCGGCGCAGGCCAACGCGACGGCCGACCTGTACTCGTGGGCCAACGCCGACCGCCCCACGTTCTGGGCCGAGCAGGCCCGTGAGCTCCTCACGTGGTCGACGCCGTTCACGCAGACCCTGGACTGGTCCGACGCGCCGTTCGCGCGCTGGTTCGCCGACGGCCGCCTCAACGCGGCGTACAACGCGGTCGACCGGCACGTCGAGGCGGGCAACGGCGACCGGGTCGCGCTGCACTTCGAGGGCGAGGGCGGCGACACCCGCACGCTCACGTACGCGGACCTGCAGCGCGAGGTCTCCAAGGCGGCCAACGCCATCTCCGCGCTCGGTGTGCGCACGGGCGACCGCGTGGCCATCTACATGCCGCTCATCCCCGAGGCCGTCGTGACGATGCTCGCGTGCGCGCGGATCGGCGCCCCGCACTCGGTCGTGTTCGGCGGGTTCTCCGCCGAGGCCCTGAGCTCGCGCATCCTCGACGCCGAGGCGAAGCTCGTCGTCACCGCCGACGGCGGCTTTCGGCGGGGCAACGCCAGCGCGCTGAAGCCCGCCGTGGACGAGGCGCTCGCGAAGGGCGCACCGAGCGTGCAGCACGTGCTGGTGGTGCGCCGCACCGGGCAGCCGGTGGAGTGGACGCAGGGCCGCGACGTCTGGTGGCACGAGGCCGTCGACGTCGCCTCCCCGCAGCACACGCCCGTCGACGTCGAGGCCGAGCACCCGCTGTTCATCCTCTACACGTCGGGCACGACCGGGAAGCCGAAGGGCATCTTCCACACCACGGGTGGGTACCTCACGCAGGCGGCCTACACCCACCTCAACGTCTTCGACCTCAAGCCCGGGACGGACGTGTACTGGTGCACGGCCGACATCGGCTGGGTGACGGGCCACACCTACGTCGTCTACGGGCCGCTCGTGAACGGCGCGACGCAGGTCATCTACGAGGGCACGCCCGACACCCCGCACCGCGGCCGGTGGTGGGAGATCGTGCAGAAGTACAAGGTGTCGATCCTCTACACCGCGCCGACGGCGATCCGCACGTGCATGAAGTGGGGCGAGGAGATCCCCGGCCGGTTCGACCTGTCGTCGCTGCGCGTGCTCGGCTCGGTGGGCGAGCCCATCAACCCCGAGGCGTGGACCTGGTACCGCCGGGTCATCGGCGGCGACCGCACGCCCGTCGTCGACACGTGGTGGCAGACCGAGACCGGCGCGATCATGATCAGCCCGCTGCCCGGGGTCACGGAGGCCAAGCCGGGGTCGGCGCAGGTGCCCCTGCCGGGCATCGCGGCCGACGTCGTCGACGACGACGCGAAGCCCGTGCCGAACGGGCACGGGGGCTACCTGGTGCTCACCGAGCCCTGGCCGTCGATGCTGCGCGGCATCTGGGGCGACCCCGAGCGGTACAAGGACACGTACTGGTCCCGGTTCCCGGGCATCTACTTCGCCGGGGACGGCGCCAAGAAGGACGAGGACGGCGACATCTGGCTGCTCGGACGCGTCGACGACGTCATGAACGTCTCGGGGCACCGGCTGTCCACCACCGAGATCGAGTCGGCGCTGGTCTCGCACCCGTGGGTCGCGGAGGCCGCGGTCGTGGGCGCGACCGACGAGACGACCGGGCAGGCCGTCGTCGCGTTCGTCATCCTGCGCGGTGACGCCACGGAGGCGGCGGGCGCGGACGCCGGCGCCGTGCAGCAGACGCTGCGCGACCACGTGGCGCGCGAGATCGGCCCCATCGCCAAGCCGCGGCAGATCCTCGTGGTGCCGGAGCTGCCCAAGACCCGGTCGGGCAAGATCATGCGACGCCTGCTGCGCGACGTGGCGGAGCACCGGCAGGTCGGGGACGCGACGACGCTCGCGGACTCCTCGGTCATGGACCTCATCGCGGCCGGCCTGAACACGCCCGCGGCCTCGTCCGACTGACCCGCCGCAGCTCCTCGCCGACGGCCCGGCCCCCGCGGGGTGCCGGGCCGTCGGCGCGTGCGGGGACGGTCGGGACGGGGACCGGAGTGCGCTTCCCGCAGGGGCCGGGGAGGGGCGCGACGGCGAAGCGTTTAGGCGCGTGGAGCGCTTCCCGACCTGCTGGTTGTGTGACCCGCGCACCCGCCCGTCACCGGCCGGCGGACAGACGGGCGGGTGCTCGTCAGCCACCCCTTCACGGAACGAGGACGTCCCATGAAGCACCTGTCCACCCGTGCGGTCGCCGCGTGCGCGACCGCGCTGCTCGCCGTCGGCGGCGTGACCGCCGTGGCGACCACCGCCTCCGCGGCGGACCCCGTCGGTCTGCACGTCGAGGGCACCCGCCTCGTCGAGGAGAACGGCACCCCGTTCGTCGCCCGTGGTGTCAGCCACGCGCACACCTGGTACGTGTCCGAGACGCCGCGGGCCGTCCCCGCCATCCGCGCGGCGGGCGCGAACGCGCTGCGCGTCGTGCTGTCGAACGGCACGCGCTGGACCCAGAACGACGCGGCGGACGTCGCCGGCGTCATCTCCCTGTGCCGCGCGAACCAGCTCGTCTGCATGCTCGAGGTGCACGACACCACCGGCTACGGCGAGCAGTCCGGCGCCGCGACGCTCGCCCAGGCGGCGCAGTACTGGGTGGGCCTGCGCAGCACCCTGCAGGGCACCGAGGACTTCATCCAGATCAACATCGGCAACGAGCCGTACGGCAACAACGAGACGGTCTCGGCGCAGTGGGCCGCGGACACCTCCGCGGCGATCCGCACGATCCGGGCGGCCGGGCTGCGGCACAACATCGTGGTGGACGCGCCGATGTGGGGGCAGGACTGGCGCGGCATCATGCGCGACCAGGCCCCGACGGTCGCCGCGGCGGACCCGGACGGCAACGTCCTGTTCTCGGTGCACATGTACGGCGTGTACGCGCAGGCGTCGACGATCACCGCGTACCTCGACGCGTTCGCGGCGCACGGCCTGCCGCTCGTCATCGGCGAGTTCGGCCACGACCACTCGGACGGCAACCCGGACGAGGACACGATCATGGCCGAGGCGCAGCGCCGCGGGATCGGCTACTACGGCTGGTCGTGGTCCGGCAACGGCGGCGGCGTCGAGTACCTCGACATGGTGACGGCGTTCGACCCGGCGCGGATGACCTCGTGGGGCACCCGGATCTTCACCGGCCCGAACGGCATCCGCGCGACCGCGCGCACCGCGACGTTCTTCGACGGTGCGACGCCCACGCCGACGCCGACCGTCACCGCGACCCCGACGGTGACGCCCACCCCCACGGTGACCCCGACCGCGACGCCGACCCAGAACCCCGGCGGCGCCTGCACCGCGACCCTGCGGATCACCGGGTCGTGGCCCGGCGGGTTCCAGGGGGCGCTCGAGGTGAAGGCCGGCAGCCGGGCGATCACGTCCTGGCGCGCGCAGTTCTCGCTGCCGGGCGGCGCGAGCGTCGCACAGGGCTGGAGCGGGGCGTTCACCGCGTCGGGCGGCAGCGTCACGGTCACGAACGCGGCGTGGAACGGCGCGCTCGGCGCGGGTCAGTCGACCAGCGCCGGCTTCATCGGGTCGGGCACCGCACCCACGGGCACGATCCCGGTGACCTGCTCCTGACACCGGCACCCGCACGCGTCGGCCCCCGTCCTGCCGGGACGGGGGCCGACGTGCGTGCGGCGCGCGCTACCAGCCGAGCACGCGCCGCAGGCGGCGGACCGCCTCGCGGCCCGCGCGGTTCGCACCGATCGTCGACGCGCTGGGGCCGTAGCCGACGAGCTGCAGGCGCGGTTCGCCGACGACCTCGGTGCCGTCCATGCGGATCCCGCCGCCCGGCGCGCGCAGGCCGAGCGGTGCGAGGTGGTCCAGCGCCGAGCGGAAGCCCGTGGCCCACAGGATCGTGCGCGCGGCGACGAACGGCGGGCCGTCGACCCAGCCGCCGAGGTCGGGCGCGAGGCCGGGCAGGTCGGGGGCAGGTCGGCGCCGTCCTCCGCGTCGCGGGCCCGCAGCGCGGGGGCGCTGGGGTCCCACGCGACGCCGTCCGGCTCGACGCGGTCGAACACGCGCCGCGCGCGCAGCACCCCGGAGGCGATGCCCTCGCGGTACGCGGGGGTCAGCGGCAGGCCCGTGACGCTGACGACGGACCGGGGCGGCAGGCCGGCGCGCGTGCGCTCGTCGACGCGCGTCACGGCGTCACGGCCGAGCTCGGGGGTGAACTCCGCGTCCACCCAGCGCGGCGGACGTCGCGTCACCCAGGTGGTGGTGGTGACCTCGGCGATCTGCAGGAGCAGCTGGACGGCCGACGTACCGCCGCCCACGACCACCACGTGCCCGTCGGCCAGGTCGCGTGCGGCGCGGTAGTCACGGGTGTGCAGCTGTCGTCCGCGGAAGGTCGCGCGGCCGGGGTACGACGGCCAGAACGGGCGCTGCCACGTGCCGGACGCGTTGACGACGGCGCGCGCGGACCACACCACGACCTCGTCCGGGTGCCCGACGTGCCGCGTGGTCACGAGGTAGCGCGGCTCGTCGCCGTCCCCGCGCGCGGCGCGCTCCACCCGGTCGACGCGCACCGGCCGCTGCACGTTGAGCGCGTACGCGTCCTCGTACTGCGCGAAGTAGTAGGGCACCGCGTCGGCGGCGGGCTCGGCGGGGTCCACGACGACGAGCGGCATGCCGGGCAGGTCGTGCACCGCGTGCGCGTCGGCCATCGTGAGGCTGCGCCAGCGGTGCTGCCACGCGCCGCCCGCACGGGCGTTGTCGTCGAGGACGACGAACGTGCCGGCGGCGTGCTCCCACCCGCGCGACCCGACCGCCACGAGGCCCGTGCGCTGCAGGTGGTAGGCGGTGGAGAGCCCCGCCTGCCCGGCCCCGACCACGAGCACGTCGACCTCGACGGCGCGCGGTCCCCGGTCCGCCCGGCGTGCACGCCGCCCGGCGGCGGCGGGGGTGGCGCTGGCGACGGGCTCCATGGCGGCGTCCACGCTACCCGCGCACCGCGCGGCGGCGCCGCCCGGCCCACCCCTCGGCACCGGGGCGTGCACGAGCCCTCCACACCGGACCCGGACGCACCGGACGGACCGGGCGGCCGCCGCGCCGCGCGTCACCCGGACGGCGTCCCGCGCGTGCCGCGTCCGCCCCCTCGTCCGGGCGACCTGGCGTGGTGGGATGGGTCCATGACGAGCGACACCGACGCGCCGGCCCGCGTGACGGCCGTCGCGGGGCCCCTGGACCCGGCAGCGGCGGAGGCGGTCCGCGAGCTGCACCGGGCGTCGGCCGCGGCCGACGGCGTGGCCCCGCTGTCCGAGCAGCCGCTGCTGTGGCTCACCGAGCCGGAGGCGCCCGTGGTGCACCTGCTCGCACGCACGGGCGACGACGCGCTCGTGGGCTACGCCCAGCTCGACGTGGGGACGACCACGCGCGTGAGCGCCGAGGTCGTCGTCCACCCCGCGCACCGGCGCCGGGGGGTCGCGGCCACGCTGCTCGCCCGTGCGCAGGAGGAGACGGCGGCGGTCCCGGGGCGGCGGCTGTCGGTGTGGGCGCACGGTGACGTGCCCGCCGCGCGCGCGGCGGCCCGTGCCGCCGGGCTCGTCGTGGTCCGCGAGCTCCTGCGCATGCGCGTCGACCTCGAGGCCCACCCGCCGGCCGACGCGGTCCTGCCTCCCGGCGTGACCGTGCGGACGTTCGTCCCCGGGCAGGACGAGGAGGCGTGGCGGCGCGTCAACGCGCGCGCGTTCGCCCACCACCCCGAGCAGGGCCGCATGACGTCGGCCGACCTGCGCGCGCGGGAGGCGGAGCCGTGGTTCGACCCGGCCGGCTTCCTGCTCGCGGAGCGCGAGGGTCAGCTGCTCGGCTCGGTGTGGACGAAGGTGCACCCGCGCGGCGAGGCCCCCGACGCGGGCCCCGAGGAGGAGGTCGGGGAGATCTACGTGGTCGGCGTCGACCCCGACGCGCAGGGGCTGGGCCTGGGACGCGCGCTGACGGCGCTCGGCCTGGCGCACCTGCGCGACCGCGGGCTGCGCACGGCGATCCTCTACACGGGCGCCGAGAACACCGTCGCCGTGCACACCTACGAGCGGGCGGGCTTCACGCGCGCCGCCGTCGACGTCATGTACGGGCCGCCCGGGCAGGCCGCGCCGGCCGGCGGGTGACACCGCCCCGGGACGACACGACGCGTTCACCCGGCGGTGCCACCATGGGCACATGACCGACGCGCCCCCGATGGACCCGGACCTCGCCGCCAGCATCGCCGAGCACGTCGAGACCGAGGACCCCGGCGCGCTGCCCGACACCGGTCCGCTCCCGGACGACCGGTTCCTCGACCGCGAGCTGTCCTGGCTCGCGTTCAACCAGCGCGTCCTCGAGCTCGCCGAGGACCCCGACCTGCCGCTGCTCGAGCGGGTGCGGTTCCTCGCGATCTTCGCGTCCAACCTCGACGAGTTCTTCATGGTCCGCGTCGCCGGCCTCAAGCGGCGCATCGCGACGGGCATCGCCGTCACCGCGGCCTCGGGCCTGTCCCCGCGGCAGGTGCTGGAGGCGATCAGCGAGCGCGCGCACGAGCTCATGGCCCGGCACGCGCAGGTGTTCGCGCGGGACGTCCAGCCGGCCCTCGCCAAGGAGGGCATCACCATCGTCCGGTGGGACGACCTCGGCGAGGCCGAGCAGGACCGCCTGCACAAGTTCTTCCGCCGGCAGATCTTCCCGGTCCTCACGCCGCTGGCGGTGGACCCGGCGCACCCCTTCCCCTACATCTCCGGCCTGTCGCTCAACCTCGCGGTCAGCGTCGTGAACCCGACCAGCGGCAAGGAGCACTTCGCGCGGGTGAAGGTCCCGCCGCTGCTCCCCCGCTACATCGCCGTCGACGCGTCCGGCCGCCCGTCCGCGCCGGACCACGCCTCGGCGGGTGCGGACAGCGGGCCGATGTCGTTCGTGCCCGTCGAGGACGTCATCGCCCAGCACCTGGACCAGCTGTTCCCCGGCATGGAGGTCCGTGAGTTCCACACGTTCCGCATCACGCGCAACGAGGACGTGGAGGTCGAGGAGGACGACGCCGAGAACCTGCTCAAGGCGATGGAGAAGGAGCTCCTGCGCCGCCGGTTCGGCCCTCCGGTGCGCCTCGAGCTCGCCGAGGGGATCAGCGGGCGGGTGCGCAAGTTCCTCGTCCGCCAGCTCGGCATGTCCGAGGACGACGTCTACGAGCTGCCGGCGCCGCTCGACCACACGGGCCTGCACCTCATCGCGGACCTCGACCGGCCGGAGCTGCAGTACCCGCGGTTCGTGCCGGCCACGCACCGGCACCTGGCCGAGGTCGAGTCGTCGAACCCGACGGACGTGTTCGCGGCCATCCGGGCCCGCGACATCCTGCTGCACCACCCGTACGACTCGTTCTCGACGTCGGTGCAGACGTTCCTCGAGCAGGCGGCGGCCGACCCGCACGTGCTCGCGATCAAGCAGACGCTCTACCGCACGTCGGGCGACTCCCCGATCGTCGACGCCCTCATCGACGCCGCCCAGGCGGGCAAGCAGGTCCTCGCGCTCGTGGAGATCAAGGCGCGGTTCGACGAGCAGAACAACATCTCCTGGGCGCGCAAGCTCGAGCAGGCGGGCGTGCACGTCGTCTACGGCATCGTCGGCCTGAAGACGCACTGCAAGCTCTCGCTCGTGGTCCGCCAGGAGGCGGACGGGCTGCGCCGCTACAGCCACGTCGGCACCGGCAACTACCACCCGAAGACCGCTCGCCTCTACACCGACCTCGGTCTGCTCACCGCGGACCCGGAGGTGGGTCAGGACCTCACGCGCCTGTTCAACCAGCTGTCGGGCTACGCGCCGAAGTCGCGGTTCCACCGCCTGCTGGTGGCGCCGCGCTCGGTGCGCACCGGGCTCGTGGCCCGCATCGAGCGCGAGGCGGAGGCGGCGCGTCGCGGCGAGCCGGCGTGGATCAAGATCAAGGTCAACTCGATGGTCGACGAGGCGGTCATCGACGCGCTGTACCGCGCGTCGCAGGCCGGCGTCCCGGTCGACATCAACGTGCGCGGCATCTGCGCGCTGCGGCCGGGCGTGCCGGGGCTCTCCGAGACGATCCGGGTCCGCTCGATCCTCGGGCGGTTCCTCGAGCACTCGCGGGTCTTCGCCTTCGCGCACGCGACGCCCGGCCCCGAGGACGGCTTCGAGGGGCCCGAGGTGTTCATCGGCTCGGCGGACCTCATGCACCGCAACCTGGACCGCCGCGTCGAGGCGCTGGTGCGCGTGTCCGACCCGGCGCACGTCGCGGAGCTCGTCGAGCTGGTGGACGAGTCCGTGGACGACGGCACGTCGTCGTGGCACCTCGACGCCGACGGCGTGTGGCAGCGGCACCACCTCGGGCCCGACGGCCCGCTGGTGGACCTGCAGGAGGCACTCGTCCAGCGGCAGAGGCGCCGGCCGGGCTCCTCGCGGTGAGGGCGGCTGCACTGCCCGCGGTCCGGTCCGCGGGCGCTCTCGTGTGGCGCGTGCGCGCCGGGCGGCTGCAGGTCGCGCTGGTCCACCGGCCGCGCTACCAGGACTGGTCGTGGCCGAAGGGCAAGCTCGACCCGGGCGAGCCCTTCCCCGTCGCCGCCGTGCGCGAGGTCGAGGAGGAGACGGGCCTGCCCGTCGTGCTGGGCGTCCCGCTGCCGGCGGTCGAGTACACGCTCGGCGACGGGCGGCGCAAGGTCGTGCGGTACTGGGCGGCGCAGGTCGCGGGCCGGCACGACGCGGCGGCGCTCGGGGCCCGTCCGCCCGTGACGCCGGCCGGCGCCGGCGAGATCGACCGCTGGGAGTGGTGCGACGTGGCCGAGGCGGCGTCGCGCCTGACCCGCAAGGCCGACCGGCGACCGCTCGACGTGCTGGTCGAGACCTACGCCAAGGACCGGCTCGACACGCGCGCGCTCGTGGTCGCGCGGCACGGGCAGGCCCGCAAGCGCAGCCTGTGGGGCGGCGACGACGGGGACCGTCCGCTCACGGGGCTGGGCCTGCGCCAGGCGACGGCGATGGTGCCCGCGCTCACGGCCTTCGGGGTCGGTCGCGTGGTGACCAGCGAGTGGGAGCGCTGCGCGGCGACCATGGCTCCGTACGCGCGGGCGACAGGGCTGGCGCCCGACGTCACGGACGTCCTCACGGAGGCGGAGCACGACGAGTCCCCGGCGCGCGTGGCCGCGCTCGTCCGCGGCTGCCTCGACGACCGGCGCGACACGGTCCTGTGCACGCACCGGCCGGTGCTGCCGACCGTCCTCGACGTGCTGGCGGCCCACTCGCGCCGGGCGGTCGCGGACGCGCTGCCGACCCGCAACCCCTATTTGCAGCCGGGTGAGGTGCTCGTCGCGCACGCCGCGGTCACGCGGCGCGGTCCCCGCGTCGTCGCGGTCGAGACGCACCGCTCCCCCGTCACGGACTGACCGCGTCGGCGGGTGCGGCGGTGCGCGCGTCGTACGCCTCGCGGTGCCCGGCCACCTGGTCCATGTGCGCCTCCGCCCACGCCTTCAACCCACGCACGACCGCGTGCAGCGACAGGCCCAGGTCGGTGAGCGCGTAGGACACCGTCACCGGGACCGTCGGCGTCACGGTGCGCGTCACGAGGCCGTCGCGCTCCAGGGAGCGCAGCGTCTGCGTCAGCATCTTCGGGCTGACCCCGGCGAGCAGACGCTGCAGCTCGGAGTAGCGCAGCGGGCGCGGAACGCCCTCGCAGCCCGCCTCCGTCCCGCCGCTGCCGAGCGCGGTGAGCACGAGCGCCACCCACTTGTCCGAGATCCGGCCGAGCAGCTGGTGGCTGGGGCACGCCGCGAGGAACGCGTCGTACTCGACCTTCGCGCGGGCGCGACGCTCCGCCGCCGTCGACGTCATCACCGTCTCCTCTCTGCCGCGGACCTTACGCACTTCCAGGTACGTACTTCCCATCGGGTAGTAGGGCACGCAGGATCACGGCACGGCGCACCGCGCCGCACCCGTACACCTGGAGGAGGCAGCACACGTGACCACGCCCACCACGCAGTCCCCGACGCTCCCGGGCGGCACCTGGACGCTCGGCGACCTCACCGTCGGGCGCCTCGGCTACGGAGCGATGCAGCTGGCCGGCCCGGGCGTCCTGGGCCCGCCGGCCGACGAGGACGCCGCGCGCGCCGTCCTGCGCGAGGCGGTCGCGCTCGGCGTCACCCACGTCGACACCGCCGAGGCCTACGGCCCGCACGTCACCAACCGGCTGATCCGCGAGGCCCTGCACCCGTACCCGGACGGGCTGCACGTCGTGACGAAGGTCGGCGCCGAGCGCGACGCCGACGGCGGCTGGCCCGTCGCGCGTCGGCCCGCGCAGCTGCGGCAGCAGGTCGAGCAGAACCTCGAGTCCCTCGGGCTCGACGTGCTCGACGTCGTGAACCTGCGGATGGGCGACGCGACCGGGCCACGCCCCGGCTCCCTCGCCGAGCCGTTCGGCGCCCTCGTGGACCTGCAGCGCGAGGGCCTGGTCCGGCACGTCGGCCTGAGCAACGTGACGGCCGAGCAGGTCGCCGAGGCGCGCGGCATCGCGCCGGTCGTGTGCGTGCAGAACATGTACAACCTGGCGGTGCGCCACGACGACGCCCTGGTCGACGCGCTCGCGCGCGACGGCGTCGCGTATGTGCCGTTCTTCCCGCTCGGCGGCTTCAGCCCGCTGCAGTCCGCCGAGCTCACGGCCGTCGCGCAGCGGGTGGGAGCGAGCCCGATGGCGGTGGCCCTCGCCTGGCTGCTGCAGCGCTCGCCGAACATCCTGCTCATCCCGGGTACGCGCTCGGTCGCCCACCTGCGCGAGAACGTCGCTGCGGCCAGCCTGACCCTGTCGGAGCAGGACGTGGCGGACCTCGACGCGATCGCCGCCGGCCGGTGACGTGCGAGGGCCCCGCACCGGTCGTGCCGGGCGCGGGGCCCTCGTGACGGCGGGGTCCGGGTCAGCCGAGGAACGGGTGCAGGACCCAGAAGACGACGGCGGCGACCAGGGCCGCGGCGGGGATCGTCAGGATCCACGCGCCCAGGATGTTCTTCGCCACGCCCCAGCGGACCGCGGAGAGCCGCTTCGTGGCGCCGACGCCCATGATCGCGGACGTGATGGTGTGCGTCGTCGACACCGGCGCGTGCAGGTAGAACGCGTTGACGTAGAGCACGAGCGCGGACACCGACTCGGCGACGAAGCCGCGCGCCGGGTCCAGCTCGATGATGCGGCGGCCGAGGGTGCGCATGATGCGCCAGCCGCCCGCGTACGTGCCGGCGGAGATCGCGGCCGCGGCGGCGAGCTTGACCCACAGCGGGATGCCCTCGTCCGGGTCGGCCCACTCGGCCGTGAGCAGCGCGAGGTAGATGACACCCATCGTCTTCTGCGCGTCCTGCAGGCCGTGGCCCAGGGCCATGGCGGCGGCGGACACGGTCTGCGCGAACCGGAAGCGCCGGTTGACGCGGGCCGGGCGACCGTTGCGGATGAGCCAGAGCAGGCCGACCATCAGCGCGAACGCGAGGCCGAAGCCGATGAGCGGGGAGAAGACCATCGGCAGGACGACCTTGTCGACGATCGCCGACCCGTACACCCCGAAGCTCCCCGCCAGGCCCGCGCCGACGAGCCCGCCGATGAGGGCGTGCGTCGACGACGAGGGCAGCCCGAACCACCACGTGATGAGGTTCCACGTGATCGCGCCGACGAGCGCGCAGAGGATGACGACGAGCGCGCTGTGCGAGGACGCGTGCTGCAGGTCGACGATCGAGGTGGCGATGGTCTCCGCGACCTCGGTGCCGAGCAGGGCGCCGGTGAAGTTCATGACGGCCGCCATGACGAGCGCGGCACGCGGCGTCAGCGCACGCGTCGACACCGAGGTGGCGATCGCGTTGGCCGCGTCGTGGAAGCCGTTGGTGTAGTCGAAGCCCAGGGCGAGCGCGACGACGATGACGACGAGCGCAGGTTCCACCGGAGCTCAGGACTCCTTGAGCGCGATGGTCTCGATGCTGTTCGCGACCTTCTCGAACGCGTCGGCCGCGTCCTCGAGCTTCTCCACGACCTCCTTGAGCTTCATCAGCAGGATCGGGTCGGTGATCTCGTCGAACATCTGCGCGAGCAGCTTGCGGTGCGACTTGTCCGCCTGGTTCTCGAGGCGGTTGACCTCGACCCAGTACTCCTGCAGCGAGTCCATGGAGCGCAGCCGCGGCATCGCCTCGGCGGTGAGCTCGGCGGCGCGCTGGAGGACCTGCACCTGGTCGGACACGCGCGCCGGCAGCTCGTCGAGCTTGTACAGCACGATGAGGTCGGCGGCCTCGTCCATGAAGTCCATGCAGTCGTCGAGGCTGGAGGCGAGGTCGTAGATGTCGTCGCGGTCGAACGGCGTGACGAACGTCTGGTTCAGACGCCGCATGATCGTGTGGGTCGCCTCGTCGGCCGCGTGCTCGGCCTCGGCCATCCGCTTGTTGATCTCCTTGCGGGTGGGCCGGTCGGCACCGAGCATCTCGGCCAGCAGGTTCGCACCCGTGACGAGGTGCGTGGCCTGGGCGGCGAAGAGGTCGAAGTACGAGGTGTCGCGCGGTGTCAGGCGCAGGCGCACGGAGATCTCCGGGGCGAGGGACGACAGTCGCCCGGCGGGTGCTCGGGCGGGGTCAGCCTAACGGTCCGTGAACGCACGGTGCACCGACGGCGCCACCCGGGCGGACGCCCGCGGCACGGGCCGTCGGCGCACACGGGTGCATGAGGACGCCGGGCCGCGGGGCGCCTCTCGGCGCGTGGCCGCTCGAAGCGGCTGATGATGGAGCCCGGGGCCACCGCGACCCGACGTCCCGTCCAGTCTAGGTCCGGCACCCCCCGCCGCGCCGGTCGAGCGCCGGACGGCGTGGGCAGCGTCACCCGCACGGGGCAGACGTCAGTCGAGCCGCCCGCGCCGCCACAGGACCGCCGCGGCGTCGAGCTCCTCGGCGGTGCGCACCAGGGACGCCGCCCCCCGCGTGGTGCGCAGCGCGGCCCCCGGGTCGACGACGTCGAGGTGGTCGGCGTCGAAGGCGGCGCCCGTCGCGAGCACGCGGCAGAACGCCGCCGCCCGCTCGAGCGCGACCGCGAGGTCGCCGGAGTAGACGCCGGAGAGGACCTGGTCGGCGACCGACTGCACGTCCTGCGGCCCCGGGGCCTGCGCGACGCCGGCGACCGCGTCGTGCACCGGCGCGGCCGCCACACCCATCCGGTAGCGGTCGGCGACCGTGCGAGGGTCGCGCCGCACCCACTCGCGCAGCACGTAGAGCCGCCACAGCGCCCCGGGCAGGGTGTCGGCCGGGCTGTCGGCCCACATCGCGGCGACCGTGTCGAGCCCCTCGGTCTCGACGAGCGCGACGAGGCGCG
This sequence comes from Cellulomonas sp. JZ18, assembly GCF_009720485.1. NCBI lineage: Bacteria > Bacillati > Actinomycetota > Actinomycetes > Micrococcales > Cellulomonadaceae > Cellulomonas > Cellulomonas sp. JZ18. The sequence goes on along the minus strand of NZ_CP045245.1, from coordinate 835,849 downwards.
CGACGACGTCGGGGTCCTGCGACGCGCGCGCCCGGTGCACGAGCGCCGCCGCGGTCGTGTGCGCGATCTCGCCGCGCAGCATGGGGTCGAGCTCGCCCGGGAGCGCGTCGGCCTGCGCGGGGTCGAACGGCACGGGCCGGTGGTGGCGCCGGGGCTCCCGCCCCGCGCCGCCGTCCTGTCCTCCGGTCGCTGCCACCGGGCGATGATGCACCCGGGCACGGGCCCGTGCCACCGCCGCGCCGCGTCCGGACGCGCACCGCCCGCTGTGCGCGGGCCCACCCCTCGGGGGCCGACCCTCCGGGTGCGGGTGGTCCCGGCCGGGGAGAGAGTGGTCCCTGACCAGGCACTCGGCCCGGCCACGAACATCTGGCAGACGGGGGTGGACGATGTCCGATCCGGTGTCCCGCAGGGGTGGACCGCACGGCGGCACCCCGGCGGGCGAGCTCAACGGCAGGCACACCGGCAAGGCGGTCGGCCTCGCGGTCGCCGCGGCCGTCGGCGGCTTCCTGTTCGGCTTCGACAGCTCCGTCATCAACGGTGCGGTGCAGGCGTTCACCGAGCAGTTCGACCTCGGGAGCACGCTCAGCGGCTTCGCCGTCGCCGTCGCGCTGCTGGGCTGCGCGCTCGGTGCGTGGATGGGCGGACGCCTCGCGGACCGCTGGGGCCGCACGCGCGTCATGTTCCTCGGCGCGGTGCTGTTCTTCGTCTCCTCGGTGCTGTCCGGCATCGCGTTCAGCGTGTGGGACCTCATCGCCTGGCGCTTCATGGCCGGCCTGGGCATCGGCATCGCCTCCGTGATCGCCCCCGCGTACATCGCGGAGATCGCGCCGGCCCGCATCCGCGGGCGGCTGGGCTCGCTGCAGCAGCTCGCGATCGTCATCGGCATCTTCGCCGCGCTGCTCTCGGACGAGCTGCTCGCGCGGGCGACGCCCGGCGCGGGTGCGGACGCCAGCGGCGAGCTGTGGTTCGGCCTCGAGGCCTGGCGGTGGATGTTCCTCGTCGCGGTCGTGCCGGCGACGGTCTACGGGATCCTGGCGCTGCGCATCCCCGAGTCGCCGCGCTACCTGCTGAGCCGGGGCAAGCGCGACGAGGCCCGCGCGGTGCTCGCGTCGGTGCTGCCGCCGGACGAGGACGCCGACGAGCGCATCCGGGAGATCGAGCACACCATCCGCACCGACGAGGCCCTCGCGGCCCAGTCCAGCCTGCGCGGGCCGCGGTTCGGGCTGCTGCCGGTGGTGTGGGTCGGCATCCTGCTGTCGGTCTTCCAGCAGTTCGTCGGGATCAACGTCATCTTCTACTACTCGAACACGCTGTGGCAGGCGGTCGGGTTCGACGAGGGCGACGCGTTCACGACGTCGACGATCACCTCGATCACGAACGTGCTCGTCACGTTCATCGCGATCGCGCTCATCGACAAGGTCGGGCGCCGTCCGCTGCTGCTCATCGGCTCGGCGGGCATGGCCGTGACCCTCGCGATCGTCGCCGTGGCGTTCATGAACAGCACCGGCTCCGGCGAGGACGTGAGCCTGCCCGCCCCGTGGGGCATGGTGGCCGTGGTCGCGGCGAACCTGTTCGTCGTCTTCTTCGGCGCGTCGTGGGGCCCGCTGGTGTGGGTGCTGCTGGGCGAGATCTTCCCCAACCACATCCGGGCCGCCGCGCTCGGCCTGGCCGCCGCGGCGCAGTGGATCGCGAACTTCCTCATCACGATCTCGTTCCCGCCGATGCTCAACGCGTTCGGCGCGTCGATCCCGTACCTCATGTACGCGGCGTTCGCGGTGCTGTCGTTCTTCTTCGTGCTCACGAAGGTCCCGGAGACGAAGGGCGTGCAGCTCGAGGACATGGAGGGGCTGCGCGTGGAGCGCCGCACGCGCGCCTGACGCACCCGACCGCGCCGGTCCGCCCCGGACCGCGCCGCACCGGGCCCGGTGCACCGCGCAGGCGGTGTGACCGGGCCCTCGTGCGTCCGGGAACACTCCACCCGGCCTAACGGTTGCCTGAGGTAACGAACCTTCTTAGAGTTGCCCTAAGCAACCGTTGCGGCCGCGTGCCGCCCCCTGACACGACCGCCGACGCCGCCGGTCCCCCGCCCTGCAGTCCGGAAGCGAGACCTGCGTGACCACCCAGCCCGACACCCGCACCACCACCGCCCCCGACCCCGCGCACCCCGGCGACGTCCCGCCCGTCGTCGCCGACGCGCGCCCCGCCATGACGCACCGCGAGGTGCTGGAGGCCCTGTCCGGCATCCTGCTCGGGATGTTCGTCTCGATCCTCGCGACGAGCGTCGTCTCCACGTCCCTGCCGCGGATCATCACCGACCTCGGCGGCTCGCAGTCCGCGTTCACGTGGGTCGTCACCGCCACGCTGCTGACCACCACGATCTCGACGCCCATCTGGGGCAAGCTCGCCGACCTCACGAACCGCAAGGTCCTCGTGCAGGTCGCGCTCGTGATCTCCGTCGTGTCGTCCGCCCTCGCGGGCCTCGCGCACAGCACCGAGATGCTCATCGGCATGCGCGCCGTCCAGGGCATCGGCGCCGGTGGCCTGACCGCCCTCGGCACGGTCCTCATCGCCGACATCATCAGCCCGCGCGAGCGCGGCCGGTACATGGGCCTCATGGGCGCCGTGATGGCGGTCGGCATGGTCGGCGGCCCGCTGCTCGGCGGCGTCATCACCGACGCGGCCGGCTGGCGCTGGAACTTCTTCGTGGGCCTGCCGTTCGCCGTGGCCGCGATCGTCGTGCTCCAGCGCACCCTGCACCTGCCCACGCTGCGCCGCCGGCGCGTGCAGATCGACTGGGCCGGCGCCGCGCTGCTGTCCGCGGGGATCGCGACGCTGCTGCTGTGGGTGACGTTCGCCGGCGACTCGTTCGACTGGGCCTCGTGGCAGACCGCCGCGATGGTCGGCGGCTCCCTCCTGCTGCTCGGTGCGGCGGTCGCGGTCGAGCACCGCGCCGCCGAGCCGATCATCCCGCTGCGCCTGTTCCGCGACCGCACGGTCGTCCTCGCCGTGCTCGCGTCCGTCGCCGTCGGCATCGCGCTGTTCGGGACGCAGGTGTACCTCAGCCAGTACCTGCAGCTCGCCCGCGGCCGCACGCCCACCGAGTCGGGCCTGCTGACCGTCCCGATGGTCCTCGGCCTGTTCCTGTCCTCGACGCTGTCGGGCCGCGCGATCTCGCGCTCGGGCCGCTACAAGCGGTTCATGGTCGCCGGCGCGGTCCTGCTCGTCGCGGGTCTCGCGCTCATGGGGACGATCGACGAGACCACGTCGTTCTGGCTGCTCGGCCTGTTCATGGCCGTCCTGGGCGTCGGCGTCGGCATGCTCATGCAGAACCTCGTGCTCGCGGCGCAGAACACCCTGCCCGTCCAGGACGTCGGCTCCGGCACCGCGACCATCGCGTTCTTCCGCACCCTCGGCGGCACGCTCGGCGTCTCGGCCCTCGGCGCGCTGCTCTCGCACCGCGTGCAGGACCTCATGGTCGACGGGCTGCGTGCCGCCCACGTCGACCCGACGCTGCTCGGCGGCTCCGGCGGCGGCGCGGCGTCGCTGCCCGACGTGGCGACCCTGCCCGGACCGGTCCGGCACGTCGTCGAGCACGCGTTCGGCGTCGGCGTCGCCGACCTGTTCCTCGTCGCGGCCCCGATCGCGCTCCTCTCGCTCGTCGCCGTCCTGCTGCTGCGCGAGGTGCCGCTCGGCAACCGCTCCGGCATCGAGCAGCGCCTCGAGGCGGAGCAAGCCGCCCGCGCCTGAGCGCCCGGCCACCGCACCACGAGCCCCGGTCCCCGCGGGACCGGGGCTCGTGCGCGTCCGGGGCCGGGTCCGTGGCCGGGTCCGGGCCCGGTCAGGCCGTCGCGTCCGGGTCGGCGCCCGTGCGGCGCATCCGGTCGTGGATCGCGTCGTTGAGGCGCGCCAGGCGCTCCGCGAGCGCGTCGAGCTCCTCGGGCGACCACGCCTCGAGCGCGTCGCGGAACCAGGCGCGGCGGGCCTCGCGCGCGGCGCCCAGTCGCCGCTCCCCCTCGGCCGTCAGCCGCAGCGGGTGACTGCGCGAGTCGTGCGGGTCGGCCTCGCGCGCGACGAGGTCCAGGCGCTCGAGCCGCGCGAGCTGGCGCGACATGGTGCCCCGCCCCACGCCCAGGCGGTCGGCGAGGTCGCTCGCGCGCGTGCCCGGGTCCGCCGCGACGGCGGACAGCAGCGAGTACGCGGACGGGTCCAGGTCCGGGTGGACGGCACGCGCGACGTGGGCCCCCGACGCCCGGGCGCGGCGCACGAACAGGCCGAGCTCGCGCTCGAGCCGCAGCACGGGGTCGTCGCTCATGCCCCCCATCCTGGCCCAGCCGCCGCCCGCCGGGCCCGGCACCCCGCCGGTCCGGCGGCACGGTCGGTGCCGCCGGACGCACGGCGCGGTCAGCGAGCCCAGGTGGTACGGCGACGCGCCATCTGCGCGAACGCGTGCACGCGCACGCGGTCGAGCCGCTCCGGCATCAGCCGGAAGACGGTCGGCACCTCGTGCCGGGCGACGACGAGGGCGTCCTGCGGCGGGCTCGTGGGGTCGCACTCGAGCTCCCCGTCGACGACGAGGACGGCCCGCACGGTGATGCCCGCGCACCCGGCCGACTGCAGCAGCCCCTGCACGCGGGCGGCCTCGAGCCGCGCGTCACGCAGGTACGCCACCGGACGCTCGTCGACCCGCATCGTGCGGGCCTCGACCCGCACCCGGCTGCCCGGGTGCCGGCGCTCGGAGACGGTGAAGATGCCGCCCGGCCCGATGAGCAGGTGCTCCACGACCGTGCCCTGACGCCCCAGCGGGACGTCGTGCACGGTCTGCCAGCCCGCCTCGGCGAGGCGGTCCAGCCGCACGCCCACCGGGCTGCCGCGCTCGTCGCGCGGGCGGTCGGTGCCCAGCCAGGCGTCGAGCCCGGCCTCGTCGAGCGCGTCGAGGGAACCGGTCACGCGGGGCAGCGGGAGGACGAGCTCCGGCACGTCGGCCCGCAGGTACTCCTGCGCGGCACGGCGCAGACCCGCCTCCAGGACGGGGTCGTCCACGACGACCTCGCCGGACTGCAGGTCGACGGAGCCGACGCGCCCCCCGCTCTCGTGCGTGACGAAGAGGCGGTCGGCTCCGTACCGCCGCCATCGCCGGACTGTCAGGACCTCCTCCACGCCGTCATTATCGGCACGCCGCGCGCGGGACTTCAGTCACCTGTGCGAGGTCCTTCGCCCGCGCGCGGCGTGTCCGCGGCGTGTCGTCAGGCCTGCGCGGCGGCGGCCGTGCCGGCGTCCGCCTCGGGCCCGGGCGCGGCCTCGAACGTGAGGCTGACGGAGTTCATGCAGTACCGGTCGCCGGTCGGCGTCTGCGGGGCGTCGTCGAAGACGTGCCCCAGGTGGGAGCCGCACCGCGCGCAGCGCACCTCGGTGCGGACCATGCCTTGGCTGCGGTCCTCCAGCAGCTCCACGCGGTCGGCGGCCAGCGGCGAGAAGAAGCTCGGCCACCCGCAGTGCGCGTCGAACTTGGTGTCCGAGCGGAACAGCTCGTTGCCGCAGGCGCGACAGCGGTAGACGCCCTCGCGGCGCTCGCCGAGCAGCTCACCGCTCCAGGGGCGCTCGGTGCCCGCGCGGCGCAGCACCGCGAACTCCTGCGGCTCGAGCTCGAGCGCCCACTGCTCGTCCGTCTTGCTGACCTGGTAGCCCACGTCGTCCTCCCTCGGGTCGGTCGACCGTCCTAACACCGCCGACCCGCCGCACGTTCCCGCCGGTCCTCGTGCCCGGGCCTCGTGCCAGGCCTCGTGCCAGGCCTCGTGCCAGGCCTCGTGCCAGGTCCTCGCGCCACGGCACCGCGCACCGGTCCCGCCGACGCGCCGCCGTCGGCGCCGTGTCGTGCTCCCGGCACGGGACGACCTACGCTGACCGGGAGGATCCCGCCACCGGGGCGCCGCGAAGACACGAGGTCCACGTGCCCGCCAACCGACGTCGATCGAGCCTCACGCGCCGGTTCGCGGTCGTGAGCCTCGTCGGCATGGCCGTCGTCGGGCTGGCGCTCGTCCTCGTCACGTCCAACCAGATGCGCGAGCAGTCGCTGCGGGACGGCACGGGGCTGGCCGTCACGGTCGCGGCCTACGCCTCGGCCGTGACGCCCGCGAGCGCCTACGTCACCGGCGTCCTCGCCGAGCCGGAGCAGCAGGCCGTCGCCGCGGCGACCGCCGGCTTCGGCGAGCAGCTGGTCGAGCTGCGCCTGTGGAGCACGGACGGGCGGCTCATGTACTCGTCGCGGGAGGCGACGACCGGCCTGCCGCACATGGTGCGGTTCGGGCAGGTGATGGCGTCCGGCGAGCCGGACGCGGTCGTGCAGCCCGACGTCCGGGGCGGTCCCGCGGCCTCGACGGCCCCGCGGCCCCGGCCGCCCCCGCTGCGCCGACCGCCGAGAACACGGTGCTCGACGTCTACGTCCCCGTGCGCGTCGACGCCACGGCGGCCTCCCCGGTCCCGGCGGACGCCGACGCGCGCACGGTCGTCGGGGCGGCGGAGGTCATGCTCGACCACACGCGCACGCAGCAGACCCTGCAGGACACGCTGCGCACGGTCGTCCTGGTCGTGGCGGGCAGCCTCGTGCTGCTCTGGCTGCTGCTCTACCGCATCGTCCACTCGACGTCCCGGCGTCTGCGCACCGCGGCGCTGGAGAACGCGCGCCTGGCGATGCTCGACTCGCTCACGGGTCTGCCGAACCGCCGGCTGCTGAGCGAGCAGATGCAGCGCGCGGTGCGCGACGCGGGCGAGGACGGCTCGCGCGTCGGGCTGATCCTGCTCGACATCGACCGGTTCAAGGACATCAACGACACGCTCGGGCACGACCACGGGGACGCGCTGCTCGAGCTCGTGGCCGAGCGCCTGCGGCACGCGCTGCGCGACGACGACGTCGTGGCCCGACTCGGCGGGGACGAGTTCGCGATCCTGCTGCCGGACGTGCGCTCGGTCGGCAACGCCGAGCGCCTCGCGCGGCGCGTGCGCGGCCTGTTCGCGGCCCCGTTCGAGCTGGGCGACCTCGCGCTGCACGTCGACACCTCGATCGGCGTCGCGTGCCTGCCCGACCACGCCGACGACCCGTCGTCCCTCATGCGCACGGCCGACATCGCGATGTACGCGGCGAAGCACCAGCGCTCGGGCGTGGCCGTCTACTCCCCCGACGCCGACGACTCGTCGCCGGCCCGCCTGGTGCTCATGGGCGAGCTGCACGCGGCGCTCGAGGAGCACGAGACCGCCGGTGCGCACGACGGCGACCCGCGCGGCGACGGCGGGATGCAGCTGGAGATGCACTACCAGCCCAAGATCGAGCTCGCGTCCCAGCGCACGGTCGGGCTCGAGGCCCTCATGCGCTGGCGCCACCCCACGCGCGGGCTCGTCGGTCCCGGCACGTTCGTGCCGCTCGCCGAGCAGTCCGGGCTCATCCACCGGCTGACGGCCTTCGCGCTCGACGCGAGCGTGCGCCAGCTCGCGCAGTGGTCCGCCGAGGGCACCGCGGTGCCCGTGGCGGTGAATCTGTCGGCGCACGACGTCGCGGACCCCGCGGTGGTCGACACGATCGAGGAGCTCCTGCGCCGCCACCACGTGCGGCCCGAGCTGCTCGAGGTCGAGATCACCGAGACCGCGCTGGTCGCGGACCGCTCACGCGTGGTGCCGGTGCTCGAGCGCCTCGGCCGGCTGGGCGTGCGCGTGGCGATCGACGACTTCGGGACGGGCACGACGTCGATCTCGCAGCTGCGCGACCTGCCCGTGGACGAGCTGAAGATCGACCGGGTGTTCGTGGCGGACCTCGGCGACGGGGGCCGGGAGGGGTCGGACGTCGTGGTGCAGGCGATGGTCGACCTGGCGCACTCGTTCGGCCTGCGGGTGGTCGCCGAGGGCGTGGAGGACGAGGCGATCGCGCGCACGCTCGAGCGGCTCGGCGTGGACCACGCGCAGGGCTACCTCTGGGCGGCCCCCGCTCCGCCCGCCCAGGTGCGCCCTCCGGGGGGCACCGCCCGGGGGGACACGTCCGTTCTTCACCCGATAGGGTGAATCAGCGGGCGAATGCTCAGGCTCGGGACCGGTCCGGCCGATGTCCACCGACGAGGCGGGCTCTACCCTTCGGTCGGCACGCCGCCGAGGAGACCCGCCAGGAGGGGGACGCACGGCCATGATGGACGAGCTGCTCGAGGAGATGATCGACCCCGCGCCGTCGCGCGAGGACGCCGCCCGCCGGCGCCGCGCGTGGGCGACGGGCTCGATCCTGGCCCTGGCCGCGGTCGGCGTCGCGTCGCTGACGACGTCGGCGCTGTTCACCGACCAGGACGACCTGGCGGGCACGATCAGCACGGGGACGCTCGTGCTGGGCGCGGAGGGTGCGCAGTTCGACATGCCCCTCGGCGGGCTCGCACCGGGCGGCTCGGTGGTCGCACCCCTGCGCGTGGTCAACGAGGGCTCGCTCGAGCTGCGGTACGCGCTGAGCGTCAGCGCCCAGCGGGCCACCCCCGAGGGGCGCCCGGGCGGCGCGGGGAACCTGACCGAGCAGCTGCGCGTCACCGTCCTCGCGCCCGGCGTCACCTGCACCACGGAGGCCACCGCCGCTCCGGCCGCGGCCGACGTGCTCGGCGCGTCGCCGTCCACCACCGGCTTCGGGCTGCCCGCCACGGACACGCCCATCGTCGGCGACCCCGCCACCGGCGCCGACACGACCCCGGGTGCCGGCGACCGCACGCTGCCGGGCGGCAGCGACGCGGACGAGACCCTCTGCGTGCGGGTCGACATGGCGTCGACCGCGGGCAACGAGTTCCAGGACACCGCCGCCGTGCTGAGGTTCGTCCTCGACTCCGAGCAGACGGTCAACAACCCCTGACGCGTCGGCGTCGCACGCGGTGACGAGGTCGCAGCGCAGCCGTACGGAGCCCTTCGTCGAACGGCGGGCGCCGCGGCCGGACGCGCCCGCGCCCACACCGGCCCAGCGCGTGCGCCGCGTCGTGTCGGTCGCGCTGTGGGCCGTGGTCGTCTCGGGCGTGCTCGCCTACGCCACGTCGCTCGTGGTGCCGCTGTGGTTCCAGATGCAGGGCGAGCGTCTGCTGGTCGTCACGTCCGGGTCGATGGCGCCACGGTTCGTCGAGGGCGACGTCGTGGTGCTGCGCGCGGTCACCGACGCCTCGGAGCTCAAGCCCGGGCTCATCGTCACGTTCCAGCCCGTGGGCGGGACCTCGCTCGTCACCCACCGCATCGTGTCCCTGCACAGCCTGCCCGCGATGCGGGAGGCGGACGACGGCTCGGGGCGCATGGTCCCGGTGCTCGACGCGGCCGGGGAGCCGGTGGAGCAGCCGTACATCCGCACCCAGGGCGACGCCAACCCCGAGCCCGACCCGGACGCCACACCCGTGGAGCGGGTGCGCGGCGTGCTGCTGCGCGTGCACCACGGGTGGGGCGACACGCTGGTCTGGGCGACGTCGCCGGTCGGCCGCGCCGTCATGCTGGTACCGCCCCTGCTCGCGCTCGCCACCCTGGAGGTGCTCTCGGTGCTCGACGCACGTCGCCGTCGCACCCGGTCGGCGCGGCGCCCCGCGGACGCCGACAGGAGGGTCGATGCGCTCCTCCTCGACTGACCGCGTCCGCCGCGGCACCCGGGTCCGCCTCGCGGTCGCGCTCCTCGTCGTGGGGGCCGCGGCCGTGACACCGGTCGTGGGGACGACGAGCGCCCTGCTCACCGACACCGACGCGCTGACGGCGACCGTGACGACGCGCACGTGGCAGACGGCGGAGCCGTCGTCCGGCGCGGGGTCGGGCGCGGGGTCGGGCGCAGGCTCGGACGCGGGGTCGGGCGCGGGCTCGGACGCCACCCCGGCACCCACCGCGGCGGCGGACGACCCCGGACCGGAGCCCTCCGAGGGCACCGTCGCGCCGAGCACCACGGGGACGGGACGCACCGCGCTGTGGTGGCGCGGGCACGCGGGCCCCCGGGACGGCTGACCGCGGTGTGACGTGCGTCCCCCGCCGGGCAGGTGACGGAATAGCCCGGCACGTGCCACCGTTGAGGCGGCTGTTCGATGCAAACGCATCGACCTAGGACGAGAACCAGAGGTGCACGATGCAGTTCGGGATCTTCTCGGTCGGCGACGTCACGACCGACCCCACGACCGGGCGGACCCCCGACGACACCGAGCGCGTCCGCGCGATGCTCACCATCGCCGAGCACGCCGACGCCGCCGGGCTCGACGTCTTCGCCACGGGTGAGCACCACAACCCGCCGTTCGTGCCGTCGTCGCCCACGACGATGCTCGGCTACCTGGCCGGCCGGACGAAGAACATCGTCCTGTCCACGGCCACGACCCTCATCACCACGAACGACCCGGTCCGCCTCGCCGAGGAGTACGCGATGCTCCAGGTCATCAGCGGCGGGCGCATGGACCTCATGATGGGCCGCGGCAACACCGGCCCCGTCTACCCGTGGTTCGGCAAGGACATCCGCCAGGGCATCCCGCTCGCGATCGAGAACTACGCACTCCTGCGTCGGCTGTGGGAGGAGGACGTCGTCGACTGGAGCGGCAAGTTCCGCACGCCGCTGCAGGGCTTCACGTCCACCCCGCGCCCGCTCGACGGCGTGCCGCCGTTCGTCTGGCACGGCTCGATCCGCTCCCCCGAGATCGCCGAGCAGGCCGCGTACTACGGCGACGGCTTCCTGCACAACGCCATCTTCTGGCCCATGCAGCACACCGCGCAGATGGTGAACTTCTACCGCGAGCGCTACGAGCACTACGGGCACGGCCGCGCGGACCAGGCGATCGTCGGCCTCGGCGGCCAGGTGTTCGTGCGCACGAGCTCGCAGGCCGCGTGGGACGAGTTCCGCCCGTACTTCGACGTCGCGCCCGTCTACGGGCACGGGCCGTCGATGGAGGACTTCACGCGCGAGACGCCGCTGACCGTCGGCAGCCCGCAGCAGGTCATCGACCGGTACGGGGCGTTCTGGGAGCAGGTCGGCCACTACCAGCGGCAGATGTTCCTCATCGACCACGCCGGCCTGCCGCTCAAGACCGTGCTCGAGCAGATCGACATCCTGGCCGAGGACATCGTCCCGGTGCTCCGCGCGGAGGCCGAGGCCCGGCGTCCCGCGGACGTGCCGGCGAACCCGCCGTCGCACGCCGAGCGCGTCGCCGCCGCCCGCGCGGCCGGGAAGCTGCCCGCGGCGACCGCCGCGGCGGCCGACCACTGGACGGGCCGCACCGCCGAGGACGACCTCGACGCCGCCGACGCTGCCACCGTCCGCTGACGCACCCCTGACCGCCGGGCGTCCGCCCCGCCCCTCCCCCCTGCCGGGGCGGGCGTCCGGCCCACGACCACACCACCCCGCACCACCGGCAGCACCGGAAGAAGGCACCACCATGACCGCACGCTCGATCGTCGTCGTCTCCGGCGGCCTGTCGCAGCCGTCGTCGACGCGCATGCTGGCCGACCGCCTCGCGGACGCCACCGTGTCCGCGCTCGCCGAGCGGGGCGTCGAGGCCCGCGTCACGGTCGTCGAGCTGCGCGACCTCGCGCACGAGGTCGTCGACATGACCCTCACCGGGTACGCACGCGGCGGGCTGGCCGACGCCCAGGAGGCGCTGGCCGGCGCCGACGGCGTCGTCGCGGTGACCCCCGTCTACACCGCCTCCTACGCGGGCCTGTTCAAGTCCTTCGTCGACGTCCTCGACAAGGACACGCTGCGCGGCACGCCGGTCGTGCTGGGCGCGACGGGCGGTACGGCCCGGCACTCGCTGGTCGTCGAGCACGCGCTGCGGCCCCTGTTCGCGTACCTGGGCGCCGACGTGGTCCCGACGGGCGTGTTCGCCGCCACCGACGACTGGGCCGAGGCCGGGACGGACGACGTGCGCCCCCTGCCCGACCGCATCCGCCGCGCGGGCGAGCAGCTGGCCGAGCGCGTGGCCGGGCGCGAGCCGGCCCGCCGGGTCGGCCTGTACGACGCAGTGCCGTCCTTCGAGGACCTGCTCGGGGCCTGACGGGCGCGGCCGCGGACGGGGCCGTCGGCGCCGCCGGCGTGCACGCACGAGGCCCCCGGCACACGGTGCCGGGGGCCTCGTCACGTGCGGCCGCCGACGTAGGTCGGCGGCCCGCGTCTCACTGGTGGGTCAGCGTGAACGCCGTCCCGGTGCCGGTGGGCTCGACGTCCAGGCGCTGGTCGCTGAGCGTCTGCGCGGTGCGGCTGTCCACGTAGACGCGGGCGCCGCCCTCCGCCACGACGTCGTCGCCCGGGTCGGGCCCGGCCACGAGCGCGAGCTCGAAGCCGCCCGAGTCCTGCTCGGCGATGCGCAGGCCGCCCTCCTCGGGCAGGCCGGCGCGCTGGGTGAGGGTCTCGACGGCGGTGCGGGCGTTGTCGGTCAGGGTGAGCACGGGTGCTCCTCTCTGCTCGCCGGGTGACGCCGTCCCGTCCGGGCGCGCGGGTGTGGGTCCGCGCACCGTCGGGGCCGACGCCGTCGGTCGTGCTCCACCGTGACCAGCGCTCCCCCGCTCGCGCAAACGGACGTCCGCTGGGCGAGACCCCGTCCGACACGCCGCGGCCCGGGCGTGCGGACGCGCGCCCGCACCCGTACGGTCCGCCCTCCCCCTCCGTCGTCCCCCGCCGGTCCCGTGCGCCGACCTCGTCCGGGGCCCTCAGCCGAACGCGACGTCGACGACGAGCGCCCGGTGGTCCGACAGCCCGAGGTCCAGCGCCCGCGCGCCGGAGACCGCCTGCACCTGCCCGGTGCCGAGCACGTGGTCGAGCTGGCGCTGCGGCGTGGCGAGCGGGTACGTCGAGGCGCGGGCGAGGGGACGCATGCCGGAGACGCGTGCCGGCCGGTCGCCCGTCATGTTGAGGTCGCCCATGAGGACCCGCGGCCCGGGGAGCGTCCGCGTCGCCCGCACGGCGTGCCGCAGCTGGCGCGCGTTCCAGCCCGGGATGAACGTCAGGTGCGTGCCCACCACGGTGCACGGTCCGTCGGGGTGCTCCACGACCGCGGCGATGGCCGACCGGGGCTCGTCGCGCACGAGCACCGGCCAGCGTGCGTCCGGGAAGCGGATGGGCGTACGTCGCCGCAGCGCGGGCAGGGCGACCACGCGCCAGTCGCGCACGGGCAGCCGGGACAGCAGCGCGATGCCGTAGGCCGCCGTCGTGGGCTGGGCGTCGCCGGTCGCGGCGACCCACAGGTCCGGCTCCCCGTGCAGCGTGGCGACGAACCGGTGGTGGGGTGCGCCCATCGCCTCCGCGGCGACCGCCGTGAGGTCAACGCCGTGCGAGCGCGCCTGACCGCGGTCGACCTCCTGCAGCGCGAGGACGTCGGCGTCCAGGCGCCGCACCGCCGTGGCGAAGCGGTCGAGGTCGACCCGCCCGTCGACGGTGGAGCGCCCGTGCAGGATGTTGAAGGTGGCCAGCCGCACGCCGCCGATTCTGGCCCGGCACGCGCCGGGCCGCGCGGGCAGTCACCGGGTGGCCGCTCGTCCTGCGGACCCCGCCCCGCCGGTGTAGACACCGTGCATGCCCTCCGAGACGACGCCTGCCGCGGGCACCGCTCCCCTCACCGGGGCGGCCCCGCCCCCGCTGCCCGCGCCCACGGGCGCCGAGACCCCGGACGACCGTGCCGTCCTGCAGGACGGACTGCGCCGCACCGCCGTCGCGCTGCTCGACGCGGAGATCCCGTTCGCGCTCGTCGGCGGGTACGCCGCGTGGGCGCGGGGCGCGCCGGAGCCCAGCCACGACGCCGACTTCGCGATCGCGGAGGAGGACGTCGAGCGCGCCAAGCGGGCGCTGTCGGCCGCGGGCCTGGACGTGCAGCAGCCCGCGGAGAACTGGCTGTTCAAGGCGTACCACCACGGCCAGCTCGTCGACGTGCTGTTCCGCATGGTCGGCGAGCCCGTGACGTACGCGCAGCTGGAGCGGGCCGAGCAGCTCGAGGTGCTGGCCGTGCGCATGCCGGTGCTGCCGGCGACCGACATCATCTCCGCCAAGATGCGCGTGCTGGGCGAGCACTACTGCGACTTCACCTGGCTGCTGCCGATGGCCCGCGCGCTGCGCGAGCAGATCGACTGGGAGCAGGTGCGCGCGGACACCGAGGGCCAGCCGTACGCGCGCGCGTTCCTGTACCTCGCGGACGAGCTGGGGCTCACCGGCAACGGGAGCGCCCGGCTCACGGCCGCCCCCGGGCGCAGCGAGCCGGGCGGGGAGGACTGAGCCGGCGCACCGCGCCATCCTGGTGACGTGGACGTCGACGACGTGCGTCACCTGGCCCTCGCGCTGCCGGAGGTCACCGAGCGGCCCAGCTGGGGCCGGCCCGCGTGGTTCCACCGCGCCCTCGTCGGGCGGATGTGGGACGAGCACCGCCTGACGGTGCGCGTCGAGGACGACGGCGAGCGGCGCGCTCTCGTCGCGCAGGAGCCGGGTCTCTACTCCACGACCGACCACCACGCGGGCACGAACCTCGTGCTGGTCGACCTGCGCACCGCCGACGCGGCCCTGGTCGACGCCCTGCTCCGCGAGTCGTGGTGGTGGGCGGCGCCGCCGGTGCTGCGCCGCCGGCACCCGGGGCTCGGGCCACCCGACGCGCCGGGCGGGGACGGCGCGGGCGCTCCCGCGTCCACCGGCTGACGGCGGCGGGTCAGTCGCCCCGCGCCGCGACGAGCCGGCGGACGTCGCCGAGGTGCTCGGACATGGCGCGCTGCGCCGCGTCCGCGTCGTGCGCCTCGATCGCCGCGAAGATCGCCAGGTGCCCCTCGCGGGAGGTGCGGCGCCCCTCGGCGGTGGTGTGCGAGTGCCGCCGCACGTCCATGGTCCACTCGGCGACCATCGTGTGCAGCGTCGCCAGCAGGGGGTTGCGCGCGGCACGCGCGACGAGCAGGTGGAACTCGGTGTCGCACGCCAGCGACGCCTCGGGACGCAGCCGCGGCGTGGTGCGGTCGAGCACCTCGCGCAGCTGGAGCAGGTTGGCCGGGGTGGCCCGCCGGGCGGCGAGGCCGGCGACGGACGGCTCGACGATCTCGCGCAGCTCGGCGGCGTCGCGCGCCTCGGACGACGGGGACGACAGGTCGAGCAGCGCGCGCTCGGCGTCGGAGGGCGCGACGACCACCGTCCCGCGGCCGGGCCGCCGCTCGATCAGGTTCTTCGCCTCGAGCTCGTGCATCGCCTCGCGCAGGGTCGCCCGTGACACCGACAGGGACGCCGCGAGGTCGCGCTCGGACGGGAGCCGGTCACCGGCGGCGACCTGACCGGTGGCGATCAGCCGCTCGAGGTGGGCCGCGAGGACCACCGGCGTGCTCACGGATCGGCGTGCGAGCGGGGGGATCTCGACGGGGGCCAACGGTCCTCCTCAGCGGGCGCGGTGCAGCGGAACGTACCACGCACGGGTGGCGTCATTGGTCTGACCATCCAGCCACTGTTTCGGCCCCGTGAACTTGTCGTAACAGTCTCTCGATGTCGACAGAACCGCGTCGCCGGGGCCCTAACGTCGCCGTCATTGGTCAGACCATCTGGCCGATGCGGCCCTCGCCGTCCGCCCCACGAGAGGACGTCCCCATGACCTCCGCCCGCCGCGCCGCCCTCCCCGCCGCCGCCGTGCTCCTGCTCGCCCTCACCGCCTGCTCCTCCACGGCCGACGCCGGCGCCCCCGAGGACGGCGGACCCTGGGCCGACCTCGCCGCCTCCGCGGAGTGCGAGGAGCTGCGCGAGGCGCACCCCGACCTCGTCGGCACCACGCAGACGAACGCCCTCAACCCGCACACGCCGGGCTACGAGATCATCGACCCCGAGAACCCGGACGAGTACATCGGCTTCGACATCGACCTCGGCGAGGCCATCGGCGCGTGCCTCGGCTTCACGGTCGACTACGTCCCCGTCGGGTTCTCCGAGCTCATCCCCACCGTGGCCAGCGGCCAGGCCGACTGGATCCTGTCGAACCTCTACGCGACCGAGGAGCGCGCCGCGGGGGGCGTCGACTTCGTCAGCTACTCCAAGGTGTTCGACGGCGTGCTCGTCGCCACGGGCAACCCCGAGGGCATCACCGGGATCGACACCTCGATCTGCGGGCTGACCATCGCGCTCAACAAGGGCTACGTCGAGGTGCCGCTCGTCGAGGCGGTCGGCCCGGAGTGCACGGCGCAGGGCCTGCCGGCTCCCGAGCTGGCGCTGTTCGACTCCAGCGCCGACTGCGTCCAGGCGATCCTCGCCGGCCGCGCCGACGCCTACATGAACGACATCAACACCGTGAACCGCTTCATCGCGGAGCACCCCGACGACCTCGACTCGGCCGAGACCGTGATGCTCGACTACGAGATCGGCGTCGGCGTCCTGCAGGGCGAGCACGACTTCCGCGACGCGGTCGTCGGCGCGCTCACGGCCATCCAGGACTCCGGCCTGCAGACCGAGCTCGCCGAGAAGTGGGAGCTCGACGCGAACGCGGTGGCCGCGCCGACCGTCCTGAGCGTCGGCTGACGGCGGGGCCCACGACATGGCGGACTTCCTGCACTACCTCACGCTGCCCTACCTGCTCCAGGGCATGACGTTCACGCTCCAGCTGCTGCTCGGGGGCTTCGTCGGCGGGCTCGCGCTCGGCTCGGTGCTCGCGGCGATGCTGCTCTCCCGGCACCGGGGCGTGCGGGCCGTGGCCCGGGCGTACACGACGCTGTACCGCGGCACGCCGCTGATCCTGCAGCTGGTGTTCGTCTTCACCGTGCTGCCGCACGCCGGCGTGGTGCTCGCACCCGTGGTCGCCGGCGTCGTGGCGCTGGCGATGAACGAGGCGACGTTCTTCGCCGAGATCATCCGCTCCGCCGTGCGCGAGGTCCCGGCCGGCCAGCGCGCCGCCGGGCGCGCGCTGGGTCTGACCCCGGTCCAGCTGCTCCGCCGTGTCGTGGGCCCGCAGGCCCTGCGTGCGATGGTGCCGGCCCTCGGCAACGAGGCCGTCGCCACGATGAAGAACTCGGCGCTCGCGTCGGTCATCGCGGTCCCGGAGCTGACGCTGCGCACGCAGCAGCTCGCCTCCGCGACGTTCGACTACTTCGAGATCTACTTCGCCACGGCCGTCATGTACCTGCTCCTCACGGCCGCCATCACCGGCGTGCAGCTGCTGGTCGAGGCCCTCGTCGACCCCGACGGGGTGCGCACGCGCGGCTGGTTCGGCCCGCTGCGCCGCCGGCCCGCGGCCCCGGCCGCCTCCGCGTCGGCCGCTCCCGCGGCCGCCGCCGCACCCCCGGCCGCCGCGCCCGGGCCGGAGCACCGCCGCACGCAGGCCGACCCGCCCCCGCGCGGGTTCGGCGACGCGATGGTCGAGGCACGCGGCCTGCGGCGCTCGTACGGGGACACCGAGGTGCTGCGCGGCATCGACCTCATGGTGCGCGAGGGCGAGGTCGTCGCCCTGCTCGGCCCCAGCGGCTCGGGCAAGAGCACGCTGCTGCGCACGCTCAACCACCTCGACGGCCTCGACGGCGGCTCGGTGCTCGTAGGCGGCACGTCGATCGGCTACGACTGGCAGGGACGCGAGCTGCCCGAACGGAAGGTCGCGCGCCAGCGGGTCGAGGCGGGCGTGGGCATGGTGTTCCAGAGCTTCGACCTGTTCGAGCACCTCACCGTGCGCGAGAACGTCGCCGCGCCGCTGCGCTGGGTGCAGGGGCTCTCGCGGGAGGAGGCGCACGCCCGCGCCGACGAGCTGCTCGCACGCGTCGGCATGGAGCACCGCGCGGACGCACTGCCCCGGCACCTGTCCGGCGGGCAGCAGCAGCGCGTCGGCATCGCCCGCGCGCTGGCGCCCCGCCCGCGGGTGCTGCTGCTCGACGAGCCGACCAGCGCGCTCGACCCCGAGAAGGTCGCCGAGGTGCTGCGCGTCATCACGCACCTGGCCCGCACGTCCGGCCTGACGATGCTCATCGCCACCCACCAGCTGCGCTTCGCGCGGGAGGTGGCGGACCGGGTCGTGTTCATGGCGGGCGGCGTCGTCGTCGAGGAGGGCCCCGCGGACGACGTCCTCCTGCGGCCGCAGCACCCGCTGACGCGCGCGTTCGTCGGCGCGATGGACACGGCGGAGGTGTGAGCATGACGTCCCCCGACCGTCCCGCCCGTGAGGCGCTCGTCCTCACCGGCCGTCCCGGTGTGCCGGCGCCCGTGGGGCCGTTCGCGCACGCCGTCCGCTGGCACGACACCCTGTGGGTCACCGGCCAGATGCCGACCGACCCGCGCACCGGCCTCGTCGTCGGCGAGGACGTCGTCGACCAGACGCGGCAGGTCATGCGCAACCTCGAGGCCGTCCTCACGGCGGCCGGCGCCCGGCTCGCCGACACCCTCATGGTCCGCGCGTACCTGACGGACTTCGACGACTACGCCGCCTTCAACGCCGAGTACGCCACGTGGTTCCCGCACGGGCTGCCCGCGCGCACGTGCGTGGGCACCACCGGGCTCGCCGTCGGCGCGCTCGTCGAGATCGACCTCGTCGTCGGCCTGCCCGGCGACACCACCACCGGAGGTGCCCGATGACCGACACGACGACCCTCGCCCGCACCGGTACCGCGCTGCAGCCCGGCGAGGGTCCCCTGCCGGGCGAGCACTACCTGCCGACGCGCGCCGACGAGGTGCACTGGGGGTGGCTCCCGCACCGGGGCACGCCCGCGGTGCTGGCCGTGCCGGACGGCGCGACCCTCACGGTCGACACGCTGAGCCACGAGGGCCTGCTGGCGGACCAGGGCCGCGACCCCGCCCGCTACCTCGCGCAGTTCGGCGTCGAGGAGGTGCTCGCCGACGCGGTCGAGGTGGCCGCGTCGCCGCTGGTCAACGGGGCGCAGGACGGGCCGCACGTCGTCACCGGCCCCGTGCACGTGGAGGGTGCGCGGCGCGGCGACGTGCTGCGCGTCGACGTGCTGCGGCTCGACCGGCGCGTGCCGTACGGGTTCGTGAGCAACCGGCACGGGTACGGCGCACTGGCGGGCGAGTTCCCGGAGGACCTCGACTCGGCCGCGACCCGCCACGTGGACGCCATCGTGCGCGACGGCACCGTGAGCCACTACGCGTGGGTCGAGGAGCGCGACGGGCGCGACGTCGGCCTCATCGACGCGGGCGGCGGCCGGACCGTGCAGTTCGGGCTGGACCCGTTCCTCGGCCTCATGGGCGTCGCCGCCCCGGTGGACGAGCCGCTGCCGTCGGTGCCGCCCGGGCCGTACGGCGGGAACATCGACGTCAAGCACACGGGCGTCGGGTCGACGCTCTACCTGCCGGTCGGCGTGGACGGCGCGCTGTTCTTCGCCGGCGACCCGCACTTCGCGCAGGGCAACGGGGAGGTGGCGCTCACGGCGCTCGAGGCGTCGCTGCGCGCGACGCTGCGGCTGGGCGTCGTCCGCGCGGCCGACCGCCGGGCCGTGCTCGGGGCGGCGGGTGGCCCGGTCGTCGAGACCGCCACGCACTGGCTGCCGACGGGCCTGCACGAGGACCTCGACGAGGCGATGCGTCACGCCGTGCGCAACGCGGTCGCGTTCCTGCACGGCCGGTTCGGGGTCCCCCGTGCGGTCGCGCTCGCGTACCTCTCGGCGGCCGGCGACTTCGAGGTCAGCCAGGTGGTGGACGCCGTCAAGGGCGTCCACTGCAGGATCCCCAAGCGGGACTGGGCCGCCTGGGCCTGAGCCCCGCCCGCGGGTGCCGGGGCGCCGCCGTCCGGCGGCGCCCCGGTCGCCTCAGGCGTCCGCGGGCACGGGGGCGGCGTCCTCGTCGGCGTCCCGGATGCGCAGCGCCTCGACGAGCGAGCGGTAGAGCGCGTCCTCGGCGAGCAGCTGCGCGTGGGTCCCGCGGGCCCGCACCCGGCCGCCCTCGAGCACGACGATCGTGTCCGCGTCGACGACCGTCGAGAGCCGGTGCGCGACCGTGACCACGGCCCCGGTGGTGGCCATCGCGCGGATGCCGTCGTGCACGGCGGCCTCGGTGAGGCCGTCGACCTGGGCCGTCGCCTCGTCGAGCAGCATGACCTGCGGCCGGCAGAGCATCGCCCGGGCAAGCGCGATGCGCTGGCGCTGCCCACCCGAGACGGACGTCTCCGACAGGCGGGTGTCCAGACCGTCGGGCAGGTCGTCGAACGCGCCGTCGAGGCGCACCGCGGCGAGCACGCGTGCGAGCTCCTCCTCGCTCGCCCCGGGGTTGCTGAACAGCAGGTTCTCGCGGATCGTGCCGGGCACGACGGGGGTCTCCTGCTCGACGTACGCGAAGCGTGCGCGCACGTCGTCGTGGCTCCAGCCCGCGTACGGGCGGCCGTCGAGGAGGATCTCGCCCTCCTGCGGCTCGAGGAAGCGCAGGAGCAGGGAGAACACGGTCGTCTTGCCCGCCCCGGAGGGACCGACCAGCGCGGTGTGGCCACGCCGGGGCACGACGAGCGAGAGGTCGCGCACCGCGGGCTCGCGGTCGGGCCCGTAGGCCGCCGTGACGCCCCGCAGCTCGAGGACCGGCACGTCGTCGCCGGCCTGCGGCGGAGCCCCGGCACCCGTCGCGACCGGCTCCTGCGGCTCGACCTCCATCGCCTGCACCTCGCTGATGCGTCCCGCCGCGGCGACGCCCGACTGCAGCTGGGTGAGGCTCTGCGTGAGCTCGGTGATGGGGCCGACGATGTTGAAGGCGTAGAGCAGGAACGCGACGAGGCTCGACACGGGGAGCTCGCCCTGCGCGACGCGCCAGGCACCGAGGCCGAGGATGACGATGATCGCGAGCTGGATCCCGCCCCACGCGACCGTCCAGGCGAGCGCCGTCGTGCGCACGGCCCGCACGGAGTGGTCGCGCGCCTCGCGGGCCGCACCCAGGATCGCCGCCGCCTGGCGCGCCTCCGCCCGGCTCGACTTCACGGTGCGCATCGCGCGCAGCGAGCCCTCGAGGGTCCCGCCGAGGCGTCCGAGCGCCTCCTGGGAGGCCTTCTCGGCGACGCCGATGCCCGGCAGCAGCACCGCCATGACCGCCCCGACCACGACGATGGCGCCGATCGTGGTGCCCAGCAGCGCGAGGTCGAGGACGCCCATGAGGACGAGCGTGCCCACGAGGGCGACCGTGCCGTTGACGAGGCTGACCATGCTCGACGTCGCGGCCTCGCGCAGCAGGACGGTGTCGGAGGTCACCCGGGTGACCAGCTCGCCGGTGGGACGGCCGGTGATCGCCGCGACGGTCGCACGCAGGTACCGGCGGACGAGCGACTCGCGCGCGTCGAGCACGATGCGCTCCGCGAGGGTGCCCATCACCACCCACTGCACGTAGCCCACGACGGAGCCCACGACGAACAGCGTGAGCAGCACGGCGACCGGCCGGCCGAGCGAGGTGTCGGCGCCGAGGCTGTCGAGGACCCACTTGGTCACCATCGGCGTCGCGAGGGACAGGGCGGTGGAGGCGAGCCCCAGCACCAGGCCGAGGGCGAGGGTGCGGCGGTGGGGGCGCACGAGGTCGAGCAGGATCCGCAGCCGGTCCCCGCGGGGCAGCAGGGCGGCGCGCTCGCCGTCGGGTGCGCCGGGGCCGGCGGCGGTGGTCGTGGCGGGCGGGGTGGTGGGGGCGTCCGGGTCGGTGGCGACGGGCACGGGGTCGGCGCTCATGGTTCGAGTGGAACACTGCTGTTCCATATCGGTCAACGACAATTCCGCCGCGGGATCGCGATGTACCGTTCGCTCATGGCGAACGACATGGCGTCCCGCGCGTCGGGCCCGCCGACGGCCGCCGGCGGGGAGCCGGGTGCCGAGACGGGGGCACGCGCACGCACGCGCCAGGCCATCGTCGAGGCCGCCGTCCGCGCGCTCGCCGCCGACCCCGGCGCCCCGCTCGGCCGCGTCGCCGACCTCGCCGACGTGGGCCGCACGACCCTGCACCGGTACTTCCCGGAGCGCGCCGACCTGCTCGACGCGGTCGCCCGTCACGCGGTCCGCTCGATCGCCGCCGCGCACGAGCGCGCACGGCTCGACGAGGGCACCGCCCTCGAGGCGCTGCTGCGGGTCGCGCAGGAGTACCTCGAGCTCGGCGACCTGCTCACGGTGCTGTTCTCGGGGCTCGTGCCCGAGGAGGCGTGGGCCGACGACGTGACGAACGGCGACGCGCTCGAGCGCCTGTGCGCACGCGGCCGCGCGGACGGCTCCCTCGACCCCCGACTGCCGGACGACTGGTCGCAGGGCGTGCTCTGGTCGGCGCTGTACCTGTCGTGGGCCACCCTGCGGGCCGGGGACGCCGACCGGCACACCGTCGTCGGCAACCTGCTCCTCACGCTGCGCAAGGCGCTCGGCGCGACGCTGCCCGACTGACGCCCGACCGACGCCCACCCCCGGCACCCGCGCAGCCCCCCGGGGGCGCGGCGTTCCGCGCGCGCGGACGTCGCCGCCGTGGTGAGGATGAGGTCATGACCGACTCCACGCACCCCCAGACACCGACCCTGGAGATCCGCGGCGGGCGCATCCCCGTGCTCGGCTTCGGCACCTGGCAGGCCGAGGGCGACGAGGCCGAGCTCGCCGTCAGCGCCGCGCTGCAGCTGGGCTACCGGCACGTCGACACCGCCACCGGCTACGGCAACGAGGCCCAGGTGGGCCGGGCCCTGTCCACCCGGGGCATCGACCGCGACGACGTCTTCATCACCACGAAGCTCCCGCCGGACCACGGCGGCCGCGAGCGCCGGACGCTCACCGAGTCGCTCACCGCGCTCACGACCGACCACCTCGACCTGTGGCTCGTGCACTGGCCGCCGAACAAGCAGGCGAGCCCCGAGGTGTGGGCCGAGTTCATCAAGGCGCGCGACGAGGGCCTGGTGCGCGCCATCGGCGTCTCGAACTACTCGATCGCGCAGATCGACGAGCTCATCGCGGCGACCGGCGAGGCACCGGCCGTCAACCAGATCCCCTACTCGCCGGTCGACCACGACCCCGACCTG
Organism: Cellulomonas sp. JZ18; assembly: GCF_009720485.1. NCBI lineage: Bacteria > Bacillati > Actinomycetota > Actinomycetes > Micrococcales > Cellulomonadaceae > Cellulomonas > Cellulomonas sp. JZ18. The sequence continues at coordinate 812,966 of NZ_CP045245.1, read as the reverse complement.
CTCGCGGCGCACCGCGAGCGCGGCGTCGTCGTGGAGGGCTACAGCCCGCTCAAGCGCACGGACCTCGACGCCGAGCCGATCGCCGCCGCGGCCCGCGCGCACGGGGTCACGCCGGCCCAGGTCGTGCTGCGCTGGCACGTGCAGCACGACGTCGTCGTGATCCCGAAGTCCGTGCGCCGCGAGCGCATCGAGGAGAACCTCGGCGCCCTGTCGTTCGAGCTCACCGCCGACGAGATGGCGGCGATCGACGGGCTGCGGTCGGGGTCCTGACCTCCGGCGACGGCGTCGGTCCTGCGGGGCCGGCGCCGTCGCGCACGTCCGTCTCCCGCGACCCGTCCTCCCGCGACCCCGCTCGTCCGGCCGCGCACCGCGTCGCTCGCGACGTGGTCGCGCTCTCACCTCGCACGTGCTCGCCGCCGTCGTCTCCGACCGGCGAGCACGTCGGGTGCGGCTTACCGAGAACCGTCCCCGTGTCCTGCGTCAGCGCCACGCCGTTGTGCCACCGCCGGACAGGTCTACCGGACGCGGCGACGTGACGTCAACCACACCTCGTCCCGGAACTGCCCGCCTCACCTCCCCCGCGCAACCGCCGATGGGGCGACGACAGCGGGAGGTACGGGTGGACATGCGGGGAGCAGGACGGCTCACGGTCGGCCGCAAGCTGGGGCTGACGTTCGCGGCGCTCATCGTCGCGATGGCAGGGGTGGCCGCGTTGGGCGTCGCGCGGGTCGACGAGATCCAGGCGCGGCTGACGACGATCAACGACGTCAACAGCGTCAAGCAGCGGTACGCCATCAACTTCCGGGGCAGCGTCCACGACCGCGCGATCGCGCTGCGCGACGTCGTGCTCGCGCGCTCGCCGCAGGACGCCGCCGCGGCGGTCGCGCAGATCGAGGCGCTCGCCGCCGACTACGCGGAGTCGGCCGACGCGATGGCGCCGCTCGTCGCCGGTCCGGACGCCGTCACCGACGCCGAGCGCGCCGCGCTGGACGCCATCGACGCGGTCGAGGCGCGGACGCTGCCGCTGGTGGACCAGGTCGTCGCGCTGCAACGGGCCGGCGACGTCGCGGGCGCGCAGCAGGTCCTGCTCGACCAGGCCGCACCGGCCTTCACCGACTGGCTCGCCGCCATCAACGTGTTCATCGACCTCGAGGAGGAGATGAACGGCGGCGAGACGGCCCACGCGCGCGAGGTCGCCGGCGGGTTCGCGCTGCTCATGGTCCTCGTGACGGCACTCGCCGCGGCCGCCGGCGCCCTGGTCGCCTGGCGCGTGACGCGCGGGGTGACCCGTCCGCTCGGCCGGGCCGCCGACGTCCTGCGCCTGGTCGCCGAGCGCGACCTCACGCAGCGCGTCGCGGTCACGGGGCACGACGAGGTCGCGCGGCTCGGGCGCTCGCTCGACTCCGCGCTGGACAGCCTGTCGCAGGTCATGGCCGCCTTCGGGGCCCGGTGCGACGACCTCGCACGGATCAGCGACCGGGTGGGCACCGTGTCCTCGGACATCGCGGGCGGGGCGCAGGAGTCGTCCGCGCAGGCGCGCAGCGTCGCCGAGGCCGCGGAGGGCGTCTCGCGCAGCATCGCGGACGTGTCCGCCGGCTCGGAGCAGATGGGGGCGTCGATCGGCGAGATCGCCCGCAGCGCCGACGAGGCCGTGAGCGTCGGCGGCCGGGCCGTGGCGGTCGCGGAGCAGACCGTGGGGACGATCGGCCGCCTGGGCGAGTCGAGCCGCGCCGTCGGCGAGGTCGTGCAGCTCATCTCCGGGATCGCCGAGCAGACGAACCTGCTCGCGCTCAACGCGACGATCGAGGCCGCGCGCGCCGGGGACGCCGGCAAGGGCTTCGCCGTCGTCGCGACCGAGGTCAAGGAGCTCTCCCAGGAGACGGCCCGGGCGACGGAGGACATCGCGCGCCGCATCGAGGCGATCCAGGCGGACACCGAGCGGGCGGTCACCGCGATCACCGAGGTGGCCCGCGTGATCCAGGAGATGGACGGGCACCAGCGCACGATCGCCGTGGCGGTGGAGCAGCAGGCCGCGACCACGGCGGAGATCAACCGGGGCGTCACCCAGGTCGCGGCGGACTCGCAGCGGATCGCGACGGGCATCGGCGACGTCGCGGACGTGGCGCGCGCGACGACCACGTCGGCGGACGAGTCGCGGCAGGCGGCCCAGGACCTCACGGGCGTCTCGCGCGAGCTCGGCGACCTCGTGGGGTCGTACCGCTACTGATCCGCCGCTCGCCCGGACGACGGGGCACGGCCCGGACGCCCGCGCGTGCGGACGTCCGGACCGTGCCCCGTGTGCCGTCCGCGGTGCGGGACGGCACACGGCCTCAGCGCCAGCCTCAGCGCCAGCCGCCCTGGACGGCCGTGATCAGCTCGCCGTTCGACGTGTCGCCCGACAGCTCCCAGAAGAAGGCGCCGCCGAGGCCCTTGTTCCGGGCCCACGTCATCTTCCCGGCGATGGTCTGCGGGGTGTCGTACGACCACCACTGGCTGCCGCAGTGCGCGTACGCCGTGCCGCCGACCGTGCCGGTCGCCGGGCAGCGCTGCTTGAGGACCTTGTAGTCCTCGATGCCCTGCTCGTACGTGCCGGGGGCGGCACCCGACGCGCTGCCGCCGGGGGCCGACTGCGTGACGCCGTTCCAGCCGCGGCCGTAGAAGCCGACACCGAGCAGGATCTTGCGGGCCGGGATGCCCTTGGCGATCAGCTTGTTCACCGCCGCCTCGGAGTTGAAGCCGGCCTGCGGGATGCCCGGGTAGGCCGTCAGGGGCGAGTGCGGCGCCGTCGGGCCCGACGGGTTGAAGGCGCCGAAGTAGTCGTACGTCATCGGCATGATCCAGTCGAGCTTCTGCGCCGCGGTGGCGTAGTCGGTGGCGTCGATCTTGCCGCCGTCGCTGCCGTCGGCCGTGATGGCGGCGGTGACGAGGTTGTTCGGGCCGAACCGGTTGCGCAGCGCGGTGACGACGCGGTCGAACGCCTGCGGGCCGCTCGTGTCGCACGTGAGGCCGCACGCGTTCGGGTACTCCCAGTCGACGTCGATGCCGTCGAACACGTCGGCCCAGCGCGGGTCCTCCACGAGGTTGTAGCAGGACTCCGCGAACGCCTGCGGGTCCTGCGCCGCCTGCGTGAAGCCGCCGGACCAGGTCCAGCCGCCGAACGACCAGATCACCTTCAGGTGCGGGTGCTTCTTCTTCAGCTCGCGCAGCTGGTTGAAGCTGCCGCGCAGGGGCTGGTCCCACGTGTCGGCGACACCGTCGACCGACTGCTCGGCCGTGTACGCCTTCTCGTAGTCGGCGTACGAGTCGCCGATGGAGCACCGGCCGCCCGTGGTGTTGCCGAACGCGTAGAGGATGTGGGTCAGCTTCGCCGCCGAGCCCGAGGTGTCGATGTCCTTCACGTGGTAGTTGCGCCCGTAGACACCCCACTCGGCGAAGTAGCCGACGACCTTGGAGCCCGTGGGCGGGGGCGTGGTCGGGGTCGGGCTCTGCGTGGGCGTCGCCGTCGGGGTGGCGGTGGGCGTGGACGTCGGCGTCCCACCCCCGCTGCACGAGGCGCCGTTGACCGTGCAGCTCGTGGGGCGCACGAACGGCCCGGTGCCGACGTAGCCCCAGGTCTGCGAGGCCCCGGGCGCGAGCGCGGGTGCCCACGACTTCTTCGTCGCGCGGTACGCCGAGCCGTTGCGGGTGAGGTCGGCGTCCCAGGCGCTGCCGACGGTCGCGCCGTTCGGCAGCGCGAAGTCGACGGACCACGAGGGGACGCTCGCCGACGTGCCGTTGGTGACCGTGACGGCGACCTGGTGACCGGTCCCCCAGTCGCCCTGGGAGGTGAACGTGACCGTCACGGCGCCGGCCGCCGTCGCACCGGGCGCCACGGCGAGCCCGGTACCGAGGAGGCCCAGCGCGGTGAGCGCCGCGGCGAGGGCACGGCCGCGGGGGGATCGCGGGCCGCGAGGGTGGTGCGCACTGCTCCTGACCATGACCGACTCCTGTCGTCGATTTGTAAGGAGGCCGTACAAATAGGGACGAGATCGACGCTAGGACCAGGCGGGCGGGGAGTCAATGGTCCTATGACTCTCGATAACGATGTCGACACCGCCCGGGACGGGAAGCCACGCGCGCGTTGTCCCTGCTCAGGGCAGCGGCACCACACGTTCGGGTGAAGCACGCTGCTTCGGTACGCGTGCACCGGCGCGGACGTCCCAGCAGTCCGCTCCCCGCTCACGCAGGACGTGGGCTGCGGCGCGCCTCCACCACCCGCACACGCCCGCCGCTGCACCACCCGCACCGCCCAGCAGGCAACACGATCCGCACCGCCCAGCAGGCAACACGATCCGCACCGCCCAGCAGGCAACCCCGCCCCGACCCGCCCCCGCCCCGCCCCGCCCCCGAGCCCCAGCCCGCCCCCCGAGCCCCCACCCCGCCGACTTCGGTGGTTCTGCGCCGAGTGAGACGGCTACAGCTGCCGAACTCGGCACGGAACTGCCGAACTCGGCGGGTCGTGGCGAGCTCGGGAGGTCTCGCCGAACTCGGCGGGTCGTGGCGAGCTCGGGAGGTCTCGCCGAACTCGGCGGGTCGTGGCGAGCTCGGGAGGTCTCGCCGAACTCGGCGGGTCGTGGCGAGCTCGGCGAGGTACGGCGCGGCCTGGTGGGTGGGGGTGGCCCGGTGGGTGATGTCCCGGCGTCAGCGCTCGGCGGTGCTCGCTCCGGGCGATGGCGTCGAGGATGCCGCGCTCGGAGGTGACGACGTGGGTGACGGCGCCGCCGGCGGCGCCCGGGGCAGAGGCGGCGCCGGTGGGTCGAGGCCTGCGCGGTGCGTCAGAGGACGACGACCGTCATCCCCGCGTGCGCCGCCGGGCGGCCGAGCGCGGCCAGGGCCTCGGCCGCACCGTCCAGGTCCACCGTCCGCCCCACCAGCCGCCCCGGGTCGAGGCGGCCCTCCGCCACCGCGGCCAGCATCGCGGGGTACTCGTGGGCCGCCATGCCGTGGCTGCCGTACACCTCGAGCTCGTGCGCGACGACCCGGTCCATCGGCAGGGCGGTCGCCGCGTCGGCGCCGAGCAGCAGGCCGACCTGCACGTGCCGGCCGCGCCGGCGCAGCGACAGCACACCGGCCTGCGCGGTCGCCGGGCTGCCCAGGGCGTCGAGCGCGACGTGCGCACCGCCGTCCGCGGCGGCCGCGACCCGTGCGGCCACGTCGGCGGGGCACCGCCCGCGGGGTCGAGGACGACGTCCGCACCCGCGGCCCGGGCCGCCGCGCGCGCGGCGGGCGACGGGTCCACCGCCACGACGCGTGCGCCGAGGGCGGCGCCGATCATCACCGCCGACAGCCCGACCCCGCCGCACCCGAGCACCGCCAGGACCTGGCCAGCGCCGAGCCTGCCGTGCACGGTGAGGGCCCGGTACGCGGTCGCGAACCGGCAGCCGAGGGAGGCCGCCTCGACGGGGGTCATGCCCGCCGGGACGCGCACCAGGTTCGTGTCGGCGTGGTCCAGCGCGACGAGCTCCGCGAAGGAGCCCCAGTGCGTGAAGCCGGGCTGGGTCTGGTGGGGGCACACCTGGTGCTCACCCGCGCGGCACGTGGCGCACGAGCCGCACGCGCAGACGAACGGCACGGTGACGACGTCGCCGGGTGCCCAGTCGCGGACGCGGTCGCCGACCGCGACGACGGTCCCCGCGAGCTCGTGCCCGGGCACGTGCGGCAGGCGCACGCCGTCGTCGTGCCCCTGCCAGGCGTGCCAGTCGCTGCGGCAGACGCCGGTGGCCGCGACGCGCACCACGACCCCGTCGTCCGGGCACGCCGGGTCGGGCACCTCCCGCACCACGGGCACCGCACCGAACTCCTCCACCACGAGCGCACGCACCCGCGTATCCTCGCGCACCCCGCCCGCACCCCTGCCGTAGGGGTGACGGCGTGCGCAGGCCCGGCGTCGGTGAGCCGATGAGTTCCGGGCTCGTGCCGGGTCCATCCCGCGACGGCGGCGCCGCCGAGCCGCCCACGACGAGAGGAGCCCGCATGTCCTTCCAGGCCTACCTGGACACGATCGAGGACCGCACCGGCCTGACCCCGCGCGAGCTGCTCGCGGTCGCCCGCGAGCGTGGGCTCGACGCCCCCGGGACCAAGGCCGGGCAGGTGGTGACGTGGTTCGCCGACGAGTACGGGCTCGGACGCGGGCACGCCATGGCGTTCTGGCACGTGCTGACCAAAGGCCCGCAGATCTCCGGGAAGCACGTCGGCTCGGGCGGCACGCACGCGGACGCGTCGAGCACCCTGTGGCTGGACGGCAGGGCGACCCGCCCGTCCTGACGCCCGTCCGGCACCGACGCCACCGGCGCGAGGTCGCACGCCTGGCGCGGTCGCGGGTCGTGCGCGCGGGCGCAGGTGCGCCCGACCTCGCGCGGTCCCCGCGACACCGCCGGGGCAGCACGGCTCAGGCGTCGGCCCGCAGGTGGGCGCGCTCGCCGTCGCGGTCGAAGATGCTCAGCAGCTCGACGGGGCCGTCCGCCGCCTCGATGGCGTGCGGCACCATCGTCGAGAAGCCGGCCGCCTGCCCCGGACCCACGTGGATCACACGCTCGCCCAGCCGCAGCCGCACCGTGCCGGACAGCACCGTGAACCACTCCCGCCCGGGGTGGACCCGCAGCTCGCGCACCGGCCGCCGCGGCGTGACGCGCAGCTTCGCGACCGTCATCCCGGGGATCGCCCCCGGCCGTGTGAGCAGCCACGTCGTCATGCCGTGCACCTGCTCGGGCTCGGGACGGATGACGACGTCCTCGTCCTCGACCGGCTCGACGAGCTGGTCGATGGTCGTGCCGAGCGCCCGCGCCAACGGGACGAGCTGGTCGAGCGCGATCCGGCGGTGGCCGGTCTCGATGCGGCTCAGCGTCGAGGGGCTCATGTAGCAGCGGGCCGCGAGCGCCTCGAGCGACCAGCCCCGTGCCAGCCGGAGCCCGCGCACGCGCTGCCGGACGACCGCGTCGAGGTCCACGTCTTGCGTCATGCGCAAGACCCTATGCCGCCAGCGCACGCCGTGCCTACCGTGGACGCATGACCCACGCAGCCCCGCAGCACGCGCGGCCCGGCACCGGGCACGCCCACCCCGACCCCCACCCCGACCCGCCGCACCACCACGGCCCCCACGTCGACGCCGTCGCCCACGGGCCCTCCTGGACCTCGAGGCGGAGGTGCTGGGCGGCTGGCTGCCCGGTGCCGTCGACCTCGTCGCCGCGCACCTGCCCGGCGCCGGCACGGTCGTCGACCTCGGCGCCGGCACGGGCACCGGCGCGCTCGCGCTCGCGCGGCGCCTGCCCCGGGCGACCGTCGTCGCGGTCGACCGCTCCCCCGCGATGCTCGCGCACCTGCGGACGGCCGCCGCGGCCGCGGGCGTGGCCGACCGGGTGCGCACGCTCGAGGCGGACCTCGACGCCGGCTGGCCCCTGACCGGCCGCGTCGACGCCGTGTGGGCGGCCTCCTCGCTGCACCACCTCGCCGACGCCGACCGCGTGCTGCGCGAGGCGCACGCGGCGCTGCGTCCCGGCGGCGTCGCGGTGGTCGTCGAGCTCGACGAGCAGGTGCGCCTGCTCACCGACGCGCTCGCCCCCGGTCTCGCGTCCCGCCTCGCGCAGGCGGCCTCGACGTGGAACGTTCATCCCGACTGGGGGCCGCACCTCGAGCGCGCGGGGTTCGAGCTCCTCGACGTCCGGCACGTCGCGACCGAGGCGGTCGACGCGCGCTTCGGGCGCGCCTGGCTCGCGCTCCTGCGCTCGACCCTCGCCGACCGCCTCGCGCCCGCGGACGTCACGACGCTCGACCGCCTGCTCGCGCAGCACCCCGCGACGCTCGACGCGCTGCCCGTGCGCGCCGAGCGGACCGTCTGGCTCGCCCGCCGGCCGCACGCCGGCCCGGCTCCCGCCGCTCGCGCGACTCCCCCGACTCCCCCGACTTCCCCGACGACGCACGACGGAGGTGCACGATGACCGAGCGGTACGACGTGGTGGTGGTGGGCGGTGGCCCCGCCGGGCTGGCCGCCGCCGTGACACTGGGCCGCTCGCTGCGGTCCGTCCTGGTCGTGGACGCCGGTGAACCGCGCAACGCGGCCGCGCACGCCGCGCACAACCTGCTGGGCCGCGAGGGCGTGCCCCCGCACGAGCTGCTCGCCGCGGGGCGGCGCGAGGCCGAGGGGTACGGCGCGGTCGTCGTGCGCGACCGCGCCGTGGACGCGCGGCGGGAGGGCGACGACCTGGTCGTCGAGCTCGCCGGCGGTGACGTCGTGCGCGCGCGCCGCCTGCTGCTGGCCACCGGGCTGACCGACGTCCTGCCCGACGTGCCGGGCGTGCGCGAGCGCTGGGGCGCGGACGTGCTGCACTGCCCGTACTGCCACGGCTGGGAGGTCCGCGGGCGGCGCATCGGCGTGCTCGGGACGAGCGACAACGCAGTGCACCAGACCCTGCTGCTGCGCCAGCTCAGCGACGACGTCACGCTGTTCCTGCACACCGCCCCGGAGCCGGAGGACGAGGCGTGGGAGCAGCTCACCGCGCTGGGCGTGCGCGTGGTCCGCGGGCAGGTGGAGCGGCTCGAGCACGACGACGCGCTGCGGGCGGTCGTGCTCGCGGACGGCCGCCGCGTGGAGGTCGAGGCGCTCGCCGTCGCCCCCCGCTTCGTCGCGAACGCGGACCTGTACGAGCGGCTCGGCGGCAGCGTGAGCGAGCACGCCTTCGGCACGTACGTCGCCTCGTCCCCCGGCGGCCGCACCGACGTGCCGGGCGTGTGGGTCGCCGGGAACGCGACCGAGCTGCCGGCCATGGTCGGGGCGTCCGCCGCCGCGGGTGTGCTCGCGGGGCCGGCATCAACGGCGAGCTGGTGCACGAGGACGCGGAGGCGGCGGTCCGCGCGCGCCGCGGCCCGTCGGACGCCGCGACCGGGGCGCCCGCACCGGGCGCGGCCGGCGACGAGGGCCTGCGCGGGCTGGCACCGGCGGGCGACCGGGCCTGACGGGTTGTGGGCGGGCACCGGCGCGCGCCGGGCCCGCCCGCTCGTCCGGCCCGCCCGCTGCCGCCGTCCGGCCCGCCCGCTGCCGACGTCCGGGCCCGCGCGGTGCAGCCGCAGCGCCGCACGCTCGACGCGCCCGGGCGCGCCCTCCGCCCTAGCGTGGGTGCCGTCGGGCACGGCCGCCGGACGGCCGCTCCCGACGCACCGCACCACCCGGAGCGAGAGGAGCGCACGATGAGCGACAGCGAGACCGGGTCCGTCACCGGGACCAAGGACAAGGACTACAACGTCATCTGGTTTACGGAGACGTGCCTGAGCAACGTCCTGCGCCTCGAGGGCTACATCCAGGACGCCGAGCGCGACGGCGACAGCGACCTGGCGGACTTCTTCCGGCGGGCGCAGGCCGAGAGCCGCAAGGGCGCCGAGCAGGGCAAGGCGCTGCTCAAGGAGCGGCTCGGCCGCTCCTGACGCACGCACCGGCACCGACGGAAGGGGACGACATGGCGGACAGCCCCGTCGACGACGACCTGTGGGAGGACTTCCACACGGTCGTGAACATGACCTCGCGCGAGCTGCAGGAGTGGCTGGCGACGCAGGCCGCGGGCACGACGACCGAGACCGAGCCGGACCAGGCCGGTGACGAGCGCTCCCGCACGGTGCTCGCGATCCTCGCGAAGCGCCGCACCGACCTCACGCCCGACGACGTCGAGGTCATGCGCTCGGTGGTCGCCGAGGTGCGCGCCGAGCGCGGCGACGAGCCCGAGCCCGAGGCGGGCAGCGCCGAGTGGCGGCACCGGCTCATGTCGCTGGGGCACGACCCGCTCAAGCCGTCACCCTGACGGCGGGCGACGACGGCGAGGGCCGGGACGCGCGGTGCGTCCCGGCCCTCGCCGTGCCCGCCTCGCCCGTGCCCCGCCTCACCCGCGCCCGGCCTCACCCGTGCCCCGCCTCGCCCGTGCCCGGCCTCACCCGCGCCCCGCCTCACCCGCGCCCCGCCTCACCCGTGCGGCGCGGCGCCCCGTCCGGGCGTCGGCGCCCCGCCCTGGAGGTCCCGCCGGTAGAACACGCTGTGCGGGTCCTCGACGTAGTCGCCGAACGGTGGGCACTCGACGAAGCCGGCGCGCGCGTACAGCCGGCGGGCCGGGGCGAAGTACTCCTGCGTGCCCGTCTCGAGGTGCACCGTGCGGCACCCCCGCGCGACCGCCTCGGCCAGGACGTGCGCGAGCAGCGCACCCCCGACGCCGCGCCCGCGGGCGGCGCCGGCCGTGCGCATCGACTTCAGCTCGGCGTCGTCCGCCGCGAGCTGCTTGAGCGCGGCGCAGCCGAGCAGGGCGCCCGTCGCGTCGCGCGCCGTCCAGAACGTCAGGCCCGGGCCGACGAGCGACGCGGGGTCCAGCGCGTGCACGGACTCCGCCGGGGACGTCGCGTACATGTCCGCCAGGTGCTCCTCGAGCAGCGCGAGCACGTCGGGGCGGTGCGGGTCGTCGGGGCGGATCGTCAGGTCGACGGTCGTGGGCACGGCGGACCTCCGAGGGGGCGGCGCCGGCGGGTGCCGACGCGACGGGCCGGGCCGGCGACGACGCGACCGCGCGGACCGGCCCGCCGCATCGTGGCACAGAGGCCGGCCCGAACCGGCCCCGCGACGACCTCGGTGGTGGCAGCATCGGCCCGTGGTGACGACGACGGGGCTCGACCGCGCGACCGAGCTGCCCGCCGCCGACGCCCCGTGGATCGCGCCGTGGTGGCGCCGCGTGCTGGCGGCGGTCCTCGACGGCTGGGTCGTGGGACGGTGACGTTCCTGCTCGGCGGGCGCGGCGACTTCGGGCCGGCGGTGCCGATGCTCGGCGCGGTGACCGGCGACGGGCGGGACCTGCAGGGCGTGGCGACGTGGCCCGTCGCCCTGGTCGCCCTCGCCGCCCTGCTGGCGTGCCAGGGCTGGACCGGGGCGACCCCGGGCAAGCGGGTGCTCGGCATCGCGGTGGTCCGCCGCGTCGACGGCCGGCCGACGGGCCTGCTCGGCGCGGTCGGCCGCGCCCTGCTGCACCTGCTCGACGCGGTGCTGCTCATCGGGTACCTGCGCCCGCTGTGGCACCCGCGCGGCTGGACCTTCGCGGACGGGCTCGCGGGGACCGAGGTGGTCCAGACGCGCGTCGTGCGTCGCGTCCGGTGGGTCGAGCGGCTCGCGGGTCCGCGCGGCCCGGAGCGCCCCTCGGTGCCCGTCACGGTCGCGGCCGCCCTGGCGTGCGCCCTCGGGGCGGCGTTCGGGCTGGCGACGTCGAGCGGGCCGGCGACCGGCGCCACGACCTGCACACCGGGCACCGACGGGACCGACCCGGCCACGGGCACGGCGGCGGCCGACGGTCCGCCCGCGGCGCTCGTCGGTGCCGACCTGTCCTGGAGCGCGGGCGACGTGCACGAGACCCGGCTCGGGATCACGCGGCGGTTCCGCACGGACGGGGGGACGCTCGACGTGAGCTGGCGGCTGGACGACGTCCCGGAGGGCGCGGTGCGCCTCGGGCTGCGGATCGAGACCGGCGCGGGCGAGCCCGCGCGCGTCGTGACGGTGGACCTGCGCGACGGCGTGCCCGAGCGTGTCGAGACGCCGCACGGCGTCGCCACCGCCGACGGGTGGCTGCGCGAGGAGGGCACGCTCCTCGGGAGCGTGGACGACGTCTTGACGTCCTACGGCGCGGGGCACTGGTCGGCGCACCTGCCCGCGGCCCTGCTGGACGGCCTGCCGGACCGGTCCGCGCACGGTGGCGCCGAGGAGCCCTGGCGGTGGGTCGCCTGGACGGAGGTCGAGGGCGTGCGCGGCCCGTCCTGCGGGTCCGTGCTGCTCTGACGGCCCCCGGCCGACGGATCAGGCCGCCGACCGGCGCCGCAGGAGGACCACCCCGGCGACCGCCGACCCGAGCCCGCCCATGACGAGGTCGCCGACCGTGTCGGCGTAGCCGACGTGGATCTCCGCGTCGACGTAGGCGTTGCCGAGGTACTCGCCGACCTCCCACGCGACGCTCAGGGCGAGGCCGAGGCTCGCGGTGACGGCGACCGACGCGAACCGGGCGGCCGGCCCGGTCGCGTGCGCGGGCTCGACGACGGCACCCGTGCGCCGTGCCACCACGAGGTGGGCGACGGCGGCGACCAGCCCCGTCACGACGAGGTGCGCCGCGACGTCGAGCCACGCGACCCGCTCGTACAGGCCGAGCGCGCCGCACCAGGCCGCCGCGAGCAGGCCGACGCCGTACGCGGCGTCCAGCCCCGGGGCGACGCGCCCGGCGAGCGGCACGACGAGCCCGGCCAGGACGAGCGCGAACAGGGCGGCGTCCACCGGTCCGCGGGCGGACAGCCCGACGACGACGCAGACGAGCCCGACCGCGCGGACGACGCCGCCGGGGCCCCGCAGGAGCAGCGCCACGACCGCGCGGGGATTCCGCGGCGCGTCGTCCGGGGTCCTGGCCACGCGTCCCGCCTCCTCGGCGGCGCCGTCGACGGTGCTGGCGGTGGCGGTCACGCGGGCTCCTGCCGTCGGGCCGCCCGGGACGGCCGGCGCTGGCGCGACCGTACGACGGCGTCCGAGCGCCCGCACCCGCAGGCGTGGCGGACCGACGGGCCGTGGGCCGCGTCAGCCCTCCTGCGGTGGCACGGGACGCGGCAGGAGGGGGACCCGGCGCGGGGACGGGACCGGAGCGGGCGGCCGCCGAGCGGCACGACGCCGGACACGCAGGCCTGCTCCGGCGCGGGTGCCGGCCGACACGTCGAGGCCCTGCAGCGGCGGCCAGTCCCGGGCCGCGCACGCACCGCCCGCGGCGACCAGCAGGAACGTCGCGACCGCGGCACCGTCACGGCGGCCGGGCTCGACGTGCACCGCCCGCACGTCCCCGGTCGACGGGCACCACGCGACCACGCCGACGCCGGCGGCGGCGCGCAGGCCGAGGCGCACGGCGTCCCCCGCGGTCAGCACGGTCCCGGGAGGCACGTACGCCCCGACGCCCGCGGCCAGCGCCGCGACGGCCGCGTGGTCGAACGCGGCGAGCTCGGCACCGGCGGGATCCGCGTCGGGCCGCACCCGCTCGACCAGGACGAGGCGGGGCGCGGCCGGCGCGTGCTCGCCCAGCAGCTCCACGCGCAGCAGGCGGAGCGAGTCGGCGCGTGCGCTGACGCGTCCCACGCGACCGGCCAGCGCCGCCCCGGCGGGGACGGCGCCCACGTCCACGACGGTGCCGTCGGGCCGGGCCGCGCTCGCGACGCCGTGGACGACCACGGTGGCCGCGTCCGCGCCGCCGGCGGGCGCGTGCACCGAGCGCACCCACCACAGCGGCCGGCCCGTCGGCGCGGCGACGGACGGACCGGTGCGGGCACGGGGCACGGGCACCTCGGTGGGTCGTGGGCGGCGCGCCGGGTCCGGCGGGCGGCAGCGCAGGTACCGCACCGGTGCGCATCGGCATCCGCCGCGTCCCGGATGAGGGCCGTCACCCGTTCGGCGTGTGGGACGCGCCACAGGGAGCGCGTGCCGAGGTCCCGCACGGAAGACGGCACGGTGGGGTCCGGTTGACCCTCGAGGCGGTCGCGCCCGCGCGCCGCCCCATCCACGGAAGGACCTCGATGAGCACGCCCGCCCTGTTCACGCCGCTCACGCTGCGCGGTGTCACGTTCCCGCACCGGGTCTGGATGGCGCCGATGTGCCAGTACTCGGCCGAGCCGAGCGGACCCGCGGCCGGGGTGCCGCACGACTGGCACGTGCAGCACTACGGCTCGCGCGCGGCGGGCGGCGCGGCGCTCGTCATCACCGAGGCGACGGCGGTCACGGCCGAGGGGCGCATCACGCCGTTCGACCTCGGGCTGTGGAACGAGGCCCAGCGGGAGGGGCACCGCCGTCTCACGGCGCTCGCCCACGCGCAGGGCGCGAAGGCCGGCGTGCAGCTGGCCCACGCGGGTCGCAAGGCGAGCACGGACGCCCCCTGGCGCGGCGGTGCGCTGCTGGGCGCGCAGGAGGGCGGCTGGCAGACCGTGGCGCCGAGCGCGGTGCCGTTCGCCGACGGCCACCCCGCCCCGCGGGCGCTGACGACCGACGAGGTCGGCGACGTCGTGCGCGCGTTCGCGGACGCCGCCGTGCGGGCGGTCGAGGCCGGCTACGACGTGGTCGAGGTGCACGCGGCGCACGGCTACCTGCTGCACCAGTTCCTCTCCCCCGACAGCAACCGCCGCGACGACGAGTACGGCGGCTCCTTCGAGAACCGGACCCGCGTCGTGCGCGAGGTCGTCGAGGCCGTGCGCGGGGCGGTCCCGGAGGACGTCGTCGTGCTCGTGCGGGTCTCCGCGACGGACTGGGTCGAGCCCGCGGGCTGGACCGCGGACGACACGGTCCGCCTGGCCGCCGACCTCGCCCCGCTGGGCGTCGACATGGTGCACGTGTCCACCGGCGGCAACCTGCCGGGCGTGCGGATCCCGGCCGGCCCGGGCTACCAGGTGCCGTTCGCCGCCCGCATCCGCGCCGAGGCCGGCGTGCCGACCGTGGCCGTCGGGATGATCACCGACCCCGCTCAGGCAGAGCAGGTGCTGGCCGACGGCTCGGCCGACGCCGTCGCCCTGGCCCGTCCGCTGCTCGCGGACCCGTACTGGCCGCTGCGCGCCGCGCTCGAGCTGGGGGTCGAGCCGGTCGTGCCGCAGCAGTACGAGCGGGCGCAGACGCTGCTGCGCTGAGCCGCCTGCCGCGCACGGCGACGTCCGCGGCGCGTGCACCACGGGGCCCGGTCACCACGGGGTGGCCGGGCCCCGTCGCGTCCCCGTGCGGGCCTCAGCCCTCGTCCGGGACGTCCTGCCCGGCGGTCGACCCCTCGTACAGCCCGATCTCGTTGCCGTCCGGGTCGACGACGGACGCGAACCAGCTCGTCTCGTCGATCGGGGTGCGCGGCAGGCGCACCTCGCCGCCCAGCTCGGTGACCCGGGCCAGCACGTCCTCGATCGAGTCGACCTCGACGTAGCTGCGCGGGCTCGTGAAGCCCTCGCTGCGCGGGGCGAGCCCGCCGCCGCTGATCCCGTTCGGGGCCTGCCACATCGGGTAGCCCTCGAAGCCCGGGTACTCCTGGATCCGCCAGCCGAACAGCGCGCCGTAGAACTGCGTCGCCCGCTGCATGTCGGTCACGGGGATGTCGATGTGCGTGATGTCGCCGTGCGCCATGGTGAGCCCCCTCGCCTGGGTGGGTCGGACGAAACCGACCGTACCGGGCGCCTCCGACACGGCCGCGGCGCGCGCCCCGTCAGCCCGCGGTCGGCCGCACGCTCGGCGCGAACTCCGGGGGCGGTCCGCCGACGAAGCAGCAGCACGGCCCGTCGATGTGCCACAGCGCGGTGCCGGGGCGCGCGGCGCAGGGCACCGGGACGCGCGCGGGGACCTGCACGGGGACCTGCACGGCGCCGTCACCCGCACCGTTCACCGGCACGCTCGCCCGCGCGTCCACGCGCTCGGCTGCGACGGTGCTCACGGCCATGGCTCCTCCTCCCCGTCCGGCTCGCTGTGAGGAGCGGGACAGGCGTGCGTCACGTACACCTGCCCATCGGCACGTCGGGGTGAGAACTGCACCCGGCGCGCCGACCCGCCGGTGCCGCGGGGATGACGCCGTCGTCCTCACGGCGTACGGCGCCGCCCGGCCGATGTGGTCCGCGCGGGCGTCCCGGCGCCGTGCCGCCCGCTCCTACGTTCGGGGCACACCGGACGCAGGAGGACGGATGATCGAGGTCGCAGGGCTGACGAAGAGGTACGGGGACAGGACCGCCGTCGACGGGATGACCTTCACGGTCCGCCCGGGCGCCGTGACGGGGTTCCTCGGACCCAACGGCGCGGGGAAGTCGACGACGATGCGGATGATCGTCGGCCTGGACCGGCCGACGAGCGGGACCGTCACGGTCAACGGCCGGCCGTACGCCCGGCACCCCGCACCGCTCGGGGAGGTCGGGGCGCTCCTCGACGCCAGGGCCGTGCACACGGGCCGCAGCGCCCGCGACCACCTGCTCGCGCAGGCCGCGACGCACGGCATCGGCCGGCGGCGGGTCGACGAGGTGATGGAGGCGACCGGCCTGACGTCGGTGGCGCGCACGCGGGCGGGGACCTTCTCCCTGGGGATGGGGCAGCGCCTCGGCATCGCCGCCGCACTGCTCGGCGACCCCCGCACGCTGATCCTCGACGAGCCGGTCAACGGCCTGGACCCGGAGGGGGTGCTGTGGGTCCGCACCCTGCTGCGCGGCCTCGCCGCCGAGGGACGCACCGTGTTCCTGTCCTCGCACCTGATGTCCGAGATGGCGCTCACGGCGGACCACCTCGTCGTCGTCGGGCGGGGCCGGGTCATCGCCGACGCGCCCGTCGCCGAGGTCGTCGCCCGCGCGCAGTCCTCCGCGGTGCACGTGCGCACGCCGTCCGCCGCCCGGCTGGCGGCCGTGCTCGTGCGCGACCCGGGCGTCGAGGTCACGTCCCTCGCCCACGACACGCTCGAGGTGACCGGGAGCACGCCGCCCGCGATCGCCGCCGTCGCGGCCGCGGCCGGCCTCGTGCTGCACGGCCTCGCCCCCGTCGAGACGTCGCTCGAGGACGCCTACCTGCAGCTGACCGCCGGCGCCGTCGAGTACCGCTCCGCCGACGCCACGCCCTCGCCCCGCCGCACCGCAGGAGACCACCGATGACCGTCCTCGTCCCCACCGCCGCCACGACACCCCCGCGCGTGGCCGTCCGGCCCGTGGGCTTCGGCCGCCTGCTGCGCGCCGAGTGGATCAAGCTCCGCTCGCTGCGCTCGACCTGGTGGGTGCTCGGCGCCGGCGTGCTGCTCGGTGCGGCGTTCGCCGGGATGCAGTCGTGGAGCGTCAGCGCCGTCGCCGCCGAGCACCCCGACCCGGACCGTCTCGGGTCCGTGTACGCCACGGCGGGCGTCACGACGGCGCTGCTCGCGTTCAGCACCGTCGGCGTGCTGAGCATCGCCGGCGAGTACGGCACCGGGCAGATCCGCTCGACGCTCGTCGCCGCGCCCACCCGCGTCCCGGCGCTGGCCGCCAAGCTGCTCGTCACCGTCGCCGCCGTGCTCGTGGCGTCGGTCGTCCTGGTCGGCGTCGGGTGGGCCGCCGCCGCCCCGTCGCTCGCGGCCGGGGGCATGCCCGTCGACCTCACGGACCCGGACGACCTGCGGATCATGGCCGGCGTCCCGCTGTTCCTCGCCACGGCGTCCGCCCTCGCGTTCGCGGTGGGTGCGCTCGTGCGCAGCAGCGCCGCCGGGATCGCGGTCGTGCTCGGCCTGCTGCTGGTCGTCGAGAACGGCCTGGGGATGATCCCGTGGGACCCGCTGCGCGACGCCGTCCAGTACCTGCCCACGAGCGCCGGTGCGCGGCTGGTCACGAACGACGCCTTCGGGTCCGTCATCACGTCCGTGAACAGCGACCTGCCCCCGTGGACCGGGTACGGCGTCATGCTCGCGTGGGCCGTCGGCGCGCTCGCTCTGGCGGCCGTGCTCCTGCACCGGAGGGACGCCTGAGCACGGGCTCGGCGGCGGGGCGGGCGGCTGCGGCCGTCCGCCCCGCCGCGCCCGTCACCGGTGGGCTGGGAGGATGCACGGACGGGCGAGGAGGTGGCATGGGCGACGGGCCGACGACGGGCGACCGTCGCGCTCCCCGCGCGACCGCGGCGCTCCGCCGGTTCCTCGTCCGGCACCCCGGCCTCGTCGACCGCGCCGCCGACGCCGCCGTCGTCGTCGTCTTCACCGGCTGGGCCCTGCTGCTCGGCCTGGGTGCCGACTCGATGTACTGGCTGCACGAGGTCGTGGACGACGGGCGGCTGCTGCTCATGCAGCTCGCGTCGCTCGTGCTGACGCTCGCGGGCGCGGTCGCGCTCCTGTGGCGCCGTCGTCGCCCGGTGACGGTCGCGGCCGTCATGGCGGGCCTCGGCGTCGCGTCGCTCGCGCTGACGGGGGCGACGAACGGCCTCGACCTCGGCCTCGCGCTCGCGCTGTACGGCGTCGCGGCGTCGGGGCGCGCACGTGCCGTGTGGGCCGTGGCGGGTGCGGGCGTGCTCGCGCTGCTGGTGGCGGCGCGCGCGTTCCCGCTCGCGCTCACGGTCGGGGCGAAGATGCTCGGCGTCGACCGCTCCGACGACGCCGCGTTCGCGCGCACCACGGGCAGCGGCCCGTTCGGCTTCGCGACGAGCGCGTCCTGGTGGGTCACCGCCGGGCCCGCACTGGTGCTGGCGCTCGTCGCCGTCGGGGTCGGCACCCTCGTGCACGCCCGGCGCCAGCGCGCCGCCGCGCTCGCCGAGGCCGCCCGTGCGCGGGCCGAGGAGCAGGCGCAGCGCACCCGGCTCGCCCAGGCGTCCGAGCGCGCGCAGATCGCGCGCGAGATGCACGACGTCGTCGCGCACAGCATCTCCGTCATGGTCGCGCTGGGCGGCGGGGCGTCCGCCGCGTTCGACGTCGCGCCCGAGCGGGCCCGGGCGGCCCTCGACGAGCTCGTCGACACCGGGCGCGCCGCGCTCGGGGACATGCGACGGATCCTCGGCGTGCTGCACGAGGACGCCGGCGCGCGCGCGCCCGGCACCGACGCCGGGGCGCCGCTCGAGCCGCAGCCGGGCAGCCTCGACCTGGCCCGGCTCGTCGAGCGCGCCCGCACCGCGGGGCTGCCGGTACGGACGTCGGGCCTCGCGGTCACGGGCCTCGAGGAGCTCGACCCGGCGGTGCAGCTCGCGGTCTACCGCATCGTCCAGGAGTCGCTGACGAACACGCTGCGGCACGCGCCCGCCACCGCCGACGTGCACGTCGAGGTGCGCCGGGGCCCGGACGCCGTCGAGGTCGTCGTCACCGACGGGGGCGGCGGCACGCCCGGCGTCCGCACCACCGGCAGCGGGCGCGGCGTGGTCGGGATGTCCGAGCGGGCCGCGGTGTTCGGCGGCACGGTGGAGGCCGGTCCGCACGGTCGGGGGTGGCGCGTGCGCGCGCTGCTGCCGTGGCACGAGGGAGACGCATGACGACGGTCCTGCTGGTGGACGACCAGCCGCTGGTCCGGGTGGGGTTCCGGCTCATCCTCGAGAGCTCCGGCGTCGTGGACGTCGTCGGCGAGGCGGGCGACGGCGCGACGGCGGTCGAGCAGGTCCGCGCCCTGCGCCCGGACGTCGTGCTCATGGACGTGCGCATGCCGGGCGTGGACGGCATCGAGGCCACGCGGCGGGTCGTGGAGGCGCACCCCGAGGTGCGCGTGCTCGTGCTCACCACGTTCGACCTCGACGAGTACGCGTTCGCGGCGCTCGGGGCCGGGGCGAGCGGCTTCATGCTCAAGGACGCGCGGCCCGCCGACCTCGTCGAGGCCGTGCGGACGGTCGCGTCCGGCGACGCCGTCGTCTCGCCCCGCGTCACGCGCCGCATGCTCGAGCTCTTCGCGGGGCGGTTCCCGGAGTCGGGCGCGGCGCCGGACCCGCACGCGCCGCACCCCCGCCTGGCCGACCTGACGCCACGCGAGCTGGAGGTGCTGCGCTGCGTCGCCGAGGGCTCGTCGAACGCCGAGGTCGCGGCCGCGCTGTTCCTCTCGGAGGCGACCGTGAAGACGCACGTCGGGCGGATCCTCGCCAAGCTCGGCGTGCGCGACCGCGTGCAGGCCGTCGTGCTCGCGTACGAGACGGGCCTGGTGCGCGCGGGGACGGCGTAGGGCGGTTTGCGTCCCGCGGGCGACGTCCGTCGCCCGCTCCTCCCCCAGAGGTCGCACACGAGGTTCGCCACCGCGCCCGAAGCGGTGGCGAACCCAGGCTGACCAGCATGGACGCATGGTCGTGAGGCCCTCGCCCGGATCCCCCGGGCCCTCGCGGCGGCAGGAGGACACCATGCACACGGACCCTCGCACCCGCCGTCCCGGCACCCGGCGCACCGCCCTGGCGGTCGTCGGGGCCGCGCTCGTCACGACGCTCGCCGCGTGCGCGGGCGGAGCCGCCGCGGACGTGCCCGCACCACCCCCGCCGCAGGCCGCGTCGGACGCCGGCCTCACCCGCGCCGACGTCGACGCCTGGCTCGACGGCACCGTGCCCGAGGCGCTCGAGGAGTCCCGGATCGCGGGCGCGACCGTGGCGGTTGTCCACGACGGGGAGGTCGTCACCGCGCGCGGCTTCGGCGTGGCCGACGTCGCGGCCGGCACGCCGGTCGACCCCGAGCGCACGCTGTTCCGCGTCGGCTCGGTCTCGAAGATGCTCACGGCGACCGCGGTCATGCAGCTCGTCGAGCGGGGCGAGGTGGACCTGGACACGGACGTCGAGCGGTACACGCAGCTCGGCCTGGACCTGCCGCACCCCGTCACGCTGCGGCACCTGCTCACGCACACCGCGGGCTTCGAGGAGCGCGTCGCCGGGCTCATCGGCGCGGAGGGCACCACGCCGGACCTGCGCCGCAGCCTCGTCGAGGCGCCGCCGGTGCAGGTGTACGAGCCGGGCACCACGCCGGCGTACTCCAACTACGGCAACGCGCTCGCCGGGTACGTCGTGGAGGCCGTGAGCGGGCAGCCGTTCGAGCAGTACGTCGCCGAGCACGTCCTGGCACCGGCCGGGATGGACTCCTCGTCGTTCGCGCAGCCGCTGCCGGACGACCTCGCGGACGACGTCGCGCTGGGCTACCCGACGTCGGACGAGGAGCCGCTGGGCTTCGAGGTGGTCGGGCAGCCGCCGGCCGGCGCCTTCAGCGCGACGGCGACCGACATGGCGCGCTTCATGCTCGCCCACCTCGGGCACACGGGCGAGGGCGAGGGCGAGGGCGAGGGCGAGGAGATGCTGTCCGCCGCGACGCGCGACCTCATGCAGCGTCCCGCGCTCGACGCGGACGCGCTCGGCGCGCTCGCACAGGGCGAGCGGATGGGGCTCGGCTGGTTCGACGAGTCCCGCAACGGCCACCGCGTCGTCGGGCACGGCGGCGACACCACCGCGTTCCACTCCCACCTGCAGCTGTGGCCCGACGACGACACGGGCGTGTACCTCTCGCTGAGCAGCACCGGGGTCGACAGCGCCGCGTACCTGCTGCGCGAGGACCTGCTCACCGCCTTCGCCGACCGGTACTTCCCCGCCGACGAGGCCACCACCAGCACCGTCGACGCCGCCACCCGCGCCGAGCACGCGCAGGCCCTGGCCGGCAGCTACGAGAGCACGCGCGGGTTCCACACGACGTTCCTCACCGGCGTCGGGCCGCTGCAGCCGATCACGGCCGAGGTCGTCGACGGCGACCGCGTCCGCTTCAGCCCCGGCGTCGGCACGATGCGCCCGTCCACGTACGAGGAGGTCGAACCGTGGGTGTACCAGCAGGTGGACGGCGACCGTCGCCTCGCGGTGCGGACCGACGACGCCGGCCGGGTCGAGCTGGTCGGGCACGACTCCGCCATGTCGCTCGCGCCCCTGACGCCGTGGCGCGCGGCGCTCGCACCCCTGCTGCTGGGCGGGACGGCCGTGCTGCTCCTCGCGGTGCTCGCGTGGCCGGTGGGCGCGCTCGTCCGCCGGGTGCGCGCCCGGCGCGCGGTGACGACCGGTGGCACCGTCCCGGCCGTGCACGGCGCCGGCGGTGAGGACGTCGACGCCGGGACGACCGGCGGGTTCCCGACGAGCGCCTGGGCCACGGCCGGCGACGCCACCGGCGGCAGCACCGGGACGCTCGCGGCCGCACCGCCGACGGCCCGCACCGCTCCCGCCGCGACCGACCCCACCACCATCGACCGCGCCGCCACCGACCCCGCCGCCCGCCTGCGCGTGCCGCGCCTGCTCACGCGCCTCGCCGCCGTCGCCGCGGTCCTCGCCGTGGCCCTGTGGGTGTACGTGCTGCTCGCCGTGCTCGGGCTGCAGGCCGTGCCGGACCTGCTGGTCCGCGGCGCGCAGGCCCTCACCCTGGTCGCGGTGCTCGGTCTGGTCGCGGCCGGCTGGCGGGTCGTCGCGGAGGTCCGCGCCCGCACCGGCTGGTGGCGCGTCACGGCGGCGACCGTCGTGCTGGTCGCGTTCGCCGCGGTCGACGTCGCGGCGAACGGGATGCTCCTTCTCTCGCCGGACATCACGTACTGACCGGCGGCACGGGAGGATGACCGCCATGGAGACCGCCCGGGGCACGGGCACCGAGGGGTGGTGGGCCGCGCGCCTGCCGCCCCTCGGGGCCCTGGGCCCGTTCGCCCGCGACGTGGTGCTGGCCGTCGCGACGGCCGTGCTCATGCTCCTCGTGACCGTGGGCACGACCGCGCTGGCCGCCCCCGAGGACGTCCCCGCGCCGGACGTGGAGCGGTGGGTGCTGCTGCTCGTCGCGGTGCAGTCGCTCGCGCTCGCCGTGCGGCGGGTGCGGCTCGCGGCGTGCGTCGCGCTCGTGGTCGCCACGCAGGTGGCGCTCGTCGCGCTGGCCCCCGACATGTCGGTGCGCACGCTCGCCGCGTTCGTGGCGGCAGCCACCCTCGGCACCACCCTGCCCGCCGCGCGCGCGCTGCGGGCGGCGTGGTCCGTCGCGGCGGTCGAGGCCGTCGCGAGCGGTGCGGCGGCGGCCGTGCGCGGCGGCGGCGTGGACACGGTGCTGCAGCACACGATCTCGGCCGTCGTCGTCTGGGGGCTCTCGGTGCTCGTCGGGATCTACCTGGCGACCCGGCGCGAGCACCTGCGGCTGCTGCAGGAGCGCGCCGAACAGCTCGAGCGTGAGCGGGACGCGCGCGTGCGGGCTGCCGTCGCCGACGAGCGGGCGCGCCTGGCGCGCGAGCTGCACGACGTCGCGGCGCACCACCTGTCGGGCATGGTGGTGCAGGCGGCGGCCGTCGAGCGGCTCGTCGGCCGCGACCCCGACGCCGCCCGGGCCGGGGCCGCCTGGCTGCGCGACCAGGGCCGCGAGACGCTCGACAACCTGCGCCAGGTCGTCGGCCTGCTGCGCCACGACGAGCGGGACGCGCTCGCGCCGGTGCCCGGGGCCGCGGCGCTCGACGACCTCGTCGCCGCCGCACGGGCCCTGGGCGACGACGTGCACCTGGACCGGGACGGGGAGGTGCCGCCGCTGCCGCCGCTCGCCGACGTGTCGGTGTACCGGGTGGCGCAGCAGGCGCTGACGAACGCGCGCCAGCACGCCCCCGGCGGCGCGGTGCGGGTGCGGCTCGCCGCCGAGGCGGGCGCGGTCGTGCTCGACGTGGTGAACGGGCCGGCCGCACCGGGCGCCGCGGTCGTGCACGGGGAGCGCGGCGGCACGGGTCTCGCGGTCATGCGTGAGCGGGCCGCGCTCGTGGGCGGCCGGCTCGAGGCGGGTCGCACGGGCGACGGCGGGTGGCGCGTGCGGCTGCACGTGCCGGTGGACGACGAGGGAGGACGCGCATGATCCGGGTGGCGCTGGTGGACGACCAGGCCGTGGTGCGGGCGGGGTTCCGCGTGCTGCTCGAGGACGCCGGCGACCTGGAGGTGGTCGGCGAGGCGTCCAGCGGGCCGGAGGCGGTCGCGATGGTCCGGCGCACCCGGCCGGACGTCGTCTGCATGGACGTGCGCATGCCGGGCGGTGACGGCCTGGCGGCCACCCGGCAGATCGTCGCCGAGCGCGACGGGGACCTGCCCGCGGTCCTCGTGGTCACGACGTTCGACCTCGACGACTACGTGTTCGGCGCGCTCGAGGCGGGCGCGAGCGGGTTCGTCCTCAAGGACACCGACCCGGCCGACCTCGCCGAGGCCATCCGCCGCCTGGCCCGCGGCGAGGGGATGGTGGACCAGACCGTGACCCGCCGCGTCATCGCCGAGTTCGCGCGCCGCCGGCCCGCGCCGGACCCCTCCGAGGCGGACGGCCTGCTGACCCCCCGCGAGCGCGACATCGTCCGCCTGCTCGCCGAGGGCATGTCGAACGCGGAGATCGCTGCCGCGCTGTTCGTGGAGCCGTCCACCGTGAAGTCCCACCTGGGGCGCGCGATGACGAAGCTCGGCACGCGGGACCGGCTGCAGACCGTGGTGTGGGCGTACCGGACGGGGGTGGCGGTCCCGCGCTGAGCGACAGCGCCGGAGGTCGGGCCGACGTACCGCCGACCGGGGGGTCGTGCACGGCCGTCCGCTCACGACCCCCGCCGGCGGGCCGTGACCCCGCTGGTCGTCAGCACGTGCGCGGACGGGTGCTGACGGACCGCGGGGTCACGGCGGTCACCGCCGGGGGTCGTCAGAGCGTCAGGCGGGCGGTGCCCGTGGTGCCGTCGCGGTAGGTCACCTGCACGTCGACGCCCGCGCGGGGCGCGTCCCGCAGCTCGTCGCCCGGCAGCCACAGGGCGAAGCGTCCCTCGGCGACCGTCGCCACGACGTCCCCCCGGGAGGCGCTGGCGTACCGGACCCCCACGACGTCCGTCCCGACGGCCCCCGCCGCGAGCGACACGTCCCCGGCGGACATCGAGCCGGTTCCCAGGTCGGTGGCGCGGACCTCGCGGGGCGCCGGCTCGACGTGGCCCGTCGCGACGCCCACCGAGCCGACCATGCCGTCCCTGAAGAACCCGGCCGAGGAGTCGGTGACGCACAGCGCGGAGAACCCGCCGGGCCCCGCGAGCACCACGGTGGTCCACGCGCCCCGTCGCTCGGCGACGGCCGGCCGGGCGTCCGCGAGCGCGTCGGTGTGCTCGCCGGCCGCGTGCCGCATCCCGTCCCGGCAGCCGGCCACGGCGTCGGCCCGCTGCGGCCCCGTGAGGTCGCCAGGCGCGGCGGTCCAGGTGGCGAAGGCGCGGTCGCCGCCGGTCAGCGCAGGTGTCACGACCAGCACGCCCGCGACCGCGGCGGCCGCGCCGGCCAGCGCGGCAGCGCGACGGGCACGGGCGCGCCGGCGGCCCGCGGCGGGGGCGCGGCGGCCCGGGGTGGCCGGGGTGACGGGGTCGGTGGCGAGGATCGCCGCGAGGTCGGCGCGCGCGCGGGCGCCGTGGGCGTCGACGCGGGGTCGGCGGGGTCGAGCGTGCGCAGGGCTGCGGTGAGGTGGTCGGTGCGGTTCACGGCGTCGTGGCCCCTTCGGTGAGGCGGGCCGGGGCGTGGCCCCGGGCGGGCAGGTGGTCGAGGTGGAGGCGGAGCGCGCGGCGGGCGCGGCTGAGGCGCAGCCGGAACGCGACCGGCGAGATGCCGAGGACGGCGGCGGCCCGCGGCGCGTCGAGGCCGTCGAGCACCGCGAGCGCGAGGGCCTCCTGGTGGGTCTCGGAGAGCCGGTGCCACGCGGCGGCCAGGTCGACGCGCCGCACGACGCCGTCCGCCTCGGTCCCGTGGACGCCGCACGTGCCGGCGTCGGCGAGGCGCACGCCGAGGGCGCGGCGCCGCTGCTCGCCGCGACGCTCGTTGAGCAGGACGTGGCGCGTGACGCCGAAGACCCACGCGCGGGCGTCGTCCAGGGCGGGCGGCACGTCGTCGAGGCGCCGCCAGACGACGAGGAACGCCTCCGCGACGACGTCGTCGGCGTGGTCGGGGTGCACCCGCCGCTGGACGAAGCGGTGCAGGTCGGCGTAGAGCGCGTCGTAGAGCGTCCGGAAGGTCTGCTCCCGGTCGGGAGCACGTGCGTCGTGACTCATGCCCTCCCCCTGTCCGCCACGCCCCCGGGTGTGTCGTGCCGGGCTCGCGACGTCACGAGACGCGACCGGCGCGGTGTCAGCGGCCGCCCCAGCGCGCGGCGACGTCGTCGCGCAGCGTCAGCGCCGTGCGCCGCCAGGTCGCCGCGCGGGTGACGACCGAGCCGACCCCCGTCTCCTCCGGGGCGAGGCGGGTGACGGCGACCCCGCGGTCGCGGGCCGTCCGCACGATCACCTCCGCCGTGCCCGGCAGCGCGAGCTGGAGCAGCGCGGACGGCACGCTCGCCGTCGCCTCGCCCTGGCCGAACCGACGCGTGAACGTCACCGACGTCACCACGTGGTCGAGCAGCGGCCCGCCGTCCTCGGCCAGCGCGGCCTCCAGGTCCGCGACGGGCGCGCCGTCCCCCTCGGCGGGCAGCACCGCGAGGTAGAGCGACAGGAGCAGCTCGCTGACGCGGCGCACCAGCCAGCCGCGGCCCGGGACGGGCGGCAGGACCGTCACGAAGCGCGCGAGGTCCGCCTCGAGCGCCGCCGCGGACAGGCACGCCCACGCGGGCTCGGTGCGCACCTCCACGACCCGGTCCCACTCGACGTCCGTCCCGTCCAGGCCCACGCGCTCGGGCCCGACCGTCACGGCCCCGAGGCGGTCGAGCAGTGCGAGCGGTGCGGTCGCGAAGCGCGGCAGCAGCGGCACGAGCCGCACGAGCCCCTGCACGGACACGTCCCACTCGCGGGTCAGCGGGTGGACGGGTCGCGGGTACGTCTCGACGACGCGCGCGACCCAGGCGGCGACGTGGTCGTCGAGCCCGCCGGGGCCGGCGGCGGTGCCGCCCTCGGCACCGGCCGGGGCGTCGGTGGCGGGTGCGCCGGCGACCGCCGCCGCGAGCGCGTCCTCGGGGTCGTGCAGCCCGGGCGCGGCGGGCGGGGCGTCGTCGTCGGGGTGGTCCACCCGGGCATCGTGCCAAACACCGCGGCGGGTCAGGCCGCGTCGGGTCAGGCCTCGTCCGGTCCGGCCGGGCCGTCCCACCAGCGCAGCACGCGCGTGGCGACGAGCGTCAGCCACCGCGACGGCGCACCGGCCGGCACGTCGACCTCGAACCACACCTCGCCCGGGTGGCGCCGCTCCTGCAGCCAGGTGCCGTCGGGCGTCCGGGCCGCCCGGATGTGCTCGATCGCGTCGGCCATGCGGGGGTCGGGCGGGGTGCCGTCGTGCAGGGACGCCGCGCGGAGGTGGTCCGCGGCGTTGAGGGCGCTGTAGTACCAGCGGAACGGGTAGGCCAGGTGCAGCGCCCACGGTGCGACGGGCTCCCCGGTGGACAGCCGCCGGAAGAGCCCGCGGACCAGCAGGTACTCCTCCCCCGCGCGCCGCGCCGCGCGGACCCGGCCGCGGTCCCCGGTCACCCGCTCGTGGTCGAGCAGGCCCTTGAGGGCGTTGAGCGTGGAGTGGAACGACGACCGGGTCGCCCCCTCCACCCACGCGCAGTTCCACCCGCCGTCGTCCAGCCGGTGCGCGAGGAACCAGTCGACGATCCCGTCCACGTCCGCCCCGAGCCACAGGCCGTTGGACAGGGTCCAGGAGTTGATGCAGCAGTCGACCTCGCCGCCCCAGTACGGCAGGTCGTCGTACTCCCAGCGCGCGTTCCGGTCCAGCAGCTCGGCGGTCCCGGCCAGGACGTCGGCGTCGACGCCCCACTCGCGCAGCGCGTTCAGGGACCACGTCGTGGCCGTCCACGGCTGCCCCTGCGTCTCGACGGCCGCGACGTCGAACCCGGCCGGGAAGTACGCGCCGCCCGCCCACTGCCCGTCCGGGTCCTGCAGCGCGAGCAGCCGCGCCCCGAAGCCCTCGGTGGCGACCCGCCGCCGCGTCGCCTCCCAGACGGACGGGGGCAGCCCGAGCAGGTCCCGCTCGACCTGCCAGCGCAGGGCCGGGTCGGAGTCCAGCAGCCAGTCGGTCAGCGCCCGCGTCGGCGCGGCGTCCGCCATGCCGGCACGCTACGCCGGGGCACCGACACGGCGGCACCCTCGCCGCCGGGATCAGTCGGGCGCGACCTCCGTGACCCGCCCGTCCTCCACGTGCCACCGGCGCGTCAGCCGGACGTTCTCCAGCATCCGCCGGTCGTGCGTGACCAGCAGGACGGTGCCGTCGAACGACTCCAGCGCCTGCTCGAGCTGCTCGATGGCCGGCAGGTCGAGGTGGTTCGTCGGCTCGTCCAGCACGAGCAGGTTCACGCCGCGCGCCTGCAGGAGCGCGAGGGCCGCCCGCGTGCGCTCGCCCGGCGAGAGCGACGACGCGGGCCGGGGCACCTGGTGCCCGGCCAGCCCGAACTTGGCGAGCAGCGTGCGCACGTCCGCGGTCGTCCAGTCCGGCACCTGCCGTGCGAACGCGTCGCCCAGGGGTGTCGCGCCCTCGAACGCGGCGCGCGCCTGGTCGACCTCCCCCACCAGGACGCCCGGCCCGAGCGACGCGCTGCCCGCGTCGGGCGCGACGCGTCCCAGCAGGACCTGCAGCAGCGTCGACTTGCCCGCCCCGTTGGGTCCGGTGACCGCGACGCGGTCCTGGCGGTCGAGCTGCAGGTCCACCGGGCCCAGCACGAACGCACCGCGCCGGACCACGGCGCCGCGTGCGGTGGCGACCACGTCGCCCGACCGCGGCGCCGCCGCGATGCTCATCCGCAGCTGCCACTCCTTGCGCGGCTCCTCGACGACCTCGAGCCGCTCGATCATGCGGTCGGTCTGCCGCGCCTTCGCGGCCTGCTTCTCCGACGTCTCGCCGCGGTGGTGCTGGACGTTCTTGTCGTTGTCGGTGGCCTTGCGGCGCGCGTTGCGCACGCCCTTCTCCATCCACGCCCGCTGCGTGCGGGCCCGTGCCTGCAGGGCGTCGCGGCGGGCGGCGTACTCCTCGAACGCCTCGCGCGCGTGCCTGCGCGCCGTGGACCGCTCCTCCAGGTACGCGTCGTACGAGCCGCCGTACGTCGCGACCCGCTGCAGGCTGCGGTCGATCTCGACGACGGTCGTGACGGTCCGGGCGAGGAACTCCCGGTCGTGGCTGACGACGACCACGGGCGCCTGCGCGTGCGCCACGAACTCCTCCAGCCGGTCGAGGCCGTCGGCGTCGAGGTCGTTCGTCGGCTCGTCGAGCAGGTACAGGTCGAACCGGGACAGCAGCAGCGCCGCCAGGCCGACCCGCGCGGCCTGCCCGCCGGACAGCGCCGTCATCGGCAGGTCCAGGTCGACGCCGAGGCCGAGGTCGTCGGCGACGGCCCCGAGCCGGGCGTCGAGGTCCGCACCGCCCAGCGCCATCCACCGCTCGAGCGCCTGCGTGAACCGGTCGTCCGCGCCCGCGCCGCCCGCCGCGAGCGCGTCCGACGCGGCGTCCATCTCGGCCTGGGCAGCGGCGACGCCGGTGCGCCGCTCGAGGAACGCGCGCACGCTCTCCCCGTCCTGCCGCTCGACCTCCTGCACGAGGTAGCCGACCTGCGCCGTCGGCGGCGAGAGCGTCACCGACCCGGCCTCGGGCGCGCGCCGGCCGGCGAGGATGCGCAGCAGGGTCGTCTTGCCCGCGCCGTTGGGGCCGACGAGCCCGACGACGTCGCCGGGGGCGACGACCAGGTCGAGGCCGGAGAACAGCTCACGGTCGCCGAAGGCGGCGGCGACGCCGCGGGCCTGGAGGGTCGCACTCACGCCGACCATCCTCCCCGGTCGGCCGGCACGGTCGCCGCCCTCCCGGCGTGCGGGCGGGCGCCGCCGCGTGTGAGGCTCGGAGCACACCCACCGGGAGGATCACCGTGCTGCGAGCCGAGCAGGTCACCGACGCCGTCGCCTACCACGGCGAGGGCCCGTGCTGGTCGCCCACGTGGGGCGGGCTGCGCTGGGTCGACATGCTGGCCGGCGACCTGCTGACCCTGCGCGACGACGGCTCGGTCGACCGGCTGCACGTCGGCGACGTCGCCGCGTTCGTGCGGCCGCGGGCGCGCGGCGGGTACGTCGTCGGCCTCGAGCGCGGGATCGCGCTGGCGGACGGGCCCGACGCCGTGCCGACCCCGCTGCCCGAGCTGTGGTCGGACACCGGCGTGCGGATGAACGAGGGCGGCTGCGACCCGTCCGGCGTCCTGTACGCGGGGTCGATGCCGTACGACGTCACGCCGGGCGGCGCGCGCCTGTACCGGATCGCGCCGGACGGGGACGTGGAGGTCGTGCTCGACGACGTGACGATCTCCAACGGCATCGACTTCTCCCCCGACGGGACGCGGGCCTACTACAACGACACCCCGACCGGCCGGACGGACGTGTTCGACGTCGTCGACGGCCGCCTGACCGGCCGCCGCCCGTTCTTCGCGGGCGAGGACGACCACCCGGACGGACTGACCGTCGACTCGGCGGGCAACGTCTGGGTGGCGCTGCACGGGGCCGGGCGGGTGCGCTGCGTGTCGCCGTCCGGGGAGGTCCTCACCGAGGTCGAGGTGGCGGCGGCGCAGGTCACGGCCTGCACTCTCGGCGGGCCGACGCTGCAGGACCTGTACATCAGCACCTCGCGGGAGAACCTCGACGACCCCGAGCCGGGTGCGGGCGCCCTGTTCCACGTGCGCGTCGAGGTGCCGGGCAAGCCCGTGCTCCCGTACGGCGGCTGAGCGCTCCGCGGGACGGCTCAGCGCTCCACGGGACGGCTCAGCGATCCGCGGGACGGCGGAGGGCTCCGCGGGACAGCCGGAGGGCCCGGGACGTACGACGGCGGCGCCTGCGCCCTCATCCCGGGTACGGCGCGTGCCGATGACACCGGGAGGGGCGCGCCGCCCCGCACCGTGCACGCCCCGAAGGACCCGCCATGAGCACCACGACCGCTCCCGCACTGCCCGCCCCCGCACTGCCCGTCGCCGCGATGCCCGTCGTCGCGATGCCCGTCGCGGCCCCGCCCGCCGCGGTCGACGCGCTGCACTGCGGGGACCTGACCCTCGCCGTCGCACTGGGCGTGGCCCGCCCGGCACCGAGGGCCGTCCGCGTCCCGTCCGTCGCCGTCCGGCGGGTCGCGGGCCAGTCCCCGCTGGAGGCGCGCGGCTGGGCGTCCGCGGACGCCGCCGCCGAGTAGCTCAGGGACGCAGCAGCGCGTCGTACACCTGCGCGAAGCGGGCGCGCCGCTCGGCGTAGTGGTCGGCGTGCTCGGGGCGCGGCTCGTACGTCGCACCCGTGGTGTCCGGCGCCCGCGGCACGTCCGGGGCGAGCACGTCCAGGGCGAGCAGGGCGGTCCCGCGCTGCGTCGCGCGCCGGCGCGTCACGTGCGTGACCGGGCGTGCGAGCACGTCGGCGAGCACCTGCAGCCACTCCGGCTGGTCGTTGGTCACCCGGCCCGAGGCGGCGACCTGCTCGACCTGCGGCGCCGCCGGGCGCAGCTCGTCGGCCACGCGGGCGTAGGTCATCGCGACGCCCTCGACGACGCCGCGGAACAGCGCGTCGGCGTCCGTGGCGACCGACACCCCTCCGATCACGGCGCGCGCCTCGCCGACCCACCCCGGGGCGCGCTCGCCGGTGAGGTAGGGCAGCACGAGCGGGGTCGCGTCGCTGGGGGCGGCGGTCAGGACGGCGGCGGGGTCGGGTCCGAGCCGCAGCGTGGAGTGCGCCCAGCTGACCGCGCGCCCGACGTCGTTGATCGCGCCGCCGAGCAGCGTCCGGTCCGCCGCGACGCGGTAGTTCCACAGGCCGAACGGCAATGGGTCGGCGGGGCCGTCGAGCAGCGCGCGCAGCGCGCCGCTGGTGGCGGTGGACGCGGCGAGGACGGTCGGGGCGGTGGCGCCGGCGCCGACGTTGCTCGCGTAGCCGTCGGTGACGACGGGGAACCAGAGGGCCCGCGCGAGCGCGGGCCAGCGGGCGGGTGCGGCGGCCGGTGCGGGGTCCGTCATGTCCCGGGGCGGGGCGAAGTGGCCCGGCGCGACGCCCGCGGCGGCGAGGAGCTCGGCGTCGAGCTCGCCCGTGCGGCGGTCGAGCAGGCCCGTCCACGCGACCGTGGACGTGCCGGCGAGCGGCACCCCGACGAGCCGGTGCAGCACGTACTCCCCCAGCGACCACCAGCCCGCGGTGGCCGCGACCGTCCGCGGCTCCGCCTCGGCGAGCCAGCGCAGGCGCGGCGCGTGGTAGCTGGCGTGGATGCGGGTGCCCGTGCGCTGCTGCACGGCCTGCTCGTCGAGCTCCTCCCGCAGGGCCGCCACCGCCGCCGAGCAGCGGGAGTCGGCGTACGTCATGCACGGCGTCAGCGGCCGGCCCGCCGCGTCGACGCCGACGAGCGACGCCGCGAACGTGTCGAGCGCGACGCCCGCGATGCGCGTGCCGAGCCGCGGGGCGGCGGTCACGGCGTCCAGGACCTGCTCGATCTCCGCCGTCACCTGGTCCGGGTCGATGACCGACGTGCCGTCCGGCGCGACGGTGAAGGCGTGCGGCACCTTGTGCTGCAGCCCGCGCACGGGCCGGCCCGAGGCGTCGTGCACCCCGCCGCGCGTGGCGGTGGAGCCCACGTCCATCGCGACGACCAGGGGGTCGAGCGCGTCGTCGAGATCGACGTCGTCAGCGGAACGGCCCATCACGCACCTCGTCGTCGCCGGATCGGACGTCCCCGACCCTAGTGACGGGCAGCAGCTCCCGCCGGTCGGCCGTCCGGCGTCAGCGCCCCTCGGCGACCGCGCGCCGCTCCTGCGCGACGCGGTGCGGGACGCGCAGCAGCCGGATCGCCGTGACGAGCAGCAGGCCGCCCGCGAGGTTGCCCAGCGCCGCCCAGCCGAGCCGGGCCAGCCAGTCGCCGTAGCCGAAGTCCGCGCCGACGTGCAGCGCGGCGAACATGAGCAGCGAGTCCAGGACCGAGTGGAACAGCTGCGGCCCGGCGAGCAGCGCGCCGAACAGGATCGCGGGCACGATCTTCACGCCCATGCTCTCGGTGGCGTGCTGCATGCGCGTCATGAGGGTGATCACCGCACCGGCCAGCACCGCGGAGCAGAACGACATCAGGCCGAGCGGCATCGTGCCGAAGTGCTCGCCGGCCTCGACCGCGGTCGCGCGGACCGCCGGGAGCGCCTGCACGACCAGCCACGTGACGGCCCAGCCCCGAGCAGGTTGAGGACCAGCGTCGCACCCCACAGGCGCAGCAGCTGACGCAGCGTCCCCCGGCGCGCGACGAGCGCCGTGACCGGGACGAGGAAGTTCTCGGTGAAGAGCTCGCTGCGTGCGAGCAGCAGCGCCACGAACCCGATCGAGAACGCGAGCCCCGCCAGCAGGTGGTCGCCGGTCTGCTCGAGGACGACGAGGTAGGCGAGCGCGCCGGTGCCGACGTCGATGCCGCCGAGCAGCCCGGTGCTGACCAGCGGCAGCCACGGCCGGGAGAGCCGGTCCTCACCCTCCTCGACGAGGCGGTCGAACGCGTCCTCGATCTCCGGCTCCGGCTGCTCGGGCGGGAGGGCGGGCGAGTCGCGCGCGTCGGCCATGTCTCCCAGGGAACGGCCGCGCAGCCACCGGCGCTCCCCGAACGGGCACGCCGGTCCCGCGTCAGTGCGCCGTGTGCGCGCGCCGGTGGCGGATCACGTGGACCTGGTGGACGACGAACGCGACGACCGCGCCCACGACGAGCCCGACGAGCGCCGACGCCAGCGTGTTGACGAACCAGGCGAGGAACCCGCCGACGCCGGCGACGTGGTGCACGGCCTCCTCGAGGTGGTGCACCAGGTCGTACAGCCCGTGCCAGCCGAGCTCGTCGACGCCGACGAGCAGGATGTGCCCGCCGACCCAGAGCATCGCCGCGATGCCGACCGTCGAGAGCACGGCCATCACCTTGGGCATCGCGCTGACGAGACCGCGCCCGAACGCGGCCGTGGCGCCGCGGCGGGTGCTCGCGAGGCGCAGCCCGATGTCGTCCATCTTCACGATGAGCGCGACGGCCCCGTAGACGAGGGCGGTGATCGCGATCGCGACGACCACGAGCGAGACCGCCCGGCCGACGAGCCCCTGGTCGGCCACCTCGTTGAGCGCGATGACCATGATCTCGGCCGACAGGATGAAGTCGGTGCGGACGGCGCCGGCCACGAGCTTCTTCTCGGCCTCCGGCCCCTGCTCGACGGCGGTCTCCGCGCGCTCGGCGGCCTTGGTGCCGCGCAGCGCCTCCCACACCTTCTCGGCACCCTCGAACGCCAGGTAGGTGCCGCCCACCATGAGGATCGGTGTCAGCAGCTGCGGCAGGAACTGGCTGAGCAGCAGGGCCGCCGGGAGGATGAACAGCAGCTTGTTGCGCAGCGAGCCGCGCGCGATCGCCCAGATCATCGGCAGCTCGCGGTTCGCCGTCACGCCGTGCACGTAGCGGGGCGTGACCGCGGTGTCGTCGATGACGACGCCCGCGGCCTTCGCGCCGGCGCGTCCGGCCGCGGCGCCGACGTCGTCGATGGACGCCGCCGCGAGCTTCGCGAGGGCCGCGACGTCGTCCAGGAGTGCTGCGAGTCCGCCAGGCATGCGCGCCGCCACCTTCGTCCGTGCCGAGGGCACGTCCCGGGCGGGTCGTGCGCCGAGGACAGGGTAGGGGCCGCGGGACGGGGCCGCCGCCCGCGGGCGGGTTCCCGTGGGCGGGGGCGGGCGGGCCCGGCCACGGTCACGCGTCCGGGCGTCGAAGCGTTTAACTCCTGCTGCTCCCCCTTCGCAGGGGACGGCGAGCGGGCCAATGTTAAGGCTCACATCCGCGCCGCGGCGGCCCCCGCCGACGCGGTTGTATCGATCCAGCCCGTCCCCTGGCCCGTCCGCGCGGCCGTCCTCCACGGCCGCTGTGGCGACTCGAAGGAGAGCACCATGAGACCCGCACGTGCACCCCGGGCCCACCGGCCCGCCCGAGCCTCCCGGCACCGTCTGGTGGCCGGGCTCGCCGCCCTCGCGACGGCCGTCGCCGCCGGCGCCCTCGCACTCGTCGTCGCACCGGCGGCGTCCGCGGCCACCGTCGACACCACCGCCTCGTACGTCCTGGTCAACCGCGGCAGCGGCAAGGCGCTCGACGTCTACAACCTCGCCACGAACGACGGCGCGCGCATCGTGCAGTGGACCCGCAACGACGGCGCCCAGCAGCAGTGGCAGTTCGTCGACTCGGGCGACGGGTGGTACCGCCTCAAGTCGCGCCTGTCGGGCAAGGTCCTCGACGTCTACAACTGGTCGACCGCCGACGGCGCCGCGATCACCCAGTACACCGACCGCAACCAGACCAACCAGCAGTTCCGGCTGCAGGACGTGGCCGGCGGGTACGTGACGCTGATCGGCCGGCAGTCGGGCAAGGCGGTCGAGGTGCAGGGCGGCTCGACCGCCGACGGCGCGAACGTCGTCCAGTACACGAGCTGGGGCGGCGCCAACCAGCAGTGGCAGCTCGTGCGGGTCGGCGGCACCAGCCCGAACCCGACGCCCTCCCCGACCACGACGACCCCGCCCACCGGCACCTGCTCCCTGCCGACGTCCTACCGGTGGCGGGACTCGGGCGTGCTCGCGCAGCCCCGGTCCGGCTGGGTGTCGCTCAAGGACTTCACGGTCGCGCCGTACAACGGCCAGCAGCTCGTCTACGCGACGACGAACACAGGCTCGGCGTGGCAGTCGACGGCGTTCGCGCCGTTCTCGAGCTGGTCGCAGATGGCGTCGGCGCAGCAGAGGTCGATGCCGTTCACGGCAGTCGCGCCGTCGCTGTTCTACTTCGCGCCGAAGAACGTGTGGGTGCTGGCGTACCAGTGGGGCGGACCGGCGTTCTCCTACCGGACGTCGACCAACCCGTCCGACCCGAACAGCTGGGGCGCGCACCAGACCCTGTTCACCGGCTCGATCTCGAACTCCGGCACGGGACCGATCGACCAGGCGCTCATCGGTGACGACCGGAACATGTACCTGTTCTTCGCCGGCGACAACGGGCGGATCTACCGCGCGAGCATGCCGATCGGGAACTTCCCCGGCAGCTTCGGGTCGAACTACACGACGATCATGACCGACACGCAGGCGAACCTCTTCGAGGCCGTCCAGGTCTACAAGCTCGCGGGTCAGCAGCGGTACCTCATGATCGTGGAGGCCATGGGCAGCCAGGGCCGGTACTTCCGGTCCTTCACGGCCACGAGCCTCGACGGCTCGTGGACGCCGCAGGCCGCGAGCGAGTCGAACCCGTTCGCCGGCAAGGCCAACAGCGGCGCCACCTGGACGAACGACATCAGCCACGGCGAGCTCCTGCGCACCAGCGCCGACCAGACGATGACGGTCGACCCGTGCAACCTGCAGCTGCTCTACCAGGGCCGCAGCCCCTCGTCCGGTGGCGACTACGGTGCCCTCCCGTACCGACCCGGACTGCTGACCCTGCAGCGCTAGCCCGACCGGGCGCCCGCCACCCGCGAGCGCGCCCCACGTGCGTCGAGCGCGCCCGTCCCGACGGGCGCGCT
Source organism: Cellulomonas sp. JZ18 (assembly GCF_009720485.1). Taxonomy (NCBI): domain Bacteria; kingdom Bacillati; phylum Actinomycetota; class Actinomycetes; order Micrococcales; family Cellulomonadaceae; genus Cellulomonas; species Cellulomonas sp. JZ18. The sequence goes on along the minus strand of NZ_CP045245.1, from coordinate 777,063 downwards.
CGACGCGCAGCGGGCGCGCTCGCGGAGGTGACCGACCGCGGCACGCGTCCCGGCGCACGCACGAGGCGGCGGGCGGCCTTCTCCGTCGACCCGGCGGCCGCCACGATGGGAGTGCACCGAGGACGGTGCGCGGGGCGGGACGAGGGAGTCCGGCGTGACCGGGAGCCGGGTGGACGGACGTCGGGGCGCAGCCGGCGCGCCCGCGACGTTCCGCGAGCGGGTGCGGCAGGCGGCCGCCCACGCACCCGCGGGCCGCGACCGCTACGTCGACCTGCTGCGGGTCGCGGCCGTGACGGTCGTCGTCCTGGGCCACTGGGTCGTCTCGGCGGTCACCGTGACCGACGGCCGCCTGGGCGGCGTCAGCATCCTCACGCTCCTGCCGTGGACCCACCCGTGGACGTGGCTCGCGCAGGTCATGCCGGTGGTCTTCCTCGTCGGCGGGTTCGCGAACGCCGCCTCGTGGTCGTCGCCGCACCGCACCGGCGGTGCCGCCGCGTGGGTGCGGGCCCGGGCGCTGCGGCTGCTGCGGCCGACGGCGGCGTTCGGCGTCGTGCTCGTGACGGGGTACGTCGGCGCGCTGGCGCTGGGGGCGGACCCGCAGCTGGCGCGCACGTGCGTGTGGCTCGCGACGACGTCGCTGTGGTTCCTGGTCGTCTACCTGGTCGTGGTGGCGCTCGCGCCGGCGGCGATCGCGTGGCAGCGGCGCCGCGGCGTCCTCGCCACGCTCGTGCCGCTCGTGGCGCTCGTCGCCGCCGGGACGCCGCCCGGGTCGCCACCGGCACGTCCGCACCCGCCGCCGGGAGCTACCTCGCCGGCTGGCTCGTCGCCCACCAGCTCGGCGTCGCCTGGCACGACGGGCGCCTGACGCGCTCGCGCCGCACGGCCGTCGCGCTCGCGCTCGGCGGCGTCGCGGGCGTCGTCGCGCTGACGACGTGGGGCCCGTACGCCGTGACGATGGTCGGCGCCGGTCCCGCGGGCGACCTCGACAACACCGCACCGCCAACGCTCGCGCTGCTCGCGCTGACCGTGGCGTGGACGGGCGGCGTCCTGCTGCTGCGCGCGCCCGGCGAGCGCGCGGCCGCCCGGCCGCGGGTGTGGGAGGCCGTGGTCGGGGCGAACGCCGTCGTGCTCACCGTGTTCCTCTGGCACACGGTGCCCGTCGTCCTGGCCGGGCTCGCGCTCGTCGGCACGGGCCTGTTCCCGGAGGCCGACGTGGGCTCGGGACACTGGTTCGCGCTGCGGGTCCCGTGGGTGCTCGTGCTCGCCGTGCTGCTGGTCGCGCTCGTCGCCGCGGCGGGCCGGTTCGAGCTGCGAGCGTCGCCGCCACCTGCGCGCGAGCCGTCGGGCGTCGTCGTCGGTGCCGGGGTGGCGGCGTGCGTCGTAGGCCTCGCGGGGGTCGGCGTGGGCGGCGTCGACGGGCTCGCGCCCGCGGTCGCCGGGGTACCCGTCACGGAGCTCGCGCTCGTGGCCGTCGGCGGGGTCCTGCTCTCCCGCGCGGGGCGCGGGCGCCGTCGCGGCCGACCGCGGGAGGGCCACCCGCCGGCGCCGGGGGTCCTGGGCGAACGTCCGCATTCACCCGCCGACGTCCTTGTCCGACCCCGCGAGGACGCCCTAGAAACGGACGAACCGGACACCGCAGGGGGCGGTGCCCCAGGTCCAGGGGGTTCCACATGACCGCACGACTTCGTCCTGCCCTCGGCGCGGGAGTCCTCGCCGCGGCGCTCGTGCTCGCCGCGGCGCCCGTCGAGGCCGCACCGCCCCGGCCCGTCGTCTGGACACCGGTCGAGCTCGGCACGCTCGGCGGCGCGCTCACGACGCCCACGGCCGTCAACGACCGGGGGCAGGTGGTCGGCACCTCCGAGACCGCGGACGGTCGGCGGCACGCGTTCCTGTGGGACGACGGCGAGATGGTCGACCTCACCCCCGACGCGCAGAGCAGCACCGCGACCGACATCTCGGACCGCGGTGAGGTCGTCGGCTACGTCCAGCCGGCACCCGGCGAGGACTTCGACGCGTTCGTGTGGCACCGCGGCCGCACGACGGTGCTGGCCCAGCCCGGCGCGGCGTTCGTGGTGAACGAGCGCGGCCAGGTCGCCGGCACCGTCGAGACGCCGGCGACGTGGTCGGCGAACCCCTTCGTGTGGCGCGCCGGCACCCGGACGGACCTGACGCCGCCGCCGTTCCCCGGCGCCCGCACGAGCGCGTCGGTCGTCGACCTCAACCGCAGCGGCACCGTGCTCGGGTTCGGCGAGTACGACGACGACCGCGACCTCGCGTACCTGTGGTCGGGCGGCACCTTCACCGAGCTGCGGGACGGCGAGGTGGTGCTGCGCCCGGTGGACCTCAACGACCCGGGTCACGTGGCCGGGTCGGTGCACCGCACGAGCTGGTTCCGCGAGGCGGCGCTGTGGCGGGACGGCAGGATCACGCGCCTCGGGCTGCTGCCCGGCACGGCGCACTCGCAGGCGCTCGCGCTCAACGACGACGACCTCGTGGTCGGCGTCAGCGCGCCCGCGCCGAACCAGCGCGGCACCGCCTTCGTGTGGCAGGACGGCGTGCTGACACCGCTGACGACCAGCGGGTGGAGCCTCGCGAGCGACGTCAACGAGCGCGGTCAGGTCGCGGGGCAGCTGGGGTCGACGACCGCGGAGGGGGTCGAGCTCGCGCAGCCGTTCGTCTGGAGGCGCGGTGCGCTGACGCCCCTCGGGGAGCCCTCCGAGCAGGAGGTGACGGTCGTCGACCTCAGCGAGAAGGGGCACGTCCTGACGAGGACCGGCACCTTCCTCGACGAGCAGGGCGTCCTCTGGGTGCCGGGCGCACCGCGCTCCTGACGGCACGGCGAGCGGCCCGACACGACACAGCGCGCCCCGTCCCGCACGACGGTGCGGGACGGGGCGCGCTGCGCGTCAGGTGCGGCTCACTCGGTCGGCGGCTCGTCCTGCCCGGACTCCTCCGCCTCGTCCGCCTCCTCCTTGGTGCGGTGCACCGCACCGTCCGCGTGCTCCGGCGGCCCGTACACCGTGTAGAGGATCAGCGGGTTCTCGCCGGTGTTGACGAAGTTGTGCTTCTTCCCGGCCGGGACGACGACCAGGTCGCCCTGCGCGACGTTCTTCTCCTGCCCGGAGACGATCGCCTTCCCGGTGCCGGAGACGAACGTGAGGATCTGGTCGATGTCCTCGTGGACCTCCTCGCCGATCTCCCCGCCCGGCGGGATCGTCATGATCACGAGCTGCGTGTTCTTCCCCGTCCACAGCACGCGCCGGAAGTCGGGGCTCTGCTCGGCGACGGTCGCGATCGTCCAGTGCTCCACGGGCTGCTCACCTCTCGCTCGGGGATGGTTGCTGGTCATCCTGGCGGTGGTGGACCGATCGCGCCTGCGGTGCGTGGCGCGTGCAGCGCGCGCCGGCGGTCAGCCCGTGATCTCCAGGTACGTGTCCACGAGCTCGACGAACTCCGCCCGCAGGCCGTAGTCGTCCCTCCCGAGGGCCGACCCGGCGCGCTGCCGTGCCCGGGCGGGGTCCGCCCCTCGGCGTGCTCCGAGCCCGTCGCCGCGAGCGCGAACTCGACGACCGCGGACGCGAAGCGGAAGTCCGCGCCGGGGTCGGTGGTCCAGGCGTCGGCCTCCACGGGGACGACGACCTCGGTGCTCTCGCCGGCGCCGGGCTGCTTGTAGCGCACGTGCACGGTGAAGAAGTCGTCGGAGCCGCCCGTGTCGACGTCCTGGTACCGCAGGCCGTCGTCGCCCCGCTCGCCCGCCGCGGGGACCAGCTCGTAGAACGCGGTCACCGAGTGCCCGGCGCCGACGTCACCGGCGTCCTTGGTGTCGTCGTCGAAGTCCTCGTCCTCCAGGCGACGGTTGTCGTAGCCGAGGAGCCGGTAGCGCGCGACGGTCGCGGGGTTGAACTCGACCTGGAGCTTGAGGTCCTGGGCGACGACGAACATCGTCGAGTCGAACTCGTCCACCAGCACCTTGCGCGCCTCGTCGATCGTGTCGATGTACGCGTAGTTGCCGTTGCCGTGGTCGGCGATCGCCTCCATCGTGCTGTCCTTGAGGTTGCCCATCCCGAAGCCGAGCACCGAGATGTACACGCCCGAGCGGGCGTGCTCCTCGATGAGCTCCGTCAGCTGCTCCGGGGACGAGGGGCCCACGTTGAAGTCGCCGTCGGTCGCCAGGACGACCCGGTTGTTCCCGCCCTCGACGAAGTTCCTCGTCGCGAGCTCGTACGCCGTCTCCAGACCGGCCGCACCGCCGGTCGAGCCGCCCGCCCGCAGGTCGCGCAGGATCCCCACCAGCTCCTCGTGCCGGTCGCCGGGCACGGAGTCGGCGAGGACCTGGTCGCTGCCGGCGTAGGTGACGATCGAGACGGTGTCGTCCTCGTCGAGGCCCTCCACCAGCAGCGCGAACGACTCGGCGAGCAGCGGCAGCTTGTTCGGCTCGTCCATGGACCCCGACACGTCGAGCAGGAAGACGACGTTGTTGCCGCGGCTCGTGGGCACCGCCTCCGTGGCCTGCACGCCGATCATCGCGAGCTGGTGGTCGGGGGCCCAGGGCGCGTCGGCCACCTGGGTCGTCACGGTGAACGGGTCCGCCGCCCCCGGCTCCGGCGCCGCGTAGTCGTAGTCGAAGTAGTTGACGAGCTCCTCGATGCGCACGCCCTCGGGTGCGACGCCCTGGCGGAGCTGGCGGCGCAGGTTGCTGTAGGACGCGGTGTCGACGTCGGAGGCGAACGTCGACAGCGGGCTGGTCGTCACGTCCTGGAACGGCTGCTCCGGGGACTGGTCGTACTCCTCGAGCGACTCCACCGGCACGTCGCGCCACTCCTCGGCGCCGGCACCGTCGAAGGCCAGCTCCTGGCCGTACCCCGCGTCGCCCGCGCCGGCGGCGCTGCAGGCGCCGAGCAGACCGCCCGTGAGGACGACGGCGACCGCGGCCGCCAGCGCGCGGTCGGGGGACGGGGACCGCGTCCCTGCAGGGACCCGCCGCGTCCGGGGGAACAGGGAACCTCTGGATGACGAACCGCGCACCGGTGACCTCCCGCTTGTCGAGGCCTGAAGCGTGGCGGCCGGCCCGGACGCCCGACCAGCACGGCGCAGTCACGCGAACGTCCCGTTCGGGTAACGAGGTCGCAGGTCAGACACGCAGGACGACCGCCGTGGGCCGCGCACCCGCCGTCCGGGTGACACGGTGCGTGGTGTGGCGCGCGTCGCACGTCGGGCGCTCCGTTCGCCCACCTTCGCGGTGCTCTGTGACCTACCGTCATCGGTGCCATATCGGCACGCGCGGCGACACGGGGGTCGTCCTGCGCTCACGGACGAGCGAGGGCTCTGCATGCGAGGACGAGCACGACGGACCGTCGCCCTGGTCCTGGCCACGGGCGCGAGCGTCCTCCTGGCCTCCTGCTCCTCCGCGGCAGCTCCTGACGGTGGCAGCGGCGCCGCGGGCGACGAGCTGCTCGGGCAGGACGCCGTCGTCGCCGAGTACGACGCCGTCGTCGCGGAGCTCGAGTGGCCCGAGGGGTACACGCCACCTCCACGCCGCGAGGACGAGGCCGGCTGGTCGTACCAGGCCGGGGTCGGGGCGACGGACGCGGTGATGGTGTGGAACTGCGCCTGGGGCAGGGCGTGGCTCGAGGCGCGCGAGAGCGACCCGGCGGCTGCCGGGCACGCCCTGACGATGTACGCGGCGATCCTCGACCGCCCGGAGTTCACACAGCACTTCGACCCGGACAGTGCCCAGCCCGTCGTCCGGGGCATCATCGAGGACGCCCGGTTGGGAGACCCGAGCGGGGTCCAGCGGGACGTGTCGACGAACTGCTCGGACCGCGACCCGTGAGCGAGGCACGACGCGGCCGTCGTCCCGCTCTGGCCGCAGCGGCAGCGGCAGCGGCCGTCGTCGTGTCCGCCGGCTGCACCCCGGGCAGCGCGGACGGCGCGACGGCCAGCGAGCCACAGGTGCGCCCCGGCGCACCGGCGACGACGACCGTCGCCCGCGGAGACATCACCTCGGTGCTGGTCCTGAACGGCGCGACGGTCGCCCAGCCCGACGTGACGGTCCGCGCCGGCGGCGCCGGGCCCCTCGACATCCAGGTCGAGGAGGGGCAGGGCGTCGCAGCGGGGCAGGTGCTCGGCAGCGTCGGCGCGGCGCCGGTCGTCGCACCGGCTGCCGGCGTCGTCACCGGGTGGCACGTCCCGGACGGGGTGACCGTCCCTGCCGACCTGCCCGTCGCGGACCTGCGCTACACCGGGTTCGGCATCGACGTGAGCGTCCCGGCCGAGCACGCCTACCGCCTGTACAGCGTGCCCGTGCAGGGCACGACGACCGTGACCGGCGGGCCCGGCGGGCTCCCGTGCGACGTCCTGCCGGCGCCGGCCGGCGGGTCAGCCGCAGGCGTCGAGGCCCAGGCAGGGGCGCGGTTCGTCTGCCTCCTGCCTTCCGACGCGCAGGTGATGGCCGGACTCGAGGCGAAGGTCGGGCTGGAGACCGCGCGGGCCGAGGACGTCCTGACGCTGCCCGTCGAGGCCGTCACGGGTGTGACCGGCCAGGGCGTCGTCACTCGTGTCGAGGGCACCGGGCACAGCCGTGTCACCGTGGAGCTCGGCGTCTCGGACGGCCACCTCGTCGAGGTGCGTTCCGGCCTCGACGACGGGGACGTCGTCCTGGCCTACGCGCCCGGCCTGGGGTCCTCGTGACCGAGGGCGCCGCCCCCGTCCTGCGGGCGCGCGGCCTCGATGTGCACGTCCCGCTGCGCTCGGGTGAGGTCCTGACCCTGGGGACGGGCCTCGACCTCGACCTCGCGCGCGGCCGCAGCCTCGCCGTCGTCGGACGATCGGGGTGCGGCAAGACGACCCTCCTGGCGACCCTCGGTCTGCTGCGCAGGCCGTCGGCCGGGCGCCTGTGGCTCATGGGCGAGGAGGTCACCGCCGTCCCCGACGCCCGGGCGGCGCGGCTGCGCAACGCCCGGATCGGCTTCGTCTTCCAGGACTGCTCACTGGTCGCCCACCTGTCCGTCCTGGACAACGTGCTGCTCCCCGTCGAGTACGGCGCGCACGTGCGCCGGCGCGACGCCCGCCGCGCGGCCTCGGCGCAGCTGGAGGCCGTCGGCCTCGCGGGGTTCGAGCGGCGACGGCCGCGCCAGCTGTCCGGAGGGGAGCAGCAGCGTGTGGCCGTCGCGCGCGCCCTCGTGCGCGGGCCGCAGCTCGTCCTGGCCGACGAGCCCACCGGCGCGCTGGACACGTCGACGGGTGAGGACGTCATGGCCCACCTGCTCGCCGCCTGCCGGCAGTCGCACGCGGCCGCAGTCGTGGTCACCCACGACGACACCGTCGCGTGCGCTCTCGACGAGCGCGCCGAGCTGCGCGACGGGGCGCTGCACCGGCCGGTACCCGCATGAGCCGCGTGCTGCGCTCGTGCGTGCACGACCTGCGCGCCCGACCGCTGCGGACGGTGCTGACCGCGCTCAGCATGCTCGTCGGCGTGCTCGCCGTCGTCGGAGTCTCCGCAGCGGACCAGCTGTCGACCGGGTACGTCGTCGCGGCGCACGAGCAGCTGCGGGGACGCGAGGCGACGTACGCGCTGTCGACGACGATCGGTCCGCAGGACGTGGCCGCCGCCCACCGGTGGGTGGAGGGCGTCCAGGCCCGGATCGGACCCCAGGACGCCGCCGTCGGGCTCATCGTGGAGACAGCCGTCCGGGGCGCGCCCGCGAGCGCCGAGCCAGGAGCAGGAGGGCGGGTCCAGCAGGACCTGTCCGCCCGGTGGGTCGTGGGCGCGGTCGACGACGTCTACCGCCGCCCGCTCGTCACCGGGAGCTGGCCACGCGCGGGGACCAGCGGTGCGCCGGGCGTCGTGCTGAACGAGGCCGCGGCACGACGACTCGAGGTCACGCGGGTACCGGCGACGCTCACCCTGGGGACCCCTCAGGACGGCACGGCGGCCGCGGCGGTCGTGGGAGTCGTGGCCGACGGGCTGTCCGAGCCGACGGTGTACGGGACGTTGGTCGAGGCAGCCGAGGTCTGGCCCGCGTCACTGCCGGCCGGGTCGGCGACCACGTACCTGCGGGCCGGCGTCGAGTCCTTCGGCGCTGCGGCCCCGGTCCTGCGTGAGGCCGCCGAGGTCGCGGGGATCGACCTCGTCGACCGCGACGTGCGGCGGGTCGACACCGTCGAGGAGGCGCGGGCGTCCGCACGCGTCGTCCAGAGCGCCTTCGTCGCCTGCGCCGTGGTCGCCCTCGTCGTCGCGGGCATCGGCATCCTCAACATCGGGCTCGCGTCCTTGTCGGACCGCGCGCGTGAGCTCGTCGTGCGTCGCGCGGTCGGGGCCCGCCGGCTCGACGTCTTCGTCCAGGTGCTCGGGGCCAACCTCGTGGTGGCCCTGATCGTGTCGTGCGGGGCCGTCGCGCTCGCGGTGCTCGGGGTGCACGTGGTGGCTCCCGCGTTGACGCCGCACACGTTCGTCGCCGATCCCGTGACCCTGCCCTGGCCCGCGGTGCTGAACGGGACCGCTGCGGCGGTCGTCACGAGCCTCGCCGGCGCGGCGGCCCCCGCCGTGTCCGCCACCCGCCTCGACGTCGCGGACGCCTTGAGGTCCTGACCGCGGGGACGCGGAGAGAGGAGGCCCCCGTGCCCGAGTCCGTGATCGGCGTGCAGGACGGCGCCTTCACGTTCGACCTCGACGACCTGGCCGCCGCCCTGCGCGACCGGTGGCCGGACACGCCGTTCGTGCCCGCCGTGGGACGGCTGACCGAGGTCAGCACGGGGAGCTTCCAGGTGCCCGACGCAGCCGCGTACCCCCGGATGGTCGTCGTCGGTGTGTACGCCGGCGGACGGTCTCTGGACGTGGAGTCCCCGGACGTCGAGCTGGCAGCGGACGTCGTCGCCACCGTCACCCACGTCCCGCGGTTCCCGTCGGACGGGTCGGTGGTCCTGGCCGAGTGGTCCCCCGAGCTCGCGCCCCTGCGGGCGGGCATGACGGCGGGCGAGGTGCTCGCCCTCCTGGGCTAGGGCGTGTCTCCCTAGTCGAGATTGCGGCGGCGCCACCAACCAGGGCCCTCCCCGAAAGGCGACGGTGTCGTGGCTGCTCTGAAGCGTTCGTCCAGGACGTGCACTCGCGCCGAGAGGCGGTCACCCCTTCTGCCGCCACGGAGAATCAGCGCTTCGAGTTGGTCGCGGGCGTCGAAACCATCATCACCATCACACAACGGGCAGCCCGTCACGTGCGCGGCGGGTCGCCGCTCAGCGCGACGCACCATCTGTTCCCAGGCGTGGAGAAGGCCCTCTGTCCGAGGACCGTACGCACCCCGGGGCGGGCGGGGACGGGCTGGAATGCCGCGCGACTGCGATCGAGTCATGTGTTGCGCCGTGACGTGGCGCGATCCGGTGAGGTTGGGCTCAGAGTAGGTCGGATGGGCGACGAGAGCCAGGCTCGACATAGGGCGCTCATCGGCTGTGCCCGGGCAGCACCGACCACCACCAGCAAGGCGTCGGGTCGGGTCCGTGATCGACCCGGTCCCAGGCGAGGGACGCGGATGGCGTCCAGGACGGGCAGGCACATGGGTGCGTCCCCGCCGTGACCCGGGCCGACCAGGACCGCCAGCGGTCTGCCTTTGCCGTGCACGGCGTGGTGGATCTTCGTGGACAACCCACCCCGGGAACGTCCGATCGCGTGATCAGCCGGCTCCTGGCGCGGAATCTTGTGATTCTCCGAGGCCCCGTGACGGAGGCACGCGTCCTGCGCTACGTGCGCCCGGCCACCGCGGCGGAGCCGGTCGAGCCGTACTACTGGCGTCCGACGTACTCGCGCATCCGCTGACCGACCGGAGCGCCGAGTGGGCGGCCTCGTGCGCGGGACCGTCACACCATTTCCTCGGCACCGGCATGTACACAACCCTTACCCCAGCAATAGGCTTGTGCACATGCCGGAGGTGGGTGTTCCCGAAGCCGCGCGCATGCTCGGGGTCTCCCCCGGGCGTGTCCGCCAGGTCATCGCCGACGGCAGCATCGCCGCCCGCCAGGTCGGCGGTCGCTGGCTCATCGACGTCGCGTCCCTCCCGTCCGCACCCCGCCGGGGCCGCCCCATGAGCCCTCGCATCGCCTGGGCCCTGGCCGAGATGTCCGCCGGCCGCCGTGCCCCCTGGCTGAGCAACGAGGAGGCGTACCGGCTACGCGTCCGCCGAAACACCCTCGCCCACGACGCCCGTCCCGAGCTGCTCCTGCGGTCCTGGCTCGCCTCACGCGCCGACCGCCACCAGCTCGCCGCCCCGGACCCTCGGCAACTCCAGGACGATCCGCGACTGGTCCCGTCCGGCATCAGCGACCCCCGCTCCGGGATGTCCGCCGGACACCAGGTGGAGGCGTACGTACACGCCGACGCCTTCGAGGACGTGCGCGCAGACCACCTGCTCGTTCCCGCAGACCGGTCCCGGGCCAACGTGTGGCTGCACGCCGCACCTCTGCTGCCCGAACGGCCCGTGCCACTGCTGCTGGTCGCAGCCGACCTCGCCGACCACGACGGCCCTCGCGAGCTGGGTCGCGCCCGCGAACTCATCGCCGCACTGACCGCGGAGAACCGGTGAGCGTCAGCATGCCGGTGATGACCGGCCCTCAGGAGCGCTCCTGGCACGCTCTGCTCGACCTGCACGAGCGCCGCCCGACCGGCTGGACCCTCGTCGGCGGGCAGATGGTGCATCTGCACTGTGCCGAGCGCGGAGCCTCTCCCGCACGCCCCACCGACGACGCCGACACGGTGCTCGACGTGCGTGCCGAGCCGTATGCCCACCTGCAGATCACCACGACGCTGCGCGAGCTCGGTTTCACTCCCGTTGGCCAGACGTGGAACGGCCACCAGCACCGGTGGACCCGTGAGGACCACGCGGTCGTCGACGTGCTGATACCCCGCCACCTCGGCGAACGCGCCGCCAAGCCAAGGGGGCCGGCGGCGGGACCACGCTGGAGACGCCAGGCGCCCAGCAGGCCCTGAACCGCACCGAGGACGTCGGTGTCGTCGTCGCCGGGCGCGACGGGGTCGTGCGGCGTCCGAACCTGCTCGGCGCCCTCGTCGCGAAGGCCGCCGCCCACACGGTCTCCCTGGACGTCCGCCGCGACCGCCACGTCACCGACTTCGCGGTCCTGACGACCCTCCTGCGCCCCGACGACGCCGTGCACGCCGCCACCACCCGCGACCGGCGCTACCTGCAGCGGATGCTGGCCGTCATGGCCGAGGACCCGCGCCCGTGGGCCGCGGTCGCCGGCGCCGACGACGGGCTCGAGCGGCTGCGTCTGGCGCTGCGTGCACGCAGTGCACCAGCACGGCCCACCGGCGGCGCACCCGCCAACTGGGGACAGGCTCGCACGGCGGGGACACCCGCAGGCGGCCAGTTCGCCAGCCGGCGCCACCGCGAGCCCGACGTCCACCTGTAGCCGCCGGGGACCTCGCCCGGCCCGCCGCACATCCAGGAGACATGACCCTCGTGAACCGTCAGCACGCGACGGTGAGCGGGCGGGGCGGCGGATCAGGAACCCGCCCCTTGGGCACGAGGGCACCTGTTCGCGCCTGTGGCGAGGCGTCGAGCAGGCGCAGCAGGGCGCCGGTGCTGCCGACGGCCGCTGCAGCGAGGAGAAGGACCCGCTGTCTCGATCGACGACACCCGCTGCGCCGCGGGCTCCAGCTCCTGTCGCTGCGCGAGACCCGGCGGGTGGAGCGCCGACGCCACGGCGCGTACCGCCGGCCCACGATGCCGATGCACTGCCACGGACCGGCCACGCGAACGTCCCAGGAGCGCGTCACCGGCGACGCCCCCGAGCCGCTCGCCCTCCGTCACGCCGCCGCCACCGCCCGCCGCCACGCCGACCGGGCGAACCAGCCGCCGAAGCGGGCGACCGTCCCGGCGGCCGCGCGCCGGTCCGGGCCGCCGGCCCGCAGGGAGGCGACCAGGCGGACCAGCGCGGCGGGCTCGATGCGGACGGTCCCGCCGCCGTGCTGCACCTCGCCGGCGCGGTGGTGGGTGATCGTCACGGGGAGCGTCACGAGGTCCTGCGGGTGCGGGACGCGACCGTCGGTGCGGGTCTTGCTGCCGACGAGCGTGCCGCGGCAGCCCGCGCCGTCGTCGTAGGCGAGGCGGTAGCGCATGTACGTGCCGGCGTCCGCGGGGAAGAGCTCGAGGGTGCCCGTCACCTGCACGCGGGTCGCGCCGAGGACGGCCACCCCGGACACGTCGGCGTGCGGCGCCGGGCGCCCGGGCGCGGTCGCGGTGTCCGGCACCTCGACGGCGAGGTCGAGGCGCAGCGGACGGGTCGTCGCGCGGCCGCCCGCGTCGGTGAGGGTGGCGGTGCCGGTCATCGTCTCGCGGAAGTGCACGGGGTGCGGCGACGGGTCGTAGCCGTGGCCGTGCACGCGCCGCCACTCCTGGACCGCGCGCACCGCGGCGTCCTCGGGCACGGGTGCGGGACGGACGAGCACGCGCTCCGGCGCCGTCCACGTCGGGTCCCCGGTCAGGTCGCGGACGGCGGCCTCGACGTGCCGCTCGGCGACGGCCGCGATCGTCGCCGACGGGTTGACGCCCGTCGAGGCCGGGATGCCGGCGCCGTCGACGACGTACAGGCCCGGGTACCCGTGCACCTGCCCGCGGTGGTCGACGACGCCGGTCGTGCGGTCGGCCCCCATCGGGACGCCGCCGAGGTTGTGCACGGTGACGCCCGTGCGCAGGAACGTCCAGGACGGCAGGTGCCGCACCCGGCCGCCGAGCCGGCGCGCCGTCTGCCGCGCCGCGCGCATCTCCGCCCGGTACAGGGCCCTGTTGCGGCGGTTGCGCCAGTCGACGCGCGCCTCGCCGTGGTGGTCGAGGGTGAGGACGCCGTCGGAGCTGTCCCGGCCCATGAGCAGCAGGGCCATCGTCTCGTCGCGGTGACGGGGCGGGCGTCGCCGGGGGCGGGCCGCCAGGCGGCGGCGCACCGCGGTCGCACCCGCCGGCACGCGCGCCGCCGACCGCAGCAGCCCGGCGAGCTGCGCCGGGTAGGCGCCGTCCTGCACCTGGAACCACACCTTCTCGTCACCGATGTGGCAGTCGACGACCGTCGTCGTCGTGATGGTCGGGCCGCGGCCCGGCTGCAGCTCGGTGACCGGGCGGGAGACGAACGCCAGGAAGTCGCCGTTGCCGGAGAAGCCGTGCCCGAGCGTCGGCGAGAGCGCGGGCAGGGTGCGGTGCTGGTCGCGGCTGCGCAGCAGCAGCTCGGTCGTGCCGACGGCACCGGCGGCGAGGAACACGGTCCGCGCCTCCAGCACGCGCCGCTCCCCCGCCTCGTGGTCGGTCAGGTGCACCCGGTACCCGCCGTCGACGGGCTCGAGGCGGTCCACCTCGCACGACGTGTGCGCGACCGCGCCGTGCCGCTCGGCGATCGCGAGGTACGTGCGGTCCAGGCTGTTCTTCGCGCCCTCGTTGCAGCCGAACATGCACTCGCCGACGAACGTGCAGGTGCCGGCGCGGGGCGCGTCGTCGTCCGCGAACGTCACGGCGAGCAGCGGGCGCAGCGTGCCCGTCGGCCGGTGCATCCGCGCGGCCGCGTCCTCCATCGCCGCGGTCCGCGGTGGGACGCCGCCGGTGAGCGGGTCGACGCCGACCGGCCGCACGCGCAGCACGTGCGCGACGAGGTCGTAGTACGGGTCCAGCGACGGGCGGTCGAACCCCTCGGGCCAGGTGTCGAAGACCTCGTGCGGCGGCCGCGCGAACACGTTCGCGTACACCAGCGACCCGCCGCCCCAGCCGGCGGCCTGGACGCCGATCATCCGGTCGAGCCAGCGGACGTCGTACAGGCCGCGGCCCTGCGCCCAGAGCCAGCCGCGGTCGAGCCGCGTGTCGTCGCGCGGGAACTCACCGGGCCGCCAGCGGCGGCCGCGCTCCACGACGGCGACGGCGAGCCCGGCCTGGGCGAGCCGTGCGGCCGCGACCGCGCCGCCGAAGCCGCTGCCGACCACCACCGCGTCGAGCTGCGTGGGACGTGCCATGACGGACCTCCGGTCGTCGGGCAGCGCCGGGGCGCTGCGGGTGGGGTGGATCGGGGCCGGTGTGCGGCCGGTACCAGGGGCGGCCGGCACCCCGCGGGTGGGGCCGCCCCTGGTGAGGTGGGAGTGCGGCGGGCGGGGTCAGACCGCGGCGGCGGCCGGCACCAGGCCGAGCTGCTGGGCTGCCCACAGGCTGTCGGCGTTCGCCCAGTACTCCGCGATGCGGCCGTCCCGCACCCGCAGGGTGTCGGTCCCGGAGAACGACACGACCCGACCGACCGCCTCCGGGGCGGAACCCGGGATCCCGCCGGCGTACGTGCCGCGCGCCAGCCAGCGCACCGTGACGTACGGGTCGTCGACCACCGGCCCCACCTGCACGGTGAACAGCAGGTCGGGGATCGCGGCGCGGATGCCCGCGACCCAGGCGTCGAGGTGGTCCCGCCCGACCGCGTCGGCGGGCGGCCCGCCGAGCAGCGGCGCCGCGTGCGAGACGAAGTCCTCGTGCACGGTGGCCGGGGTGAGGGACAGATCGCCGTTCCAGACGGCGGCCCACCGGGTGACGAGCCCCGCGGCGTGGTCGCGCACGGCTCAGGCCTTCCCGTGCGGGCCGGGCGCGGCGCTGCCGTTGTACTCGCCGAGGTCCGACACGAGCCGCGTGAGCTCGGGGTCGGCGTCGTAGCGGCGCTGGTGCAGGGCCGCGATCTTCTCCGCGATCTGCGGGTCGTCGTCGTCGGTGATGTCGAACGAGTCGAACCGGTCGACGATCGGCAGGCCGACGCGGTCGGTGTTCCGGTGCGCCGGGTGCGTCAGGTACTCCCAGTAGCCGTCGAGGTCGTCGAGGACGAACGTCGCGCCCCACTCGAACTCGCCGCCGTGGTCGCGGCCGACGACGAACGAGCGGACGGCCGGGATGGTGCGGCCCTGGTTGCGCAGGCTCTCGAGGGCCTCCTCGAGCTGCTCGGGCGGGACGCCGGGGCGGATGGTGAAGCGGTTGCCGTGGACGATCATGGTGCGGTTCCTCTCGTGGTGGTGGTGCTGCGGGTCCTGGGTCGGTGGCCGGGGTGGGCCGCGGTCAGCGGCGGGGCAGCGCACGCACCGCGAGGGCGACGAGCCCGACGGCGGCGCCGGCGAGGACGGCGTAGGTGGTGACGGTGACGCCGGTGGTGAAGACCACGGGTGGCTCCTTCGTGACGGGGGTCAGGGACGGGCGGTGCGGGTGAGGACGGTCGCGGCGCCGACGGCTGCGGCGGCGAGAGCGCCGGCCCCGGCCCAGGCGAAGGCCCCGGCGCTGCCGGTCACGGCCAGGACCGGTGCGGCGGCGAGCGGGGAGACGAACTGGCCGAGGAAGATGCCGCTGACGAGGCCGGCGAGCACCCGCCCGCGCGCGGCGGGCGGCGCGAGCTCGGCGAGGCGCTCCTGGAGGTTCGGCACGACGAGCCCGACGCCCACACCGCCGACGAGCAGCCCGGCGAGCACGTCCGCCACCCCGGTCGACCACCCGACGACGAGCCACCCGGCACCGAGGGTCGCCACGCCGAGCGCGGTGACCGCGGCGGCGGGGACGCGGCGCCGCACGGCGGGGAACGCGAGCGCCCCGAGCAGGCTCGTGACGGTCGTCGCGGCCACGGCCAGACCCACGACGGCCGGCGCGGCGCCGCGCGCGTCGAGCAGGAACGGCACCTGGGTGGGCGCGAGGTAGAACAGGGCGCTCGCGACGAGGACGAGGGCGTAGAGGCCGGCGGCGCGGGCGCGCCAGGGGGTGCCGCCGGGGCCGTCCGCCGCGGCCGGGGACGTGCTGGTCGCGGCCGGCGCATCGCGCCCGTCGGTGCGCACGGTCGCCAGGACCGCCGCCGCCACGGGCAGCGCGGCGAGATGCAGCCAGAACGGCGCCCGCCAGCCGACGCCGGCGAGCACGCCCGCGAGGGGCAGGAAGACGATCCCGCCGACGCTCGCCGCCGCCTGCTGCAGCCCGACGAACGTCCGCCGGCGCTCGCCCGTGAACCAGTCCGCGACGGTCGCCGCGACCGCGGTGGTGACCGCCCCGACGGCGACGCCGAGCAGCGCGCGGGTGCCGGTGAGGACCGCCAGGGTCGGCGCGAACCACCCGGCGGTCCCCGCGAGCGCGTACAGGACGAGCCCGGCCACGAGGACGCGGCGGCGGCCCCAGCGGTCCGCGGCGACGCCGGCGAGCGGCGCGGTCACCGCGATGGCCAGCGACGTCGCCGTGAGGGCGAGCCGTGCTGCGGTGCCCGCGGCGTCGGTGCCGCCGAAGTCGTCGGTCATCGCGGGCAGGCTCGGCGCGAGGAGCGCCGGCGCCATGATCGTGAGGGTCGCCGCGGAGAGCAGGGCGGTGCGGGCGGCGCGCGTCGGGGGTGCGGACTGCAGGGTCTGCGACATGTCGACTCCTGTGACTGACCGTTCACTCACTTGCGCGACGGTCGAGGGACGGGCGGGCGGGACGGGAGCGGTCAGTCCGGGTGCCGGATGCCGGCGTTGAGCAGCTGCGCCCACGGCTCGGCTAGGTCGACCATGCCGCCGGCGACCAGCAGGTGGCAGAGCTGGCCGTAGGCGACGAAGCGCTGCACCGCCGCGTCGTCCGCACCCGACCGCTCACGCGCGAGCGTGACGACGCGCTCGAGGCCGCGGCGGAACGCCTCCCCGATCTCGGGGAGCTCGGCCACGGACTGCGCGTGCACCTGCAGGAGCAGCAGCGTGCGGTCCGCGATGAGCGCGGCGTACGCGCCGCCCATCGCGTCGAGCACACCCTCGGGCGAGCGGTCGGCGGCGGCCGCGGCACCCGCCTCGAGCGCGTCCACGACCTGGTCGAAGCACGCGTCCAGCGCCGCGGCGAAGAGCCGATCCTTCGTCGGGAAGAGCTTGATGACGTAGGCCGGCGAGATCGAGGCCTCACGCGCGACGTCCGCGATCGTCGTCCCGTGGTAGCCGCCGCGCGCGAAGGCGCGGACGCCGGCGGAGGCGACGACGGGGCGCCGGAGGTCGGCGGTGGAGAGGATCGTGCGGGGCATACAGTGAATGTACGTTCACTCACAGCGCGAGCGCAAGGGGTCGAGGAGGAGCTCGGACGCGACCCGGCGCACGGGTCAGCGATGTGGTGACAGTGCGTCGACGAGCTCGTCCGCCCGGTCGCTCCCGACGACGTAGGTGCGTTCGCCGCCACGCGTCCGCAGGACGACACCAGGGCCGGGGCTCACCGTGAGTACGGTGCGTCCGCCACCGAGGTAGCGCAGACCGAGCCCGCCGGCCCGCACGACCCCTACCCGCTCGACCCCGTCGATGGACAGGTCGTCCCGCGGGATGTGCCGACGCCAGATCGTGATGCCGAGTCGGAACCTCAGCTCGACACCAGCGACGGTGACCTCCGTGACCGAGGACATCCGCGCGACGAGCAAGCACAGCCCGACGACGGCTGCCGAGAGGATCGCGAACAGGAAACGCTCGGTGTCCGAGGTGGTGCCCGGCCAGGCGCTGATGAGCGTGTGCACCGCCACGGCCACGCCGATCAGCACGACGGCCACCCGGATGCCGGTGGAGGCGTACCGGACCTCACGGAACGTCATGCAGTCTCCCGCGGCCATGTCGAGCGCCCACTTCCGCCTCCTTCTGTCGAGGACCTCGTTCGCGACGATCACGATGATGAGCGCGGCGACGATCGTGAGAACGCCCCAGAGGGCGTTCCCGCTGGCACCGGTGGACACCATGATCGGTCTTCCCTTCCCGACGTGAGCGAACAGCCGCACAGGCCAGTGCCCGCGTACGCGCGCAGGTCCCTGCGACGCCTGCCCGCATCCCTACCGCTCCCCGCTCGACGTGAGGGATCGGGAGCTCCGCGTCAGGTCCCTCACCAGCCAGGTGTCGACGATCACGGTGATGAGGATGCCGGGGACGACCCAGCCCCACATCCAGGCGTCGCCCTCAAAACGGTTGGGCGCACGCCAGACCGTCGCCGCCGCTACCGGTGGCCACGAGGCACGGGTCGTCTGCGGGGGCGAAGGACATCGTCGTCGTCCCGAGGGTTCCACTGATCCCACAGGCCGACGCACCGACCCTCCCCGGGAGGCTCGCCGCGATCCCGCATCGTCGTGACCAGGCTGTACCGTCGGTCCCGTCGCCTGCAGGCGCCCTCCCGGCCACTCGCGGACGACACCGGTGTTGTCCCGCGGGTTCCACGAGTGAATCCCCTCATCACCCGGGCCTCTAGCTCAACTGGCAGAGCAGCGGACTTTTAATCCGCGGGTTGTGGGTTCGATCCCCACGGGGCCCACCGCAGGGGGCCCCGACGCGTCACCGCCGACCCCGCCTACCCACCTCCCGGCAACCTCGGAGGTCCTCAGCACCCGCGCGCTCGGGTGCTGAGGACCTCCGGGTTCGCGCCGGCGAGGGTCGACGGGACCACGGCGGCGGCCGGAGGCTCAGCAGACGCCGCCCCACCGCATCGGGTTCGTGCGCGTCGCCGCGTACAGGAACCACGACGTCGCGCCGACGTGCTGCACCTGGAAGTACCCGAACCCGAAGCCGGTGTCGAGCAACGACGACGCCGCGACGATGCCGCCGTCCACCTCGGTCCCGCCGATGCGCTGCCCGCCGCCGAGCACGTCCTGCGCGTGCCGCACCTGGTCGAGCAGGCGCTCGGCGCGCTGCCGGTCGCCGCGCGCGTCGCGGTCGAGCAGCGAGGTCGCGAGCTGGGCGGTCCCCTCCAGCCAGACGCCCTGCGGGTGCACGGTGATGCCGTTGTACTGCGCGGTCGACGTCGTCGACGCGGTGCTGAACGTGACGCCCGAGACCTGCTCTCCGTCGGGCAGCTGCGACGTCGGCGCCGACGCGTCGTCGACGACGGCGAGGCCGGTGCCCGCCCAGTCCAGCGCCCGGTCGTAGCGCCGCTCCTGCAGCGCGAGCCGGCTCCACGTCTGCGGGTCCAGCGGCACGGGGTCGCGGTTGATCTCGACCCCGTCGTTCGTGCCCGTCCAGAACCAGCCGGATGCCGGCTCCCACATGCGCCGCACGAACGCGTGCGCGTGCTGCGCGGCGGCGTCCCACGTGCGGTCGCCGGTGGCGCGGCGGAGCATGCCGAAGAACGCGACGCAGTCGATGTTGTGCTCGGTCGACCCGTTGGGCACCGGCTGGTTCGCGCCGTCGACGCCGAACGAGAACCCGCCGAGCGGCTGCGTGGACCAGGTGTTCGTCGTGATCCACTGCCCGATCCGCACGGCCGCGTCCCGGTAGCGCGGGTCCCCCGTGGCGCGGAACAGGTGCAGCAGGCCGATGCCCGGCCACGCCATGTCGCCGACGGCGGTCCCGAGGAAGCCGAACTGCCAGCCGACGTTCGCCCGGCCGTCGGCCCGCACGAGGCCGTCGGGCTGCGGCGTGCCGTCGTAGAACGTGTACGGCCCGACGTTGTAGCCCTGCCGCAGCCGGCCGTCGTCGAAGTCGGGGTCGTTCTCCTGCGCGAACACGAGCCCGTCGCCGAGGACGCGGGCCGTCGCGACGCTCGAGCGGCGGCCGTCGGCGAGCAGCGCGCCGATGGCCAGCGCGTTGTCGTAGACGAACGCGGTGCTGAACAGGCCGAGCTCGTCGGCGTAGCTCTGCGCGAGCCGCGGTCCGGTGTTGACCGACGGGTAGGCGTCCGTCGCGGCCTGCAGGAACCCGACCGCGGCGCGCTGGGCACCGCCGCGCCCCCCGTGGTGGCGCCGGCGGCCGTGGTGCGGCGTCGGCCTCGGGCCCCAGCTGCGGCCGTCGTGCGCCGCGGCGCCGCTCGCGCCCGCGACGGCCGCCGCGGCGACGCCGCCGAGCGCGAGGAAGGTGCGGCGGCCGAGCGGTGCCCGAGTCGGGTGGTGCGGGTGGTCGTCGTGCGGGTGGTCGTCGTGCTGCTCGAGCTCGGTGGCGTGCGGCATCGCGTGCTCCCCCATGAGACGGTGCCCCGGCGTCGTCGCCGGGCCGCGACCAGGCTAGGGACGAACCGGACGATCCGGAAGGCGTCCGGCGCGCGTCGTCACGGGGCGTCGGTGCCCGTGCCGCCCGGGTCGACGAGCAGGACCCGGACGCCGCCCGAGCGGAACACCGTCGGGTACCGGGCGAGGGCGCGCGCCGTCGCCTCGTCGAAGCCGTTGCCGACGCCGCGGGCGAGCACCGCCGCCGACCCGGCCGTCAGGTGCTCGAGCACGGTCCGCTGCCAGGACGCGTTCCGGACGCGGGGCACCGGCCGCCCGTCGGCGTCACGCGCACCGACGGCGTACGCGTGGCCGGAGAGGTCGACGGGGACGGGGCAGCCGCGGTCGAGGTTGGCCGACAGCAGGTCGAGCAGCGCGAGGGTGGCCGGGGCGTCGGCCTGCACGCAGCCGCGGTCCGGCAGCTGTGCGCGGATCTCCTCGGCGGGGAACGGCGGCACGGGAGCCGGGCGCAGCGCACCGCCGGCGAGCCCGAGCGTCAGGCAGGCCGCCACTGCCGCCACGCCACGCACCCGGACGGGGACCGTCGACACGCCCGCGCCCACGACGAGCACGAGCGCGGCCGCGGCGTACGCGGCGTAGTGCGGCAGGTACGACGGCGAGAGCAGCAGCACGGCCGTCTGCGCGAGGAGCACGACGACCCACAGCCGACCCACCCGGGCGCGCCAGGCGAGGACCGCGGCCGCCGCGACGACGACCAGCACGACGGCGAGCAGCGGCCCCGGGTCGTGGGGCTCGGCGGCGAGCGCTCCGTCGAGACCGGTGATGCTCTCCAGGCGCGCGCGCACGTCGCGCCCGTTGCGCCCGCGCCCGAGCTGGTCGAGCACGACGTGCTCCAGCATCGCCGGACCGGCGAGCACCGCGAACGGCGCGAGCACGCCCGCGGCCGCGGCCGCCGCCCGAGCGCCGCCCGGCCCGCGACCCCGCGGCCCCGACCCACCCACAGGCACGCGAGGACGACGGCGACCGGCACGACGTTCCAGATCTTCACCGTCACGCCGAGCCCGAGCACCGCCCCACCGAGCAGCACCAGCGCGCGGCCGCGGGCGGGCGCCGCCTCGGCGGCCCGCCGCAGCAGGAGGACGCCGCCGAGCAGCGTCAGCGTGCCGAGCGGCTCGAGCAGCGTGAGCCGCTCGGCCACGGCGGCCGCGGCCGAGACGGCGTAGAGGACGCCCCCGACGACGGCGGCAACGGTCCCCCACCGGGCGGCGAGACGCACGACCAGCACGGTGCTGGCCACCCCGACGAGCAGGAAGGCGACCCGCGCGGCGGCCAGCCCCACAGGGTCACCGAGCCCTGCGCCGAGCGCGGCGAACGGCGCGAGCGCGAGGGCGACGCCCGGCGGGTGCAGCAGGAGGAAGTCGCGGTACGGCACGTCCCCGTGGACCAGCGCCGCGGCGGCGGCGTAGTACACGCCGTCGTCGTACCCGTGGTACCCGGACAGGCCCGCCGCGCCGCCGAGCGCGCGCCACCGGACCACGAGGGCGAGCGCGGCCGCCGCCGCGGCGACCCCCCACGCGAGGGCCGGCGAGGCCCGGGCGGTGGACGGCGTGCCACGGAACGGGTCCACGCCGCCACCGTAGAGGGCGGGCCGCGCCGACGCGCCGGCAGGGCGTGACCCGGTGGGCGCGCCCATCGGGTCGCGAGCACCGGGCGCGGGCTATACGCGACGCGTATACGTTGTGTGTATAGTGCTCGTCATGACCGTCGCCCCCGCGCTCCTCGGCCTGCTCCAGGCCGGCCCCCGCCACGGCTACGACCTCAAGCGCGCCTACGACGAGCGCTTCGGGCAGGACCGCCCGCTCGCCTACGGCCAGGTGTACGCGACCCTCGCGCGGCTGCTCCGCAACGGCCTCGTCGAGGTGGAGTCGGAGCCCGGCGACGGCCCGGACCGCAAGCGGTACGCGATCACCGACGCCGGCGTCAGCGACGTCGACCGGTGGCTGGCGCAGCCGGAGAAGCCGGAGCCGTACCTGCAGAGCGCGCTCTACACGAAGGTCGTGCTCGCGCTGCTGACCGGCCACGACCCCGCCGCCGTCCTCGACACCCAGCGCGCCGAGCACCTGCGGCTCATGCGCGACCTCACGCGTCGCAAGGCCGGCGGCGACCTGGCCGACCAGCTCGTGTGCGACCACGCCCTGTTCCACCTCGAGGCGGACCTGCGCTGGCTCGAGCTCACCGCCGCACGCCTCGACGACCTCGCGGCGACCGTCCGGCCCTGAACCGGTCCCGAGCCGGCCCTGAACCGGCCCCGTCCACCCCCTGGGGGAACCCGTGACCCACCTCCCGACCGCCGCGACCGGCGCCGACCTCGACCGCTCGCCCCGCGACCGCCCGCTCCTGACCGCCGAGGGCCTGCGCGTCACGTTCGGGGCGACGACCGCCCTCGCCGACGCCTCCCTCGCGGTCCACCCCGGCGAGGTCCTCGCGCTCATGGGCCCCTCGGGCTCCGGCAAGTCGACCCTGCTGCACTGCCTGGCCGGGATCCTGCGACCCGACGCGGGCCGCGTCGTCCTCGACGGCCAGGACGTCACCGCCATGTCCGACGCCGAGCGCAGCGCGCTGCGCCGCTCGCAGTTCGGGTTCGTCTTCCAGTTCGGCCAGCTCGTGCCCGAGCTCACCTGCGAGGAGAACGTCGCCCTGCCCCTGCGCCTCGCGGGCGTCGGACGCCGGCAGGCGCAGCAGGCCGCGCGCGAGTGGCTCGGCCGCCTCGAGGTGCCCGACGTCGCCGGCAAGCGGCCCGGACAGGTCTCGGGCGGCCAGGGGCAGCGCGTCGCCGTCGCCCGCGCGCTCATCGCGCAACCGCGCGTCGTGTTCGCCGACGAGCCGACCGGGGCGCTCGACTCCCTCAACGGCGAGCGCGTCATGCAGCTGCTCGTGCGGGCCGCGCGCGAGACCGGCGCCGCCGTCGTGCTCGTCACGCACGAGGCGCGCGTCGCCGCGTACTCCGACCGCGAGGCGGTCGTGCGCGACGGCCGCGTGCGCGAGCAGGTGACCGCGTGAGGCGGGGACGCAGCAGCGCGGTCGCGGACCTCGCGCTGGGCGTGCGCATGAGCGTCAGCGGCGGCCGCTCCGGGTGGGCGCGGCTCGCGTTCGTCGCCGCCGGCGTCGGGGTCGGCGTCGCGATGCTGCTGCTCGTGGCGAGCATCCCCACGGTGCTCGACCGGCGCGCCACGATCGACGCCGCTCGGGCGCCCGGCCCCGCGGTGGCCGAGGCGGGCGACGGGACCGTGCTCGTCGACCGGTTCCTCTCCCAGTACCGGGACGAGGTGGTGGTCGGCACCCTGCTGCAGGCCGAGGGCGACCGGGCGCCCCTGCCGCCCGGCGTCGACCGCCCCTCGCCCCGGGGGACGCGCTCGTCTCGCCGGGTCTGCTGCGGCTGCTCGAGTCGCCGGAGGGCGCGGCGCTGCGCGGGCGCTGGGGCGAGCGGGTCGTCGGGACCGTCGGCGCGGAGGGCGTCGTCGGCCCCGGCGAGCTGTACCTCTACCTCGGCACCGACGAGCTCACCGCGCAGAGCGCGACCCGCGTCGAGCGCTTCGGGCGGACCGCCGGCCCCACCGGCGGCGGTGAGCCCGCCGGCCTGCTGCTCGCCCTGGTCGGGCTCACCGGGCTCCTCGTCCCCGTGGCCGGGTTCATCGGCACGGCCGTCCGCTTCGGCGGCGAGGCCCGCGACCGGCGGCTCGCCGCGCTGCGGCTCGTCGGTGCGGACGCGGCGACCACGCGCCGCGTCGCGGCGGGCGAGACGCTCGTCGGTGGGCTGGGCGGGGTCGTCGTCGGGGCCGTGCTGTTCGCCCTCGTGCGGGGCGCGGTGGCGTCGTCCGTGCCGCACGGCATGTCGTTCCACGCCGCCGACCTGCGGCCGTCCCCGCTGCTCGCGGCGCTCGTCGTCGTGCTCGTGCCCGTCGCGTCGGTGCTCGTGACCCGCGCGGCGCTGCGGCGCGTCGTCGTCGAGCCGCTGGGCGTGGTGCGGCTCGGTGCGCAGGTGCGCCGGCGGCTGTGGTGGCGTCTCGCGCTGCCGGCCGTCGGGCTCGCGCTCCTGCTGGTCCCGCTGGTGCACGTGGGCCGCGGGTCGTTCGACGAATCCGGTCAGGCGCTCGTGCTGCCCGGCATGGCCCTGCTGCTCGTCGGGGTCGCGCTGCTGCTGCCGTGGGTGGTCGACGTCGTCGTGGCACGGCTGGGTGCTGGCGGGCTCGCCTGGGACCTCGCGGTGCGGCGCCTGCAGCTCGAGAGCGGCACGTCGGTGCGGGCGGTGTCCGCCGTCGTCGTCTCCGTGGCCGCGCTCATCGCGGTCCACGGGCTCATGGGCGCGGAGGGCGCCGCCCCCGGCGAACGCGGTCGCACGGTCGAGGCCGTCGTGTCCGACGGCCGGCCGGGGTCCGACGGGCGCGAGTGGGAGCCCGCGCTCCGGGGCACGCCCGGCGTCCGGTCGGTCGACACGGAGGTCCACACGCTGGCCCGCCCGGTCGCGGACGGGGAGGAGATCGTGCTGACGGTCGGCAGCTGTGCCGCCCTCGCCGCCGGGACGGGGGTGCGCGAGTGCGCGGACGGCGACGTCCTGGTCGTCGCCCCGCCGGGCGGCGGCGAGGCCCCGGCGCCCGGGACGTCGTACGTGCTGGGCGCACCCGGTTCGGGTGCCTCGACGTGGACGCTGCCCGCGACGGCCACCACGGTCGAGCCGACGACGCCCGAGACGCAGGGCGGTGCGACGTCGCTGTTCGTCACCCCGGCGGCGCTCGGCGACGCGGTCGTGGTCCCGTCCGAGCTGCACGCCGCCGCCACGGTGCGGGTCACGCTCGACGCCACCGTCCCCGACGCCGCCGAGCACCTGCGCACCGCGGCCTCGGCCGTCGACCCGCGCGCGTACGTGGTGGTGGACGACCCGGCGGCCGCCGACGCCGGGCTCACGCCCATCCGGCAGGGGCTGCTCGTCGGCACGGTCGCGCTGCTGCTCGTCGTCGGCGCCAGCCTGCTGGTGAACGTGGCGGAGCAGCTGCGCGAGCGCCGCCGTCCGCTCGCCGTGCTCGTCGCCGTCGGCGCGCGCCGGCGGACCCTCGGCCTGTCGGTGCTCTGGCAGGTCGCCATCCCGATGACCCTCGGCATCGGGCTGGCCGTGGCGGTGGGCACCGGTCTGGCCACGGTCCTCCAGGCAGGCACGGGCGCGCCGGTCCGGGTCGACTGGACGGGCATCGGCGTGACGGCCGGTGGCGCCGCGGCCGTCGTGCTGCTCACGACCGCGGCGATCCTGCCGCTGCTGGGGCGGGTGACCCGGCCGTCGGGGCTCCAGGGAGAGTGAGCGCATGACGTTCCGCGAGGTGCGCCACGCCTCCACGGCCGTCCGCGTCCGGCGACGGCGCGTCCCCTGGCACGACCTGGCCGTGGACGGCACCCAGCACGTCGGCGCGGTCCGAGCCGGCGGGCAGGTCGCGGTCCACCACCGAGCCGCGCCACCGATCGCCACGGTCCGGTGCGGTGCGCGGGCCCGGGACGGGCACTGGACCTGCCAGCCCCCGTGCGCCAGCATCAGCACCGCACGCGCGCGACCAGCGACGGCCGGACGACGAAGGGGGACGCCGTGGACCCGACCACCGGCGCCGGCAGGAGCAGGGTGCGACGCCAGCTCGTGCACGTCGGCGTCGCCGTGCTCCTGGCCGGTGGCGCCGTGGTGGCCGTCGGCGCGGCGACCGCGGACGACCCGACGGCGGTGTCCTCCACGGACGCGGCCGAGCCGGACCTGGTCCGTGCGGTCGCGACGAACGGTCGCGAGGGCTACGTCCACAGGTCGGACCTCGAGCCGGCCGATCTCACGCCCGCGAACCCGACCGAGGCGGTCGCGCTGCAGCGCGCAGCCGACGAGGTCGCCACCGCCGCGTTCGTCGACACCCTCGCCGCGCGGCTCGGTGTGACGATCGACGTGCCCGTCAGCGATGCCGTCACGGCCATGCAGACGGCCGCCGACCAGCGCCGGGCGGGTGCCGGGACGGTGGCGGGCACGGCCGCCGGGCGCCGCCTGTTCACCGCGCTCGGGCTGGACGCGAACGTCCTGGCGGACCGCGGCGACGACGCCACCGCGGAGGCGGTCGACGCCGCGCTCGACGCCGCCGAGCGGGCGAACCAGCGAGAGCTCCCGGTGTACGAGAGCGACGGCAGGACGCGGATCGGGACGTTCGTCGTCGGCTGACGCGCCCTCCTCGGGGCGCCGGGCAGCCGCGGGCGGCGGCGAGGACCGCGGGTGAACTTCCCGCGCGGGCCACGCCGTGGCCTGCGACGACGCGCGCCGGCGCAGGAGGGACGGGGCCGACCACGTGCGGGCCGCCCGGCACGGCCGATCGGTGGGGTGCCGTGCGCCGCAGCGTGCGGCGTGACGAACGGAGAACGTGCTGTGCCGACCACCCCTGCTGTCCCCGACCCCGCCGTCGACCTCGACGAGCGCAGGCGCCTCGAGGCGCTCGCCGCGTACGCCGTCGTGGAGGCGTTCGACGAGCCCGAGTTCAACGACCTCGTCGCGCTCGTCGGCGACCTCCTGAAGGCCCCGGTGGCCACGATCGGCGTCCTGGACGAGAGCCAGGAGTGGTTCAAGGCCCGCCTGGGCACCGACGTGCGCCGGATCCCGCGCGAGGAGTCGTTCGCCCGCCACCTGCTGGCCGAGCCCGACGCACCCCTGGCGGTCGAGGACATGACCGCCGACCCGCGGTTCGCGACGAGCGCCTTCGTCACCGGGCACCCGCACTTCCGGTCCTACCTGGCGGTGCCCGTCGTCTCGGTGGACGGGACGTTCCTGGGGACCCTGGAGGCGCTCGACGTGGTCCCCCGCACCTGGACGGAGCGGGAGATCCGGCACCTGCGGACGCTCGCCCAGGTGCTCGAGGCCCACCTCGAGCTCCGCAAGTTCATCAGGGCCCTGGCCGCCGCCTGAACCTCGTGGTCGCCGGTGCACGGTGAGGCGTCCGGGGAGCCGGTGACGCGGCGCCGGCCGGGTGTCACCCCTGACGCCGACGCGCGAGTATGGCGGCGTGGTCGCCGACCGACGGCCACGTCGCCGTACCCGCCCGTCCCGACCAGCCACGACACCGAGGAGCCACCGTGCCGAAGCCGCCCCTGCCCGCCGACGTCGCCGACCTGCTGCGCCGCCCGAACCCGGCCGTCATGGCGACGATCCACCCCGACGGCCACCCCGTCACGGTCGCGACCTGGTACCTGCTGGAGGACGACGGCCGCGTGCTGCTCAACCTCGACGCGTCCCGCGCGCGACTCCGGCACCTGCGCGCGAACCCGCACGTCTCGCTCACCGCGCTCGCCGAGGGCGACTGGTACACGCACGTCAGCGTCCAGGGGCGCGTCGTGGAGATCCGCGACGACGTCGACCTCGTGGACATCGACCGGCTGTCCACGCACTACGGCGGCAACCCGTACCCGGTGCGCGACCAGCCGCGCGTGAGCGTCCTCGTCGAGGTCGACCACTGGCACGGCTGGGGCGCCGCGAAGCGGGACTGAGCGGCCCCGCGCCGCAATCCCGCTGCCACGGCGCGGTCGCGCTGCCAGGATGTGCCGGTGCTGCTCACCCTGACCACCGAGACCGACGCCGCGAGCGACCTCGGGTACCTGCTGCACAAGCACCCGGGCCGCGTGCAGCAGTTCGAGCAGCCCTACGGCGTCGCGCACGTGCTCTACCCGGAGGCGACGGACACCCGGTGCACGGTCGCGCTGCTGCTCGAGGTCGACCCGGTCGGGCTCGTCCGCGGACGCGGCCCGCGGGACACCGGCTTCAGCCTCGCGCAGTACGTGAACGACCGTCCCTACGCGGCGTCGTCGATGCTCGCGGTGACGCTCGGGCGGGTCTTCCGCTCCGCGGTCGCCGGCCGGTGCGCGGCGCGGCCGGAGCTCGTGGACCGGGTGTGGCCGCTCGAGGTGCACCTGCCCGCGGTGCCGTGCCCGGACCCGGACGCCGCCGCGCGGCTGTTCGGTCCGCTCGGCTGGCAGGTCGAGGCGACGCCGCTGCCGCTCGACCCGCAGGTGCCGGCGTGGGGCGACTCCCGCTACGTGGACCTGCGGCTGCGGGGCGCGCACCGCGTCGCCGACGCCCTGTCGCACCTGTACGTGCTGCTGCCCACGCTCGACGGCGCGAAGCACTACTGGGTCGGGTCGGACGAGGTCGACAAGCTCGTGCGCGCCGGCGGGTCGTGGCTGGGGACGCACCCGGCGCGGGACGAGATCGCGCGCCGGTACCTCGCGCACCGGCGCGTCCTCGCCGAGTCGGCGGTCGCCCGCCTGGCGGAGGTCGACGACGCGGTGGCCGACGACGCGGTGGCCGACGACGCGGTGGCCGACGACGTGGTGGCCGACGGCGTCGCGGACGTCGCGACGGAGGAGGTGCTCGCCGCACCCGACGGCGGGCCGACCGTGGGCGGACCGGCCACGCCGACGCTGGCCGAGCTGCGCCGCCGGGCCGTGCTGGAGCAGCTCCGCGCGGCCGGCGCCCGCTCGGTGGTCGACCTCGGCTGCGGGCAGGGCGAGCTGCTCGGGCTGCTGCTCGACGAGGGCGTCGACCGGCTGCTCGGCGTGGACGTCTCCCCGCGCGTGCTCGCGACGGCCGCGCGCCGCCTGCGGCTCGACACCCTGCCGGACCGCGTCCGCGAGCGCGTCCGGCTCGTGCAGGGGTCGGTCACGTACACGGACGCCCGCGTCGCGGGGTTCGACGCCGCCGTCCTGATGGAGGTCGTCGAGCACGTCGACCCGCCGCGCCTGCCGGCGGTCGAGCGCGCGGTGCTCGGCGCCGCCGCGCCGGCCACGGTCGTCGTCACGACGCCGAACGCGGAGCACAACGTGCGCTACCCGACGCTGGCGGCCGGCACCATGCGGCACCACGACCACCGCTTCGAGTGGACGCGCGCGCAGTTCGCGACCTGGGCGCAGGCCGCCGCCGAGCGCTTCGGCTACCGCGTCGCGCTGCTCCCGGTCGGCCCGGACGACCCGGACGTGGGCCCGCCCACGCAGATGGCCGTCTTCCACCGCGTCGGGCAGGAGGCCTCCCGATGACCGCGCTCACCGTCCCCGCCCTGTCGCTCGTCGTGCTGGTCGGGGCCTCCGGGTCCGGCAAGTCGACGTTCGCCGCGCGGCACTTCGGGCCGTTCGAGACGTTGTCGTCGGACTTCTGCCGCGGCCTGGTGGCGAACGACCCGAACGACCAGTCCGCCACGGCCGCCGCGTTCGACGTGCTGCAGCACATCGCGGCACGACGCCTCGACGCGGGCCTGCTCACGGTGGTCGACGCGACGAACGTGCAGCAGCACGCCCGCAAGGCGCTGGTCGACCTGGCGCGCGCGCACGACGTGCTGCCGGTCGCGGTGGTGCTCGACGTGCCCGAGGACGTGTGCCTCGAGCGCAACCGCGCCCGCGGGGACCGGGCCTTCGGCGACCACGTCGTGCGCCGTCAGCGGGACGCCCTGCGCCGCTCGCTGCGCGGTCTGGCGCGCGAGGGCTTCCGGACGGTGCACGTGCTGCGCGGCGTGGAGGAGGTCGACGCGGCGACGGTCGTGCGCGAGCCGCTGCGCAGCGACCGGCGCGACGAGCACGGCCCGTTCGACGTCATCGGCGACGTGCACGGCTGCCGCTCCGAGCTCGAGACCCTGCTGGGGCGGCTCGGCTGGCAGCTGGTCCGCGACGAGGCCGGGCGCCCGGTGGACGCGGTGCACCCGGAGGGCCGGCGCGCGGTGTTCCTCGGCGACCTCGTCGACCGCGGCCCGGACAGCCCGGGCGTGCTGCGGCTCGTCATGGGCATGGTCGCGGCCGGTCACGCGCTGGCCGTGCCGGGCAACCACGAGAACAAGCTCGTGCGGGCGCTGGACGGGCGTGCCGTGCAGGTCTCGCACGGGCTCGCGGAGACGCTCGAGCAGCTCGCGGCCGAGCCCGAGGAGTTCCGCGCGCAGGTGCGCGCGTTCGCGGACGGCCTGGTCGCGCACCTCGTGCTCGACGAGGGCCGGCTCGTGGTGGCGCACGCGGGGCTGAAGGAGGCGTTCCACAACCGGGCGTCGGGGCGGGTGCGGTCGTTCGCGCTGTACGGCGACACCACGGGCGAGACGGACGAGTACGGCCTGCCGGTGCGCTACCCGTGGGCGGAGGAGTACCGGGGGCGCGCGACCGTGCTGTACGGGCACACGCCCACACCGCGCCCGGAGTGGGTGAACAACACGATGTGCCTGGACACCGGCTGCGTGTTCGGCGGGCACCTGACCGCGCTGCGGTACCCGGAGCGGGACGTGGTGCAGGTGCCGGCGGAGCGGGTCTGGTACGAGCCGTCGCGACCGTTCCCGCCGGCCGACGCGCCCGCCGCCGACGCCGGTGCGACGCGCCGCGACCCCGACGTCCTCGACGTCACGGACGTCCTCGGCAAGCGTGTCGTCGACACCTCGCTCATGGGCCGGGTGACGGTCGCGGAGGAGAACGCCGCCGGCGCGCTGGAGGTCATGAGCCGGTTCGCGCTGGACCCGCGGGCCCTGCTGTACCTGCCGCCGACGATGAGCCCGTGCGCGACCGCCGCCGACGGCGACCTGCTCGAGCACCCGGCGCAGGCGTTCGACGCGTACCGCGCGGCGGGCGTGCGCGAGGTCGTGTGCGAGGAGAAGCACATGGGCTCGCGTGCGGTCGTGCTGGTCTGCCGGGACGCGGCGACGGCCGGCGAGCGCTTCGGCCTGCCGGACGGCGCGTCGGGCGTCGTCCACACGCGCACGGGCAGGCCGTTCCTCGACCCCGCCCGGACGGCGGAGCTGGTGGGCGTCGTGCGCGACGCCGTCACCGGTGCCGGTCTGTGGGCCGAGCTGGGCCGGGACGGCGAGGACGCGGCCTGGGTGCTGCTGGACGCGGAGCTCCTGCCGTGGTCGGTGAAGGCGGAGGACCTGCTGCGCGAGCAGTACGCCGCCGTCGGCGCCGCCGCGCGCGCCGCGCTGCCCGCCGCCGCGGCGGCGCTGGAGCAGGCGGCCGGGACGGGCCTGGAGGTGGCGGACCTGCTCGCGCGGACGCGGTCGCGCGCGCAGGACGCCCACCTCTTCAGCGACGCCTACCGCCGGTACGTCTGGCCCACGGACGGCCTGACGGGCGTGCGGCTCGCGCCGTTCCAGGTGCTCGCGGCCGGCGGGCGCACGGGCGGCGCGACGTACGAGGAGCGTCCGCACACGTGGCACCTCGCGGCCGCGGACGCGCTCGTCGCGGCCGACGCCCGCGGGGTCCTGCTGGAGACGCGGCGGCTCGTGGTCGACCTCGACGACGCGGACGCCGTCGCGGCGGGCGTGACGTGGTGGACGGACCTGACGGACGGCGGGGGCGAGGGCATGGTCGTCAAGCCGCTCGCGAACCTCGTGCGCGGGCGGCGCGGGCTGGTGCAGCCGGGCATCAAGGTCCGGGGACGGGAGTACCTGCGGATCATCTACGGCCCGCACTACACCGAGCCCGCGAACCTGGAGCGGCTGCGTGCGCGCAACCTCGGCCGCAAGCGTGCGCTCGCGCTGCGCGAGTACGCGCTGGGGATCGAGGCGCTGCACCGACTCGTCGCGGACGAGCCGCTGTGGCGCGTGCACGAGGCGGTCTTCGCGGTGCTGGCCCTGGAGTCGGAGCCCGTCGACCCGCGTCTGTGAGCCGCGGACCGCACGGGCGGTCCGGCCGCCGGTCGCCGCGCGGACGCCGCGGTCAGGCCTCGACGACCTCGGCGCGGCGGCGCGCCCGGTCGGCCGCGGCCCGCAGCGCGAGGGTGCCGCCGAGCGTCACCAGCGCCGCCCCGCCAGCCACGACGCGACCGTCCGCCGGTTGGCCGCGACGCACTCCGGCGTCGCGAGCTGGGACGCCTCGGACATGCCGACGACCGGCTCCTCGATGCACGTGCGGCCGGTCGACGGGTTCGTCAGCGGCGCCCAGGTCCACACCCAGCACGTCGCGACGGCGACGACGAGGACCGCGCCGGCCACGCCGCGCACCGCGCGTCGCAGCGGACGGGCCCGGACCGCGGCGCGCACGCCGACGACCGCGAGGGCGACGAACGCGAGGGTCGCCGCCAGCGTCAGCGCGAGCTGGTCGGTCTCCATGACGGCGCGAACCTAGCAGCGGGGCGGTGCCTCCCCGGCGGGGCCCACGGGCGACGCGCCGGCGCGGAGACGGGGACGCGCGGGACGACCGGCGGTCGACGGGGCGGCAGGGCGGGCGGTCGGCCGGCCGGGTGCGTGCGCGCGGGTCAGGGCGTGGCGGCCTCGAGCTCGCGCCACGTGCGGTAGTGCTGCACCGCGACGCCCCGGTAGCCGGGGGTCGCGACGAGCGCGTCGTGGACCACCTGCACCTGCGCCGCGAGCACGTCGGCGCCGTCGTCGCCGAACGTCCACCCGGCACCGCCGGCGACCGCCGGGGCGTCGGTCTCCACACCGATCGTGAACGGCACACCCGCGGCGACGGTCTGCGCGACCGCGTCGGCCGAGAGCGCGAGGATGCCGTCCCGGCCGGCCGCGTGGTCGACGAACGTGACGATGCCGACGGAGTCGGCACGCGCGAGCACGGCCTGCGCGACCGTGCCGCCGCCCGGCGCCGGCTCCCACGCCAGCCAGTACGGCATGTCGACGCCGAGCCCGACCCCCTCCGGCAGGGCGGCCCTCGCGGTGTCGAGCATGGTCAGCCAGCGCGTGAGGATGCCGGCGCGGTCGGTCCGCCACCCGGGCAGCGTCCAGGGCTCGACGTCGAGCTGCACGTGCGCGACGTCCCGGCCGTGGACCGCCGCCTGCAGCCACCACACGGCCAGGTGCGGCTCGTCGAGCCACGGCGGGTCGCCGCCGAGCACACCCACGTCGACGCCCTCGGCGTTCAAGGCGTCGACCGTGGCCGTCATCCAGGGGTCGACCACACCGACGTCGGCCGCCCACGGCGCCGACAGGTGCACGGTCGTGAGGCCGCGCTCGCGCACCCACGCCGCGAGGACGGCCGGGTCGGCCGGCGCGTACCCGGTGCCGCGCGCGTCGACCTCCCGCGGGATCGAGTTGTCCCAGACCCACATCGTGGTGACGGGCTGCGGGGGTGCGCCGTCGGCGGCGGACGCCGGGGCGGCGAGGGCGCTGGCCGCGACGGCCCCGGCGAGGGTCAGGGCGAGCGTCCGGGCCGGCGGGCGCGTGAGCCGGCGCGTCAGCGGGTGCGTGAGCAGCGGCGCCGGGCGGCGTCGCGGGCGGTCGTGGACGGGCACGGGCGGGCTCCGATCGTGAGCTGGGGGACGCCGGGCGTGCGACCGGGGGCCGGTGGCCCCCGACACGGACGCGCCCCGCGTCGTCGAGTGTCACCCATCCGGGACGCGCACCGACGCGCCGCGTCGCGTGCAGCGTTGTGGACGCCTGGTGTCGCCAGTGCTTCACGAGGACGACGGGCGAGGCTTCATGACGACGAACGGCCGGGACGCACGAGGGCGGGCGGCGGGGGGCGGAAGGGCCCGGGCACCGGCGTCAGGACGAGCGCCGGCGGGTCGCAGGTCCGTGCGTCCTGCCGGATCCGTCCCTTTACAACGTTGCAACGGCGTCCTACCGTCGTGAGCGGAACCCCGGCACGACCGCCCGTGGGCTCCCCTGCGTCCAGCGCTGCACCAGGAGAACGCCGTGACCACACGCGCCCGCACACCCGTCCGCACCCTCGCCACCATGACCGCCGCCGGGGCCCTCGCCGCCACGGCGCTCGCCACCGCGGGGGCCGCGCCCGCCGCCGCGGCACCGGTACCCACGTTCACCGACGCGACCGTCCACGACCCGTCCGTCGTCGTCGCCGACGACGAGATCTGGGTGTTCGGCTCCCACCTGCAGGTCGCCAGGACGGACGACCTCATGCACTGGGACCAGGTGGCGGCCGGCGTCACGCCCGAGAACCCGATCTTCGAGGACGTCACCACCGAGCTCGCCGAGACGCTCGCGTGGGCGCAGACCGACACGCTCTGGGCCGCGGACGTCATCCAGCTCGCCGACGGCCGCTACTACATGTACTACAACGCCTGCCGCGGGGACTCCCCGCGCTCCGCGATGGGCGTCGCCGTGGCGGACGACGTCGACGGGCCCTACGAGGACCTCGGCATCATCCTGCGCTCGGGGCACGAGGAGCACGAGCAGCCCAGCGACGACGGCACGCCCTACGACGCGCGCGTCCACCCCAACGTCGTCGACCCGGACACCTTCTACGACGCCGAGGGCGACCTCTGGATGGTCTACGGGTCCTACTCCGGGGGCGTCTTCATCCTCGAGATGGACGAGGAGACCGGCCTTCCGGTGCCCGGCCAGGGGTACGGGAAGCACCTGGTGGGCGGCAACCACAGCCGCATCGAGGCGCCGAACATCATGTTCGACGAGGGCACCGGCTACTACTACCTGTTCCTCTCGTTCGGCGGGCTGGACGCGAGCGGCGGCTACAACATGCGCGTCGCCCGGTCCCAGAACCCCGACGGCCCGTACGTCGACGCCGAGGGCAACCCGATGTCGGAGGTCCGATCCGACCCGTCGCTGCCGCTGTTCGACGACGCGTCGATCGAGCCGTACGGCGTCAAGGTGATGGGCAACCACCTGTTCCAGCGGGAGGTCGGGGACCCGGGCACGGGCCCGGGCACCGGGTACGTCTCCCCCGGGCACAACTCGACGTACACCGACCCGGAGACCGGTGCGCACTTCCTCGTCTTCCACAGCCGGTTCCCCGGGCAGGGCGAGACGCACAACGTCCGCGTGCACGAGATGCGGATGACCGCGGACGGCTGGCCGGTCGTCGCGCCCTACCGGTACGCCGGGGACGCGCCGCCACCGCCGCTCACCGACCGGCCCGAGCGGTTCCGCCTCGCGGACGTCGTCGGCGACTACGCGCTGGTCGACCACGGCAAGGCGATCTCCGCCGACGTCACCCGCGCGGTCGACGTCCGCCTCGAGCCGAACGGGCGCGTGAGCGGCGACCGCGAGGGGCGCTGGCGGCTCGAGGGCCGCGACCGCCTGCGGCTGGAGGTCGACGGCGCCCGCTACGACGGCGCGCTGCTGCGGCAGTGGCAGCCCGACCGGCAGGAGTGGGTCGTCACGTTCACCGTGCAGTCCCGCGCCGGCGTCTCGCTGTGGGGCAGCGCGGTCGAGACGATGACGCCGCGCGAGGCCGTCCGGGCCGTCGTGGCCGACCTCGACCTGGGCGACACCTCGGCCGTCGTCGCGGACCTCACCCTGCCCACGACCGGGACGCAGGGCACCACGATCACGTGGGGGTCGAGCGACCCGACGGTCGTCTCCCCCAGCGGGGACGTGACCCGTCCGGCGCACGGTGAGGGCGACGCCACGGTGACGCTCACGGCGACGGTCCGCAACGGGAACCGCACGGCCACCGCGACGTTCACGGTCACGGTGCTGGAACGCACGCCCGGCGGCCTCGCGGGGGCCTGGTCCTTCGAGGGCGACCTCGCCGACGCGTCCGGCACCCACCCCGCCGCGACGGTCACGGGCCCGCGCATCGGGACCACGGGCGGCACCGTCACGTACGTGCCGGGCGTGCACGGCCAGGCCGTGCACCTCGACGGCGCGAGCGGCGTGCAGCTGCCCACCGGGCTCGTCGACGGACCGTCGTACTCGGCCGCGCTGTGGGTCCGCCCCGACGTGATCACGCAGTACACGACGACCTTCTTCGCCGCACGGGACGACCAGGGCTGGGTGAGCCTCGTCCCGCGCGGACCCGACGGCACGACGATGGTGTGGGCCGGCAGCACGTCCTGGTACGACGCGAGCACGGGCGGGCAGGTCCCCGTCGGCGAGTGGACGCACCTGGCCTACACGGTCGACGGCGGCGACATCACGGTCTACGTCGACGGTGAGGAGCGCTTCTCCGGCACCGGCTTCCCCCAGGTCCTCACCACACCCACCGGCACCTTCACGCTCGGGGTCAACTGGTGGGACACGCCCTTCACGGGCGCCGTCGACGAGCTGCAGGTGCACCGCGGCGCGCTGACGGCCGCGGAGGTCGCGGCACTCGCGGCCCGCTGACCGGACGAGCGGGGGTGGGGCGGCCCGGCCGCCCCACCCCCGCTCGCTGCCCGGGCTCAGACCGCCCGCAGCGTGAACCGCTGGCAGATGTTGTCCAGCCAGGCCCACTGGACGAGCGCGTTGCCGGTCGCCAGCCCGCAGCTCGCCAGGTCGAGCGCCCTGCCGCTGTGGCGGGCGACGAGCCGCACCGACCCGTCGGCCAGCGGGTCGACGCGCCACTGGCTCGCCGCGCCCGAGCAGGCGCCCTGCTGCAGCGCCGCACCGTCGGCCGACGACCCCGACGCCACGGCGAGGCAGCTGCCGGACGCCGACGCGGGCTGCACGCGGTAGTACCCGCTGTCGGTGTGCGTGAACGTCCACCGCTGGCACGCCGCGCCGTTCCACGTCCACGCCCGCACGGACGCGCCCGCGGCCGTCGAGCAGTCCGCCACGTCGAGGACCTTGCCGCTCTGGCTGCTCACGACCGCCACCGTGCCGGCGGGCGCGAGCCGCCACTCCTGGCAGGCCGTGCCGTCGGCCGCCCAGAGGCGCACGTTCGCGCCGTCCGACGCGGAGCAGTCGGCCAGGTCGAGGACCTTGCCGCTGGCCCGGTTGGTCAGCCGCGACCAGCCGTCGGTCGTCGGCGTGACCTGCCACTGCTGGCACGCGTTGTCGAGCCACGCCCACTGCCGCACGTCCGTGCCGTCCGCGGTGCCGCAGTCCGCCGCGTCGAGCACCTTGTTGCTCGCCTTGTTCACGAGCCGGTAGTACCCGTCGGCGGTCGGGTCGAGGACCCAGCGGCTCGCCGCGGTGTCGCAGCCCTGCTGGGCGACGGTGGTGCCGTCGGCCGTCGAGCCGCCGGCCACGCCCGCGCAGCGGCCGGAGCTGCGGTTGACGACCGTCCAGGCGGCCCCCTCGACCGCGGCCGTGATGGGTCCCGTCTCGCCCGAGGGGACCGCGAGGTCGGTGCTGGTGGAGACGGGTGCACCGAAGCTCGGTGTGCCGTCGGCCGCCCAGGTGAAGGGCTGCGCACGCGTCGACCGGGTGCTGCCGCAGCCCTGGCCGGCGGCGGCGTTGGCGTGGTAGACGATCCAGTCCTGCGTGCCGTCGGGCGAGCGGAAGAAGCCGTTGTGCCCCGGCCCGTACACGCCGTTGGCTCGCTGGAAGACGGGGGTGGAGCGCTTGGTCCACGAGGACGCGGACATCGGGTCGGTGCCGGTCAGGGTGAGCAGACCGAGCGTGTAGTCCGGTGTGGTGCACGAGCTCGCCGAGAAGACGACGTGCGTGCGCCCGTTGCGCTGGATCACCTCGGGCGCCTCGTTCACCCGGCCGCCCTGCGTCTCCCAGGAGTGCGTGGGCCGCGAGATCAGCACGCGCGCGCCCGTGACGGTCCACGGGTTGCTCATCCGGGAGATCCAGATGCTCTGGTCCGGG
Source organism: Cellulomonas sp. JZ18 (assembly GCF_009720485.1). NCBI lineage: Bacteria > Bacillati > Actinomycetota > Actinomycetes > Micrococcales > Cellulomonadaceae > Cellulomonas > Cellulomonas sp. JZ18. The sequence continues at coordinate 739,696 of NZ_CP045245.1, read as the reverse complement.
CCCTGCCACTCGCTCCACAGCAGGTAGAGCTGGTTGCCCACGGTCAGGTAGGTGCCGTCGATGTTCCAGGTGCTCGGCATCGGGGTGCTGGCGGAACGTGTAGGGGCCCATGGGGTCGTCGCCGGCGCTCTCCAGGACGCGCAGCTTCTGGCCGTCGAGGTTCGCGCTCGTACCCGAGGTGAACATGAGGTACCAGCGGGTGCCGTTCGGGCCGGTCAGCCGGTGGAACTCGGGCGCCCAGAAGTTGAAGCCGCTGTCCGCCGCGGTCTCGGACCACACGTGCACGGGGGCGGCGGTGCGCAGGCCGGCGAGCGTCGGGGACTTGCGCATGACCAGCTGGGAGCTCCAGGTGGTCGTGGCGAGGTAGTAGCTGCCGTCGTGGAACTGCAGCCACGGGTCGGCGCCGTCGGGCAGCAGGGGGTTGCGGACGGTCTGCTCGCCGACGGCGCCCGCGGGCGCCGGGGCGAGGGCCACGAGCGCGGCGACCGCGAGGCCCGCGGCCGCCAGCACGGCGGCGAGACGTTCGAGGAGCGTGCGGCGGCGTGTGGTGGATGAGGACGGGGGCATGTCGGCCCTTTCGCTTGTGAGCGCTCACATCCGACGTGCGAGGGGTGCGGGCGCGGAGGACGGGACGGAGGGACGTGCCCCGCACCGGGTCAGGGCTGCTCGCCCCGCCTCGTGCGGCCTGCCGCTGCGCCACCGCGCGTCGGTGCGCCGGTGCCTGCGTGCAGTGCGACAGGCCTAGTGCGGAGCAGCGGCGCCCTGCAACGATTCAAACGTTTAGACGTGCACGTTCCCGGCGCGACCCAGGGCGGTCAGGGGACGCGGGTGGGCGCGGCCCCGGGCGGCACGGCGTCCGGCGCCGCGCCCGCGGCACCCGGCCCGAACGAGGGCAGCTCCACGTCGAGGCAGGACATCGCACCCGCGTCCCCGCCCGCGAGCGCGGTGACGCGCGCCGCCGCCTCCGACAGCCTCTCCTCCGGCAGCGCGCCCGTGCGCACGGCCTCGACGAGCGCGTCGCGCATGCGCACCGCCTGGCGTCCGTCGGTCGCGAGCACCGCGTCGGCGCCCGCGCCGACCGCGGCCACGGCCGCCGCCGGGAAGTCCCAGCGCAGGTTCACGGCGCCCATGCCCACGGAGTCCGTGATCGCCACGCCCTCGAAGCCCATGTCGCGCAGGAGCGCGTAGGCGCGCGGGCTCAGCGAGGCCGGCAGCTCGGGGTCGAGCGCCGCGTACTGCAGGTGGTTGAGCATGACGACGGGGACCCCGGCGTCGACCGCCTGCTGGAACGGCAGCAGGTCGGTCGCGGCGAGCTCGTCGACACCGGCCTCGACGAGCGAGGACTCCCGGTGGGAGTCGACGGTCGAGCGGCCGTGCCCGGGGAAGTGCTTGACGGTCGGCGTGACGCCGGCGTCGGCCAGGCCGTGCGCGTACGCGAGCCCGTAGGCGGCCGCCGTCGCGGGGTCGGCGCTGAACGAGCGGTCGCCGATGACACCGCCGGCCGGGCCGTCGTCGAGGTCGAGCACGGGCGCGAGGTCGAGGTCGACGCCGACGGCCGCGAGCGCGGTGCCGGTCCGCGCCGCGCGGGCCCGCACCTCCTCGGGGGTCTCACGCTGGGCCATGCGGCGGGGCGAGGGGCCCGCGCCGACGACGTCCCGCATCAGCGCGACCCGCCCGGACTCCTCGTCGGTGGAGACCAGCAGGGGCCGCCCCGCCGCCGCCCGCAGACCCGCCGTGAGCGCGGCGACCTGCTCCGCGTCGTCCACGTTCGGCTCGGACAGGAACACCCCGCCGACGCCGAGCGCGACGACCTCCTGCGCCAGGGGGTCGTCGGCCGAGCGGACGCCCGGCAGCCCGACGACGAGCGTCGCGGCGGCGCGCTGCTCGAGGGGCGCGGGCGTGCACGTGGGCGTGGGGGTGGGCGTGGGCGTGCGGGCCGGGGCGCGACGCTCCGCCGGCGCGGTCGTCACCGGCACCGCGGTGTCCTCCCCCACCGCCATCGGGACGAGCGACGCCGCACCGAGGGACGCGAGCGCGAGCGCCGCGAGCCCTGCCGCCCGCGCCCCGGCCCGACCCGGCCGCCGGGCGTGCCGGGGAGCCCCGCCGGCCGCGTCCTGCGACGGCTCGGGCACGGGGGCGGGCTGGTCACCGCAGCAGGCTAGGTCGGATCCTCCCAGGCCGCGCGGCCGGGTCGGCCGACCGTCCGTGCGGGTGAACGGGCACCGCGGCGGCCCGCCTACGCTGAGCCGGTGCCCACCCTGCTCGCCGTCTGCGCCGTCCACGCCCTCCGCCCCGACGCCGGCTCCCAGGGCGTCACGGCGATCGACAAGCGGACCGTGGACGGGCCGGTGAAGGTCGGGCCGTACGGGCTGCGCGGCGACGTCCAGGCGAACCGCAAGCACCACGGCGGGCTCGAGCAGGCGGTGTACGCCTACGGCCAGGACGACGCGCAGTTCTGGGCCGGCGAGCTCGGACGCGACCTGCACCCGGGCTGGTTCGGCGAGAACCTGCGGGTCGCGGGGCTGGACCCGAACGCGGCGCGGGTCGGCGAGCGCTGGCACGTCGGCGCGCGCGTCGTCCTCGAGGTGACCGGCCCTCGCACCCCGTGCGCGACGTTCGCCCGCTGGGTCGGCGGGGCGGACGAGCGGGGCTGGGTCAGGCGGTTCGGCGCCGAGGGGCGGCTGGGCGCCTACCTGCGCGTCGTGCGCGGCGGCGCGGTGGCGGCCGGGGACGCGATCGTCGTCGAGCCGGCGCCGGCGGACGCGCCGACGGTCCTGGACCGCTACCGCGCCTGACCGCCCCGTCCCGCGGCGACCGGCGCCGGGGCGTACGGGAGGACGCGCCGGTGGGCGACGGTCAGAGGCGCTCGATCGTGAACGACAGCAGGAAGCCGACGGTGGCGAGCAGACCCGCGTACAGGTGGGTGCGCTCGAACGCCTCGGGGATCATCGTGTCGGCGACCATCGCGAGGATCGCGCCGGCCGCGACGGCGGTGATGACGGCGACGACGGCCCCGGACGCCCCCTGCAGCAGCAGGGCGCCCAGCGCGGCCGCGACCCCGCTCGCGAGCGCGATGCCGCCCCACACGCCGAACACGTAGCCCGCCCGGCGCCCGCTGCGGCGCATGCCCGCGGCGCTCGACAGTCCCTCGGGCAGGTTGGAGATCGCGACGGCCGCGAGCACGGGGACGCCCACGCCGCCACCGCCGAGCAGCGACAGCCCCAGCACCACCGACTCGGGCACGCCGTCGAGCAGCGCGCCCACCGCGATCGCCGCACCGCTGCCGGCGTCGTCCTCCGCGCGCGGCTGCTGGTCACCCGACCGCTTGCGGTGCCGGGCGCCGTGCCGCGCGAGCACGACGTTCGCCGCGACGTACGCGACCGCCCCGCCCAGGAACCCCGCGGCGGTCGCCGCGAGCCCCCCGGTCCGCTCGGCCTCGTCGACCAGGTCGAACGCGAGCGCCGAGATGAGCACGCCCGCGCCGAACGCCATGACGCCCGCGACGACCTTCTGCGGCACCCGCACGAACCACGCCACCAGGGCGCCCAGCACGAGCGCACCCCCGGCGACCAGCCCCCACAGACCCGCCTCGAGCCAGACCGGCACCCCGCGCCCTCCCGTCCGCCGTCAGCGCACCCCGTGCGCCTGCAGCCACATCTCCAGAACCGCCAGCGGCCACAGCCGGTCCACGCCGGTCGGCCCGCGCTCCTCCCCCGGGCGGGCCAGCAGGGGCGCCACGTACTCGGGGCGCACCAGGCCCCGCTCGCGGGCCGTCGGCGACGTCAGGACGTCCCGCACCAGGTCGAGCACGGGTCCCTCCAGGTGCGTGACCGCGGGGACGGGGAAGTACCCCTTCGGCCGGTCGACGAGGTGCGGCGGCAGCAGGCGGCGCGCGACCGTCTTGAGCACGCCCTTGCCGCCCTGCGCGGCGAGCAGCTCCGGGGGGCAGGCCGCGGCGAGCTCCACGAGGTCCTGGTCGAGGAACGGCACGCGCGCCTCCAGCCCCGAGGCCATCGCCATGGAGTCCAGGCGCATGACGGGGTCGTCGACGAGCATCACCTCGGTGTCGAGGCGCAGCACCGCGTCGAGCGACGTCTGCGCGCCGGGACGGGCGAGGTGCTCCGCCACCACCGCGCGCGACGGGTCCTCGTCGAGGTGCCACGCCGGGTGCAGCAGGCGCGCCATGTCGGCGTGGTCGCGCTCGAGGTAGCGGGCCGCGTACGCCCGCGCCAGGTCGGCGCGGGGCACGTCGAGCAGCGGCGCGTGCCAGTGGTACCCGGCGAACACCTCGTCCGCGCCCTGCCCCGACTGCACGACGCGCACGTGCCGGGACACCTCCTGCGCGAGCAGGTCGAACGCGACCGTGTCGTGGCTGACCATCGGCTCGGACATCGCCGCGACCGTGTGCGGCAGCGCCGCGACGACGTCGTCCACGGACGCGACGACGCGGTGGTGCTCGGTGCCGACGTGCCGCGCGACGGCGTCGGACCAGCGGAACTCGTCGCCGTCGCGTCCGGGCGCCTCGAAGCCGATGGAGAAGCTCGCGAGCCCGGTCTGCCCCGCCTCGGCGAGCAGCGCCACGACGAGGCTCGAGTCGAGCCCGCCGGACAGCAGCACGCCCACGGGCACGTCGGCCACCGTGCGCCGGCGCACCGCGGTGCGCAGCGCGTCCTGCACCGCGTCGGCCCAGTCCTCCCCCGACCAGCCCGCGTGCTCGGGCCGGCGCTCGTGCCGCGGGGCCCAGTACCGGTGGTCGCGCTGCGTGCCGTCCGGCTCGACGACGCGGACGGTGGCGGGCGGCAGCTTCTCGGCCCCGCGCACCAGCGTGCGCGGCGCCGGGCCGACCGCGCGCCACGACAGGTAGTGGTGCAGCGCCACCGGGTCGAGCGTGGAGTCGACGTCGCCCGCCTCGAGCAGCGCGGGCAGGCTCGAGGCGAAGCGCAGGCGCCCCGGCGTGCGGCTCAGGTAGAGCGGCTTGATGCCGAGCCGGTCGCGGGCCAGGACGACACGGCCGGTGCCGCGCTCGACGACCACGACCGCGAACATGCCGACCAGGTGGTCGACGAACGCGGTGCCCCACCGGTGGTACGCCACGAGCACGACCTCGGTGTCGGAGGTCGAGGTGAACCGGTAGCCGTGGCCGCGCAGCTCCTCGCGCAGGTCGCGGTAGTTGTAGACCATCCCGTTGAGGACCACGGCGAGGCCGAGCTCGTCGTCGACCATCGGCTGCGCACCGGCCTCGCTCAGGTCGACGATCGCCAGCCTGCGGTGCCCCAGGGCGACGCGCCCGTCCACCCACGTCCCGGAGCCGTCGGGTCCCCGTGGCGCGAGCACCTTCGACATCCGCTCGACGGCCTGCAGGTCCGCCGGGGACCCGTCGAAGGTGACCTCTCCGCACACGCCGCACATTGATCGCTCGTTCCGCCGGGGCGGGCCGCGCCGCTGGACCCTGGTGCTGCCCCGACCCTCGCACGGCCGTCCCGGATCCGCCTGCGCAGGACTCAGCCGCGCCCCGCCGCCGCCCGTGCGGCGACGTGCCGGCGCAGCTCGTCGCGCAGCAGCCGGTCGACCGCGTGCGGCAGCAGCAGGTGCTCGAGGTTCTCGTCCTCGGCCCACGCGGCGAGCCGCAGCGGCACGGGCCCCTCGGTGCGGCCCAGCGCCCGCAGGTCGGCGTCGAGCTCGCGCACCGTGGTGCCGACGAGCGGCACCGCCGTGGCCGGGTCGGGCTCCGCGACGAGCACCGCGTGGGCGCGCAGCGCACGCGCCAGCACCGGGATCGGCTCCGGGTCGTCGTCCACGCGCAGGTCCACGCGGCCGGGGCTGCGCAGGTGCAGCTGCCCCTCACCGGACGCCACGAGCAGCGCGGCGCTCTGCCGTCCCCGCCGGTCCCCGCCGGCCGCGTCGCCCGCCGCGAGCCCCGCGAGCAGCCGCTCGGCCAGCGTCCCGCGCGCCGACTCGAACGTCTCCACCATCGCGCCCAGCACGCCGTCGCCCCGCAGGAGGTTGCCGACCGCGACGCAGTCGACGCCCACGGCCGCACCGGCGACCGGTCCGCAGCGCCGGCCCGTCCACGTCGCGGGCGCGCCCGTCGCCGCGAGGACCGCCAGCTGGCGGCGCTCGCGGTCCGGGTCCCCCTCGACCAGCAGGTCGACCGTGCGGCCCGCGGTGAGCCCGGCGCGCAGCGAGCGCAGCCCGCGCTCGCGGTAGGTGACGTTCGTCGACGCCTGCGTCGCGAGCGCGCCGACGCCCGCGGCCACGGCGGTGACGGACGCGCCGACCGCCAGGTACTTGGACGCCGTCGCGACGCCGAACGTCTGCCCGTCCACGTCACGGGCGACGAGCGAGAACGTCACGCTGCCTCCGCCTCCCCCGCGCCCGGGCGGCCGCGTGCGGCACCAGCGTGGCACCGGCCGCCGTCCGGGCGCGCGCGGACGCGAGCGCGCACCGCTCAGGCGCCGACGTCGCCGTCGACGTAGGACCAGCGGCCGCCCTCGCGCACGAAGCGGCTGGTCTCGTGCAGGCGACCCCGGCCGCCCGCGCCGCGGTGGTGCGCCACGAACTCCACCACGCCCGCGTCGTCGAAGGGACCGCCGGCCTGCGTGCGCAGGACGTCGAGCCGCACCCAGCGCACGTCGTCGTCGAGGTCGAGGCGGGCGGGCCGGGTCCGCGGGTGCCACGTCGCGTGCAGGTAGGCGGCGTCCCCGGTGGCGAACGCCGTGTAGCGCGAGCGCATGAGCGCCTCCGCCGTGGGCGCCGCGGCCGCGCCCGCGAGGTACCGCCCGCAGCACGCCCCGAACGTGTCCCCCGACCCGCAGGGGCAGCGGGACCCGTCGGCCGGTCGCGTCGTCGTCATGCGTCCGGGATACCACTGCGGCGTCCACCCGCGCCGTCCGTGGCGGGCACCCGGCGCCGCCGCGTCACGAGCACCCGCACGGGTGAAAGCACTGGCAGCGGTCACAACGGGTCCCTCCCAGGTGGCAGCATGTGCGCGTCGTGCGTCGTGCCGCTCGCCGACCACGGGGGCGACCGCCCGAGACGCGGCCGCCCCCGAGGTATCACCATGCGTACTCCGCGCCTGCTCGCGCTCCCGGCCGCCGTCGTCCTCGCCACCGCCCTCGCCGCGTGCGGCGGCGGCTCGACGACCGCCGAGTCCACGCCCACCACCGCGTCCTCCCCGTCGGCGACCCCGACGCCCACCCCGACGGTCGAGGCCCTGACCGCCGAGAACGCGTTCGCGCGGCTCACGGCGGCCCAGAAGGCCACGACCAGCTACGACATGCACCTGAGCATGACCGGACCGGCCGCCATGGAGATGACCGGCTCGGCCGACCTCGCCGACGGCAAGCAGAACATCGTCGCCATCATGAGCGACCCCGAGATGGGGCCGCTCGAGGTCCGGTTCGTCGACGGCGTCCTGTACCTCAACATGGGCGAGCTCACCGGCGGCAAGTTCCTGCAGCTGGACCCGAACGACGCCTCCAACCCGCTCGGGGCCGCGTTCTCCGGCATCACGGAGAGCCTCGGCGCCAACGACCTGACGGGCATGGAGCAGGCGTTCACGAGCGTGACGGCCGTCGGCGAGCCGGAGCAGCTCGACGGCGTCGAGGTGCAGAAGTACGACATCGTCGTCGACACGACGAAGATCGCCCCCGAGGCCACCCAGGAGCTGCTCGCCGAGGGCCTGGCGCAGCTGCCCCCGACCATCACCTACTCGTACTGGCTGGACGCGCAGGACCTGCCGCGCAAGGTGACGTACGACATCGCGGGCACGACGACGACGATGACGCTCACGAACGTCAACGCCGGCACCCCGGTCACCGCGCCCACCCCGGACCAGGTCACCACGGAGATGCCGTTCTGACGTCGGTCACCCGGCGCGCGTCCGCGGCCCGTCGCACCCTCGCGGTGCGGCGGGCCGCGGCGCGTCGTGACCCCGCGCAGAGCCCGGTCAGTCGCCCTTGACGTTGACGACCTGCCGCAGCACGTGCCGGACCTCGACGAGGTCGGCGGCGTCCGCCATCACCTGGTCGATGTCCTTGTACGCGGCCGGGATCTCGTCGAGGAACGCGTCCGTGTCGCGGTACTCGATGCCCTGCATCGCCTCGCGCAGCTGGGCACGGGTGAACGTGCGGCGCGCCGCCGAGCGCGAGTAGGCGCGTCCCGCCCCGTGCGGGCTCGAGCACAGGGACTCCGGCTCGCCCCGGCCGACCACCACGTACGACGCCGTGCCCATCGACCCCGGGATGAGGCCGGCGTCCCCCGCGCGGGCCCGGATCGCGCCCTTGCGCGACACCCACACGTCCTCGCCGTGGTGGTGCTCCAGCTCGGTGAAGTTGTGGTGGCAGTTGACGCGCTCGTGCTCGACGACGTCCGCGTCCATGTGCTGCGCGAGCGCGGCCACGACCCGGTCCATCATCTCCTCACGGTTCGCGACGGCGTAGTCCTGCGCCCAGCGCAGCTCGCGCACGTAGTGGTCGAACTCGTCCGTGCCCTCCTCGACGTACGCGAGGTCGCGGTCGGGCAGCGTGACCCCGCGGCGGCGGCACACGTCCGCGGCGACGCGGATGTGGTGCTGCGCGAGGCGGTTGCCCACGCCGCGCGAGCCCGAGTGCAGGAACAGCCAGACCCGGCTCGCCTCGTCGACGGTCACCTCGATGAAGTGGTTGCCCGAACCGAGCGACCCCAGCTGCAGCCGCCAGCCGGCGACGTAGCCGTCGGGGCTCAGCCCGATCGCCGCGGCGGCGCGCTCCAGCTCCGCGACGCGTGCCGCGGCGCTGTCCGTGAGGCGACGGTTCGCGGCGCCGGCGGACAGCGGGACGCGCCGCTCGACGTCCTCGCGCAGGGCCCGCAGGGGCTTGCGGGCGGCGCGCAGCCCGTCCTCCGTCCACTGCGTGCGCACCGCGATCATGCCGCAGCCGATGTCGACGCCCACCGCCGCCGGGATCAGCGCCCGCAGCGTCGGGATGACGCTGCCCACCGTCGCGCCCTTGCCCAGGTGCGCGTCGGGCATGAGCGCGACGTGGGGGTGCACGAACGGCAGCTCGGCGGTGCGCTCGGCCTGCTCGCGCGTCGCGGGGTCGAGGACCGAGGCCCAGCTGACGAGACGGTCGGAGAGGCGGGTGAAGGGCATGCGGCGATGGTGGCAGCGGCGGCGGGCGGCGTCGCGCTGATTCCCCCGGCCCGTCGGTAGCATGCGCGGGCGGCGGCCGGGCGGCCCGCCGCACGGCGCCGGGCGGCGAGGAGCGGAGGGCCGATGAGCACGAGCGTCCCCGGCTGGGGCCTGTCCACGCTGCGGCCGCGCCTCGGGCTCACGACCGACGCCCCGCCCGACGCCGTGCTCGCGGCGGCCGCGGCCGCGCTGCGTCAGCGGCGGTTCTCGGTGGAGGGCGCGCCGGGTGCGGCCGTGCTCGTCGGGCGTCGCACGCAGTGGTCCACGCTGCTCACCCTGGGCCTGCCCGGCCCGGTCGTGGTGCGTGCGCAGGCGACGTCCGGCACCGGTGGCACGTCCGTGTACCTCACGGTCGCGCGCGGGCAGCACGAGCTCCGCGCGGAACGGCTGGTCCGGGACGTCGTCGACGACCTCGTCGCGCGCCTGCAGGACGGCGGGGCCACGGTCGCGCTCGGCACGTGGGCGTCGACCCCGCGGTCGACCTGAGCCTCAGGCGCTGACGGCGCGCCGGGCCGCGGGCTGCGGGAGGGCGACCTCGAGCGCGTCCTCGCGGGGCAGGACCCAGGCCGACCGGACGACCGCGGCGTCGGCCGCGTCGAGCCCGGCGACGAGCGCGTCGAGCGTCACCTCGGCCACGAGCCACACGCACGCGACGTGCAGGCTCGCGCCGCCGGGGTGCCAGTCGGGTTCGACGTCGACGACCACGGTGCCGCGCTCGCCGGCCGTGGCGGCGAGGCGCACGCGCTGCGCGAGGGGCAGCGCACGGACGGGGTTCTGGGAGGGGTAGGAGACCTCACCGCAGGAGCACGAGACGACGACCATGGCGACAGCCTCTCCCCGACCACCGACATCCACCGCCCGACGCGCCGCGGCCCCCGCCGCACGGGCCGCCGCGCGGTTCGACATCGTTACCGTGTCATGCGCGTCTTGCCGCCGGTCACAGAGCGGGCTTACCGTCGCGTCGCCGGGTCGACGACGTCCCGGCCGCCCGTCCCGCACCCGCCCCGCGGGGGGCGCCACCCGGTCCCCGGACCGTGAAGGAGGATCCGTGCGTGCAGCACCCGTCCACCCCGCCCCCGTCCACGCAGCCCCCGTCCGGCCGGCACCGACGTCGCCGCGCCACGCGGGCCGGCGGCGGCACGCCGGCGCGGCCCGGCTCACGGCCGCCGTCACGGCCCTGCTCGCCGCGGCCGCCGGTGCCGTCGTGGCCGTCGTGACCGCCCCGCCCGCCGCCGCAGCCCCCGGCGACGTCGTCTGGCAGCAGGAGTTCGACGGCCCGGCCGGGTCCGCCCCCGACCCCGCGGTGTGGAACCACGACCTGGGCGCGGGCGGCTGGGGCAACGCCGAGCTGCAGGAGTACACGGCCTCGCGCGCGAACTCGGCGCTCGACGGCCAGGGCAACCTCGTCATCACCGCCCGGCGCGAGCCCGACGGCCGCTACACGTCGGCGCGCCTGCAGACCAACGACAAGGTCGAGATCCGCTACGGCCGCGTCGAGGCCCGCATCCAGATCCCCCGCGGCCAGGGCATCTGGCCGGCGTTCTGGATGCTCGGCGCCGACTTCCCGCAGAACACGTGGCCGAACAGCGGCGAGATCGACGTCATGGAGAACATCGGCCGCGAGCCGCACCTCGTGCACGGCACGGTCCACGGCCCCGGCTACTCCGGCGGCGCCGGCCTGCTGGGCACGTACCAGCACCCGCAGGGCTGGTCCTTCGCCGACACGTTCCACACGTTCGCGGTCGACTGGCGGCCGGGCGAGATCACCTGGTCCGTCGACGGGAACGTCTACCACCGCGTCACGCCCGCCAGCCTGGGCGGCCGCACGTGGGTGTTCGACAAGCCGTTCTTCCTCATCCTCAACGTCGCGGTCGGCGGGCAGTGGCCCGGCTACCCCGACGCCACCACGCAGCTCCCGCAGCAGATGAGGGTCGACTACGTCCGCGTGTACGACAACGGCGCCACCGGGGGCGGCACGGGCGGCGGCACGGGTGCGGAGCTGCCCACCGGCACCGGGACCGTCCGGGTCGACGACCGGCTCTGCCTCGACGTCCCGTGGGCCGACCCGCGCGACGGCAACCCGATCCAGGTCGTGACGTGCAACGGCAACGCGGCGCAGTCGTGGACGCGGGGCGCCGACGGCACGGTCCGCGCGCTCGGCAAGTGCCTCGACGTGGCCGGCGGCGGCACCGCCAACGGCACGGTGGTGCAGCTGTGGACGTGCAACGGGACGCCCGCGCAGCGCTGGACCTACGACGCCGGCAGCCGGGCGCTGCGCAACCCGCAGTCGGGACGCTGCCTCGACGCGGTCGGCGGCACCCCCGTGTTCGACGGGCAGCGCGTCCAGGTGTGGGACTGCACGGGCGCCGCGAACCAGCGCTGGACCCTCTGACCCGCCAGGCGCCGGGGGCGTACCGCCACCCGCGTCCACCCTGGCGCGTCCGCCCCGCCGGGCGCGCCGGGGCGGCGGTTTGTCCGCCTTTCGGGCGGTGTGGCGCGCTCCGTCGCGGTGACGGAGCATGGGCACCCGAACGGGCGTCCGACAGCCGGCGCCCGTGGGTCGCACACCCTCCCCGCACGCGAGCGTCAGCACCTCGGGCGTGCGCGGGAGGGGGAGACGGCCCGGGCCGCCGGCCGGCCGCACGAGGCGACGAGAGCGGGGAGACGCATGACCGACGGCACCCAGGAGGCGACGCGACGGTGGAAGGGGATGACGATCCCCGCGGCGGGCACGTACGTGCTCGACGCCGCCCACAAGCGGGTGGGCTTCGTCGCCCACCACATGATGGTGAGCCAGGTACGGGGCGAGTTCACCGCGGCGGCGGCCACCATCCGCGTCGGGGAGGACCCGCTCGACTCGGCCGTGACGGCGACGATCCGCACGGCGACGCTGAGCACGCAGAACGAGGACCGGGACACGCACCTGCGCAGCTCGGACTTCCTCGACGTCGAGCGCTGGCCGACGATCGAGTTCCGCAGCCGGCGGGTCGAGCGGCGGCTCGCGGACGACGCGATCGCGCAGTGGGCCCGCCTGCGCAACCACCTGCCGGAGCGGTCGCGCGTCGCGACGGAGATCGTCGAGCGGACCGTGGGGGTCGGGGGCCGGTTCACGGTCGTCGGGGACCTGACCATCCGGGACGTCACGCGGGAGGTGGCGCTCGACATGCACTTCGGCGGCGCGAAGCGCGACCCGTACGGTCGCGACATCTTCGGGTTCTCCGCCACCACCGACTTCAACCGCGAGGACTTCGGTCTGGAGTGGAACGTGGCCCTCGAGGCGGGCGGCTGGCTGGTCGGCAAGCGCGTCCGCGTCGAGATCGCCGGTGAGGCGGTGCGGGAGCTCTGAGGCGCCCGGCCGACGCGAGGGCCGACCGCCGGTCCTCGCGTCGGACGTCGGCGCGCGCGACCGCGCGGGCACCAGCACACTCGTGGCCATGTCGCAGCAGCCGACCACCCCGACGCACCCGACCGACGAGCCGACGCCCGCACGCCGTCCGGCGGCCCCGCGGGTCTGCGTCATGGCGACGACGCCGTGGCTCACCGTGACCATCGAGGCGTCCACCACGCACGCGCAGGACGCGTCCGAGGCACCGCCGGAGGTGCACGTCCACCCGGGCGGCCAGGGGCTGTGGGTGGCCCGGATGGCCGAGTCGCTCGGCGCCGACGCGGTCGTCTGCGGGCCGTTCGGCGGCGAGGCGGGCATCGCGCTGCGCGCCCTGGCGGAGGCGGAGGGCATCGAGCTGCGCGCGGTGGCCTACGGCGGGGGCAACGGCGTGTACGTGCACGACCGCCGCGAGGGCGAGCGCGCCACGGTGGCCGAGCGGCCGGCCGCACCGCTGGACCGGCACGAGCTCGACGACCTGTACGGCACGGTCCTGGTCGAGGGCCTGGAGGCCGAGGTCACGGTCCTCACGGGTGCCGACCCGGCGCACGTGCTCCCCCGGAGGTGCTCACCCGCCTGGTGCGCGACCTGCGCGCGGCCGGCCGCACCCTCGTCGCGGACCTGTCGGGCGACGCCGCCCGCGCGTACGCGGAGGCCGGCGGCGGCGTGCTGAAGATCAGCCACGAGGAGATGGCCGAGGGTGGCTTCGCGGACGGCGCGGACGTCCCGGCCCTGGTGCGCGGCGCGCGCGGGCTGCTCGACGCCGCGCAGGACGACGGCCTCGACGCGGTCGTCGTCTCGCGCGCGGGTGAGGGCGTGCTCGTGGTGACCCGCGAGCGCGTGCACGAGGTGCGGGCGCCGCAGACGACCGTGGCCGACCACCGGGGCGCGGGCGACTCCATGACGGCGGGGATCGTGGTCGGCCTCGCGCGCGGTCTCGATCTCGTGGAGGCGGTGCGGCTCGGCGCGTCCGCGGGCGCGCTCAACGTGACGCGGCGCGGCCTGGGGACGGGGCACCGCGACCACGTCGAGCGGTTCGTCGAGCGCGTGGAGGTGCGCGACCTCGGGCCCGACGGCACGCCCGACGGCCCACCCGACAGCTCGCACGGCGGCACCGACGACGACGGGTCGGACCACGGGGTGGACGACGCGGACGGCTGACGCGCCTGCGGTCGCGGGATCCGCCGCGACCGTGTCGGATGGTCGCGACCCCACCCCGGCCCGTCCCGGGCCCGACCGCGAGGAGGTGCGCGCGTGCGCGTGCTCGTGACGAACGACGACGGCATCGACTCCCCCGGCCTCGCCGCCCTGACACGGGTCGCGCTCGAGGCCGGGCACGACGTGGTGGTCGCGGCGCCGTCGCGCGAGTTCTCCGGTGCGAGCGCGTCGCTGCTGGGCGCGCAGGAGGACGGCCGCCTGGTCGTGGAGGAGCGCACGCCGCCGGGGCTCGACGGCGCGGTGCGGTCCTACGCGGTGGACGCCGCGCCGGGGCTCATCGCGTTCGTCGCCGCGTACGGCGGGTTCGGCCCGAAGCCGCACGTGGTGCTCTCCGGGATCAACCGCGGCCCGAACACGGGTCACGCGGTGCTGCACTCGGGCACGGTGGGCGCCTGCCTCACCGCGTCGACCCACGACATCCCCGGGCTCGCGGTGTCGCTCGTGGGCCACGACCCCACGCACTTCGACTCCGCCGCGGCCTACGCCGCGCAGGCGCTCGGCTGGCTCGTCGAGTCCGGCGGGCACGACCGCGTGCTCAACCTCAACGTGCCGGACCTGCCGCTCGCGCAGATCCAGGGCCTGCGACCCGCGCACCTGGCCCGCGTCGGTGCGGTGCAGGCGCAGGTGGCGCACGAGGACGCCGGCTACCTGACGGTGACGTACGCGGACGTCGAGCACGACGAGGACCCGGACAGCGACGCCACCCTCGTCACCCGCGGCTGGGCGACGATCTCCCAGCTGCGGGCGCCGGTCGCGGACGCGGGCGTCACGCTGCCCGAGCTGGGCCCGCTGGGCTGAGGCTGCGGGCAGCCGGTCGACGGTCGGTGGCCGCCCCGGCCGGGCCACGACGAGGATGTCCTCGTGGACGACGACACGGCCGCGCGCCTCGCGGTCCTGGACCGGCTCGCCGCGGCGCTGCGGGAGGCCGTGGGCGCGAGCGCCGCGGTCGGCGTCACTGCGAGCGGGCGGCTCGGTCTCCTGGAGGTCCGGCCCGTGCGCGACGACGTCTGCCCGGTCCACGTGGTCGCCGAGCAGTTCCTGCTCGTGACGGTGGGGAGGGCGGGACGGTTCGAGCTGGGCTGGACCCCGCAGGACGTCGCACTGGCGGAGCAGGTGCTCGCCGCGGCGGTCGCCGGGCGGGTGGAGGAGCGCGGCGGGCTCACGTCCCGCACGGTCGTCGTCACGGCGGACGGCGCGGAGCACCCGCCGCCCTCGCCGTCGCGGCTCGGGCGTCTGCGGTCCGCCGCCGGGGGCCGGCCCCGGCGGGAGGCCCGGTGGACGTACGCGCCGTACCGCGCCTGACGCGTCAGCCCCGCGCGACCGCGATCAGCAGCATCGTCACGAGGAACCCGGTGACGAGGTTGAGCCACAGGAACGTGCGCCACCCGGCGTTCGCGCGCTCGCAGTCCGCATCCGTCACGCCGCGGAACCGCCACGTGCTCACGGCGTAGGGCAGGGGCAGCACGGCGGCGAGCACGCCGGGCCACGGCAGGGCCAGCAGCACGAGGGCCGCGAGCACGTAGGCCGCGGTCGCCGCCCGGACGGTGGGCCGGGCCCCCAGCACCGTGGCCACCGACGCGATCCCGCCCTCGCGGTCGGCCCGCACGTCCTGCACCGCGCCGAACGCGTGCGACGCCATGCCCCACAGCACGAACGCGACGAGCACCGGCCAGGTCGTGCGGGCGCCGAGGTCGGCGCCGGCCAGCACGAGCGCGTACAGCAGCGGGCCCACGAAGTGCGTGGCGGAGGTGAACGAGTCGAGGACCGGCCGCTCCTTGAACCGCAGCCCGGGCGCCGAGTACGCGACGACGGCGAAGAGCACGACCGCGAGCACGATCCCCGCCGCCACCGAGCCGAGCGCGAGCAGCCACACGACGAACGGCACGGTCGTCACGACGCAGGCGACGAGGATCCGCCGGTGCACCGCCCGCGCCCGCGCGGGGTCGACCAGGCCGCCCTCGATGCCGCCCTTGCGGGGGTTGCGCAGGTCGGACGCGTAGTCGAAGACGTCGTTGACCCCGTACATCAGCAGGTTGTAGGGGACCAGGAAGAACAGCGTGCCCACGACGAACGCCGTGTCGACGCGCCCGCCGGTCGCCAGCAGCCAGCCGGCGGCGAACGGGTAGGCGGTGTTGACCCACGAGAACGGCCGGGACGCGGCGAGCACCTCACGCACGGGGCGCGTCCTCCTCCGCCTCGACGGTCCGGCGCGCGCGGCCCCACCGGGTCCGCCCCAGCGCCGTCCACAGCACCGGCATGCCGACGGCCGCCGCGACCGCGTACGCGAAGTCCTCCAGCGGCGCGCCCCACAGGTACACGCCGAGGATCTTGTCCGGGTCGAAGACGTAGAGGCCGACGTCGATCATGAGCGTGTCGAACACGAGCGTGAGCAGGCACACGAACACGACGGTGCCGAGCACCGGTCCGCCGCGCACGCGCCGCAGCACGGGCCACGAGACGACGAGCAGCACCGCCAGCACGATCGCGTTGAGCACGATGTTCGTCACCGGGCCGCCCCCTCCGGCCGCCGGGCGGCGCGGGCCGCGCGCACCCGCTCCAGCCCCCGCCAGGCCAGCAGGGAGACGTAGCAGAGCAGGGTGAGGAAGAAGGCCTCCTCGACGGGCAGCTCCGGTGCGAGCAGCAGGCCCGTCATGTGCGGGGAGTCCCCGCGCGCGAAGATCCCGAGCAGCAGCCCCGCGACGTCCCACAGCAGGAACGCGACGACGCCGATCCCCACCGTCCACGCCGCGCGGCGCGGGTCGTCCCAGAACGCCAGGCGCCAGCGGTGGTCGCAGAGCGCGAGGCAGCCGAGCGAGACCAGCAGCGCCGCCAGGTACGCGAACGCGATCACGCGCGGCCCCGGACGACGTCGCTCCACAGCCCGCGCGGCAGCGCCGACGCGAGGAAGCCCGGCCGCAGCGGCGCCGGCAGGGGCCTCGCCGACGTCTCCCCCAGCAGCCGCTTGGCGACGAGCTCGGCGCCGATGAGCACCATCGGCAGACCCACGCCGGGCACCGTGCCGCCGCCGACGTGCAGCAGGTTCGGCACGTGCCGCGACGCGACGCCCGGCCGGAACAGCGCCGACTGGCGCAGCGTGTGCTCCATCCCGAGGGCCGTACCGCGCCACGCGTGCAGGTCGCGCGCGAAGTCCGCCGGGCCGACGACCCGTCGCACGACGACCCGCGCGCGCAGGTCCGGCACGCCGGCCCACGCGCCGACCTGGTCGAGGTAGCGGTCCGCGTGCGCGTCGAGCTCGCCGGGGCGCGACCCGATCGACGGGTCGGCCGGGAACGGCACGAGGACGAACAGGTTCTCGTGCCCGGGCGGCGCCGCGGTGGGGTCGGTGGCCGTGGTGCGGGAGACGTACGCCGACGCGACCTCGGGCACGCGCAGGTCCTCGGGACGCGACGAGGGGCCCGTGCCGAGGATCGCGTCGAAGTTCGCGGTCCAGTCGCGCGTGAAGAACAGCGAGTGGTGGCGCAGTTGCGGCAGCTCGCCCCGGACGCCCGCCATGACGAGCAGCGCGGAGATGCCCGGGCCGCGGTCCTCCCACGCGTCGGCCGGCAGGTCCGCGTGCGCGGGGTCGAGCAGCGCGGTCTCGGTGTGGTGCCGGTCGGCACCGGAGACGACGACGTCCGCGGGGACGAGCGTCCCGTCGGCGAGGCGCACGCCCCGGGCCCGGCCGGTGCGCCGCCGGTGGCGCAGCGACCGCGGGACGTCGTCCACCTCGATCGCCACGACGTCCGCGCCGGTGCGCACGTCGACGCCCTCCTCGACCGCCGCCTTCTCGAGCGCCTCGACCAGCCGGTGCACGCCGCCGCGCGGGTAGTGGACGCCGGCGGCGAGGTCGAGGTGCGACATGAGGCTGTACAGCGCGGGCACCCGGTACGGCGACGACCCGAGGAACACCGCGTGGTAGCTGAGCACCTGCCGCAGCACGGGGTGCTGCACGGTCGCGGCGACCTTGTCGGCGAGGGACTGCGTCATGAGCCCGGCGAGCGTGCCCCCGCATGCCAGCAGGTCGCGCGAGAGCAGCCGGTCCGGCCGTTCGAAGGTCGTGTAGAGGAAGTGGTCGAGCGCGACCCGGTACGCGTCCGACGCGTCGTCGACGAAGCGCCGCATCGACGCCCCCGCGCCGGGCTCGAGCGCGTCGAACCGGTCGGCGTTCGTCGCCCAGTCCGCGACGACGTCGAACGGCTCGACGGCCGGCTCCGCCCCGGGCTCGGGGAACAGCCGGTAGGCCGGGTCGAGCCGCACGAGGTCCACGTCGTCCGCCAGCCGCCGCCCCAGCAGCGCGAACGTGTGCTCGATGACCTCGGGCATGAACCACCAGGACGGGCCGGTGTCGAACCGGAACCCGTCCACCTCCCACGTGCCCGCGCGCCCGCCGACGCGCTCGTGCCGCTCGAGCAGCGTCACGTGCGCGCCACCGCGCGCCAGCAGCGCCGCCGTCGCCAGACCACCGACACCGCCGCCGACCACGACCACCCGCACGGGTCCGGTCCCGCTCATGCCCGCCCTCCTGCCGCCGCGCGCACGGCGGACGCGGCCCGTGCCACCAGCGGACGTCCCCGGCGCGCGGCGGCGCCCGCGAGGGCCCGTCCCACCACGCCGCCCACCACGACCGCCTTCTCCGGCCCCGGGACCCGCACCCGGCGGGCCGCGAGCTCGGCCGCCGGCGTGGCCGCGAGCCGCTCGAGCAGACGCCCGTACAGCGCGAGCGTGGCCTCCACCGCGCAGCGCGCCCGCGGCGGCAGCTCGGGCAGGGCGGCGCGGGCGACGTCCAGGTCCCGCGCGACCTCGTCGAGCACGGCGCGCACGTCGGCGTCCGTCAGGTGCTCGGCGTCCACGCCCGGCAGGTAGCTGCGGCCCAGGTCCCCGCGGTCCGCACCGAGGTCGCGCAGGAAGTTGATCTTCTGGAAGGCGGCGCCCAGGGCGCGGGCACCCGCGACCGCCCGCGCGGTCGGCTCGACGGGCGGGTCGTCCGGGCCGCGGTCCGCGGAGAGGAAGACCCGCAGGCACATGATCCCGACCACCTCGGCCGACCCGTACACGTACCGCTCGTAGCTCTCCCGGTCGTGCTCGCGCACGGTCAGGTCGGCGCGCATCGACGCGAAGAACGGGTCGACCTCGGCGTGCCCGATGCCCGTGCGGCGGGCGGTACGGGCGAACGCGTGCACCACGACGTTCGTCGAGTAGCCCGTCACCAGCGCCCGCGCGGTCTGCGCCTCGAGCTCGTCGAGCTCGGCCCCCGCGTCCGGCCCGCGGTAGGTGTCGACGACCTCGTCGGCCAGGCGCACCAGCGCGTACACGGCCTCGATGTCGTGGCGCGCCCGGCCGCCGAGCAGGCGCGTGCCCAGCCCGAACGAGGTCGAGTAGGCCCGCAGCACGACGGCGCTCGCCCGCGCGGCCGTGGCGTCGTACAGGCGCCCGGCCGGTGCGTCCTGGTCCGGTCCCCGCATCGTCCCGGTGGCGTCCCTCCGTGCCGCGCGGCGCCCGTCGCCGCGGTGGTCCTCGACGCCGGTCCCACCGGCGCGCGGCTGCTGCCCGGGCACCGGTCAGTGCCCGCGCGCGACGAGGTCGTCGACGACGCCCGCGAGGTACCCCGCGAGCGGCTCGGGCAACGTCGTGGTCGCGAGGGTACGCGCGATGTCGGCAGCGCGGCGGGTCACCGCACGCACCTCGTCGAGCGCCCCGCACCCGCGCATCACGTCGCGCACCCGGGCGGCACCGTCCTCGTCGAGGTCCGCCCGCCCGACGTGCGCGCGCAGCACGTCGCGCCCGCTCCCGTCCGCACGCTGCCAGGTGAGGCGCAGGAGCTCGGTCCGCTTGCCCGAGCGCAGGTCCGACAGGACGGACTTGCCCGTCGCCGCGGGGTCGCCGAACACGCCGAGGTCGTCGTCGGTGAGCTGGTAGGCGAGTCCGAGCGCGGTGCCGACGAGCGCGAGCGCCGTGCGCTGACCGTCGCTCGCCCCGGCGACGACGGCACCGGACTCGAGCGGGACGCGGAACGAGTAGGCGGCGGTCTTCAGCTCGGCGACGAGCAGCGTGTCGACGTCCGCGAGCGTGCGGACCTGGCCGCGCACGTCGAGGAGCTCGCCCGCCACGGTGGTGTCGACCCCGCCGGCCAGCAGCCGGACCAGCTCGGCGACGACGTGCGGCGGGACGGCGGCCCGTGCCAGCAGCGCGAACGCCTGCGCGAGCGCCGTGTCACCGGCGAGCAGCGCCGCGGCGGCGACCTGCTCGTCCTGGGCCGGGCCGGCGACGCCGTCGGCCGCGAGGCGGGCACGTGCCGCGCCGGCGACGTTGGGCCGCCCGCGGCGCACCTCGTCGCGGTCCAGCAGGTCGTCGTGCACGAGCATCGCGGTGTGCAGCATCTCCTGCGCGGCGGCCACGGGTGCCACCGCGTCGACGTCGGTGCCGCCCAGGCCGAGGTACGCCGTGACGGTCAGCCGCGGGCGCATGAGCTTGCCGCCCAGGCCGGCGCCGAGGTCGGACCACAGCTGCGCGTGGTCGTCCGCGAGGCCGCGTCCGTGCCGCACGCGGTCCTCCACGGTCGCGACCAGCAGGCGCTCGGCCGCGGCGGTCGCGTGCTCGACGGCGTGCGCGAGCGCGACGCGCCCGTCGTCGACGCCCACCTCGTGGCGCGCGCCGACGGCGTGAGGTGCGGCGTGGGGTGCCGTGTGGGATGTCGTGCGGGGGGTGGTGTGGGGGGCGGCCCCGGGCGGCAGCGTGGCCCCGGCCGCACGGCCGGCGGCATCCCCGCCGGGCACGGCGTCCGCCGCGTCGCGCTCGTCCATCCCCACCCCTCCCGGCCGGAATTCCTCAACCTACTGAGCATCTGGGGTCCCGCCACCGGAGCCCCTGCCGGACCGCCGGCACCGAGGCGGGATGTCGGGAAGTGTTGATAACTGTTGGAACCTGTTCATTTCTCGTCGGGTGCGCGCTACCCTCGACCCATGACGTGGATGGTGACGGGCGGGGCGGGCTACATCGGGGCGCACGTCGTGCGGGCGTTCCTCGACGCGGTGGAGCGGACCGGTGACACCACGCTCGCACCGGTCGTCCTCGACGACCTCTCGAGCGGCCACCGCGGGTTCGTGCCGGGGGACGTCCCGCTCGTCGAGGCCTCCGTGGTCGACACCGCGGCCGTGCGCGACGCGCTCGTCGCGCACGACGTCACCGGCGTCGTGCACCTCGCGGGGTTCAAGTACGCGGGCGTCTCCGTGCAGCGCCCGCTGCACACTTACGAGCAGAACGTCACCGGCACCGCGCACCTGCTCGTCGCCATGGCGGACGCCGGCGTCGGGAGCATCGTGTTCTCCTCGTCCGCCGCCGTGTACGGCACGCCCGACGTCGACGTCGTCACCGAGGACACGCCGACCGCGCCCGAGTCCCCGTACGGCGAGTCCAAGCTCGTCGGCGAGTGGCTGCTGCGCGACCAGGGCCGCGCCACCGGGCTGCGCCACACGTCGCTGCGCTACTTCAACGTCGTGGGCTCGGGGCACCCGGACCTCTACGACTCCAGCCCGCACAACCTGTTCCCGCTCGTGCTCGACGCGCTGACGTCGGGCCGCACACCGCGGATCAACGGCGCCGACTACCCGACGCCGGACGGCACGTGCGTGCGCGACTACGTCCACGTCGCGGACCTGGCCGTCTCGCACGTCGCCGCCGCGCGGGCCCTCGCCGCGGGACGCGACCTGGCGCCCGTCTACAACCTCGGCTCCGGGGACGGCCTGTCGGTGCGCCAGGTCATGACGACGGTCGCGGAGGTCACCGGCATCGCGTTCGAGCCGGAGGTGGCACCCCGCCGGCCCGGCGACCCCGCGCGCATCGTCGCGTCCGGTGAGGCCGCCGCGCGCGACCTCGACTGGCGCATGCGGCACACCGCCGCGGACATGGTCGCCAGCGCCTGGGACGCGCACCGCCGCGCCACGGCCTGACGCCCGCCACCGGCCCGGCACCCGGCCGGCGCGCCCGCGGTCAGCGGGCGGCCGGCTCCAGCGCCCGCAGGCGGGGCAGCAGGTCCGCGAACCGCTCGAGCTCGCGCTCGTCACCCGCGTAGACGCCCTGCGCGCGCGGCCAGTGCAGCACCACGTCGCCGAAGCCCAGCGCCGCCGCACGCTCGACCCCCTCGGCCGCGAGGTCCGCGTCCGTGAGCGAGAACGTCGGCGCGCCGTCGAGGCTCAGCCAGCGCGGCACGCGCACGCCCGCAGCCCGCTCCACCTCGTCGAACGCCTCGGACATCCGCGCGAGGCCGGCCCACCAGGCCTCCTGCGCGTCGCCCGCGTCCCCCGCGCCGACGCCGGTACCCGGTCCGTAGGTCGCCCAGCCCTGCCCGTACCGCGCCACGAGCGCCATGCCGCACGGCCCGTTCGCCGCGACGACGAAGGGCGTGCGCGGGCGCGCGATCGTCCCGGGCACCATGCGCGCCGCGTGCGCCTCGTAGAACTCGCCCGCGTGCTCGGTCACGGGCTGCCGGAGCAGCGCGTCGAGGACCTCGAGGAACTCCGCGAACCGCCGGGTCCGCTCGCCGCGCGTCGGCGCCGGCCCGAGCACGCCGGCGTCCCAGCCCTCGCCGCCGGCGCCCACGCCGAGCACGAACCGGCCGCCCGACACGTCGTCGAGCCCCATGACGTCCTTCGCGAACGGCACCGGGTGCCGGAAGTTGGGCGAGGCGACCCAGGTGCCCAGCCCGATCCTGTCCGTGACCGCGGCGGCCGCCGCCAGGAGCGGCACCGTGGCGAACCACGGCTCGTCCGCCAGGTCGCGCCAGGCCAGGTGGTCGTACGTCCACGCGTGGTCGAACCCGTACTCCTCCGCGCGGCGCCAGCGCCCCCGCGCGACCGACCAGCGCTCCTGCGGCAGCAGCACGATCCCGATCCTCACCACGGGGGCACGCTAGCCGAGCGGGTGTCACACGGCACAGCACGAGAGTGCCGGACGGCCGTGACACCCGCGCCCGACCGACCTACCCTCGATCGACATGGACCTCGAGGTGCGACACCTGCGGATGGTCGCCACGGTGGCCGAGCACGGCAGCGTGACGAAGGCGGCCGCGGCCCTGGGCCTCGCCCAGCCGGCGCTCAGCGCCCAGCTCTCGCGCATCGACCGGACCCTCGGGGCCCGGTCTTCCTGCGCGACCACCGCGGCGTGCGGCCGACCCCGCTCGGCACCCTCGTGCTCGAGCGCGCGCGCACGCTGCTGCCGGCCATGGACGCGCTCGTGCTCGACGCGCACCGGCTGGCGCGCGGCGACGACGGCCCCGCCGGGCTGCGCGTCGCCGTCGTCGGGTCCGCGCTCGCCGCCGCGTTCGCGCGCCGCGTGGACGGCGGGCGGGCCGGGCGCACCGTGCTGCGCACGGCGTGGTCCGCGGTCGCGGCGAGCGCCGAGCTCGCCGCCGGCGCGCACGACGCCCTGCTCGTCGGGATGTGCGCGGACGCGCTGCCGCCCGCCGCACCGGGGGTGCACTGGCGGCTGGTCGGCACCGACGCCGTGCAGGTGCTCGTCCCGGCCGAGCACCCGAGCCCGGACGAGGCCGACCTGGACGCCTTCGCCGACGAGCGCTGGTTCACCGCGCCGGGCGACAGCTGCTTCACCGCGTGCTTCGCCGCCTCGTGCACCCGCGCGGGCTTCACGCCGACGGCCCCCAGCGAGTGCGAGCGGTCGGCGGGGCTCGAGCTCGTGCGGGCCGGCGTCGGCGTGGGTCTCGCACAGCCGTTCGGGTCCCGCCCGGACGGCGTGCGCGCGGTCGCGCTGCGCGGCCGCCCGCTCCTGTGGTCCACCTGGCTCGCCGTGCACGACGCGACACCCGAGGGCCTGCGCGGGACGCTCCTGGCGGCCGCGCGCGCGGCGCGCGCCGACGGCCTCGAGGCGGCCGGCGCCACCGAGGGCGTGGCGGACGCCGGCGACGCTCCGCCGGACGCGGTGGCCGGGGTGCGTCGCGCGCCCGCTGCCTGAGCGCGCACGACCAGGTATGACCCAGACGGTATGCCCGCATGACGCGTGTCACTGCTTACCGTCACTACACGGTCCCCACGGTCGTCCCCACGAGAGGCACCCCACATGACCCTGACCCGCACCCGGCGCGCAGCACTCTCCGGCGCCGCCGCACTCACCCTCCTGCTCGGCCCGCTCGCCGCCGGCAGCGGCGCCGCGACCCCGTCCGGCAGCGCCGCCGGCACGGCCGCGGTCACCGCGTCCGACGTCCCCGCCGCGATGCTCGACGCGCTCGAGCGCGACCTCGGCGTCCCCCGCGAGAAGGCGCTGCAGCGCCTGTCCTTCCAGTCGGACGCCGCGACCCGCGTGCGGACGCTCTCCCAGGCGCTGGGCGACACCTACGCGGGCGCGTGGGTGGACCCCGCCGCCGGCACCGTCCACGTCGCGTCGACGGCGCCCCAGCGCGTGCGCGGCCCCGTGGCCCGCGGCGTCACGGCGGTCGCCGCCGAGCGCTCGCTCGCCGAGCTCGAGGCGATCGGCGCGCGCCTCGACGCCGCCGGCCTGCCCGCCGACGTCGCCACCTGGTACGTCGACGTCCCGGCCAACGAGGTCGTCGTCGAGGCCGTCGGCAGCGCCACGACGGCGGCCGCGGACCTGGTCGCGGCGGCGGGCGTCCCCGCCGACGCGGTCCGCCTCACCAGCACGCCCGAGGCGCCGAGCACGTTCATCGACGTCGTCGGCGGCAACGCGTACTACATCAACAACGCCAGCCGCTGCTCCGTCGGGTTCGCGGTGCAGGGCGGGTTCGTCACCGCGGGTCACTGCGGCGCCACGGGCGCCCGCACCACGAACCCGACGGGCACCTTCCGCGGCTCCTCCTTCCCCGGCAACGACTACGCGTGGGTGCAGGTCGCGTCGGGCAACGCGCTGGTCGGCGCGGTGAACAACTACTCGGGCGGCCGGGTCGCCGTGCGCGGCTCGCAGCAGGCGGCCGTCGGCGCGTATGTCTGCCGCTCCGGCAGCACGACCGGCTGGCGCTGCGGCACCGTCCAGGCCTACAACACGTCCGTCCGCTACGCCCAGGGCACGGTCAGCGGCCTGATCCGCACGACGGTCTGCGCCGAGCCGGGCGACTCGGGCGGCTCGCTCCTCGCCGGCAACCAGGCGCAGGGCGTCACCTCGGGCGGGAGCGGCAACTGCCGCACCGGTGGGACCACCTACTTCCAGCCCGTCAACGAGATCCTGCAGGCGTACGGGCTGCAGCTCGTCCTCGGCTGACCCGTCCGGTCCGCACGAGCGCCCCGGGACGCCTCGCGCGTCCCGGGGCGCTCGGGCGTCCAGCCCAGCTCAGCCCCAGCCCAGCGCGTGCAGCCGGTCGTCGTCGATGCCGAAGTGGTGCGCGACCTCGTGCACGACGGTCACCGCCACCTCCTCGACCACCTCGTCGCGGTCCTCGCACAGGGCGAGCGTGGGGTTGCGGTAGATCGTGATGCGGTCCGGCAGCGAGCCGGCCGCCCAGAACTCGCCGCGCTCGGTGAGCGGCGTGCCCTCGTAGAGACCCAGCAGCTCCGGGTCGTCGGCGGGGGCGTCGTCCTCGACGAGCACGACGACGTTGTCCATCATCGCCGCGAGCTCGGCCGGGATCTCGTCCAGGGCGTCGCGGACCGCGTCCTCGAACTCCTCGCGCGTCATGTCGACCACGCCACCCATCGTCCCCTTCCCGGGGCACCGCCGGGACCGGCGTCCGGGGCGTGGCGCGTGCCACACGCCTCTGCTTTTGGAGATCGCGCCCGGAACCCCGTATGCTCAATCCCGGTCTTCCGACGCCTCGACGTCAGGGGCGGACAACGCCCCCATCGTCTAGCGGCCTAGGACCCCGCCCTTTCACGGCGGTAGCACGGGTTCGAATCCCGTTGGGGGTACGATCCTGCGCGAGCAGGTGAAGCAGTACAGGTTTTGACGCGGCTCCGGTCGCATCGAGGCCCCGTAGCGCAGTTGGTTAGCGCGCCGCCCTGTCACGGCGGAGGTCGCGGGTTCAAGTCCCGTCGGGGTCGCTGCGAGGGCCGGTCTTCGGACCGGCGCTCTCGCATCGAGGCTCTGTAGCTCAGTTGGTAGAGCGTTCGACTGAAAATCGAAAGGTCACCGGATCGACGCCGGTCGGAGCCACACCAGACGGCCCCGCGGGACGCCCGCCGGGGCCGTCGCTCTGTCCGGGGCCGGGTGCCCCCTGCGGCACCGCTAGGGTGCCCCCTCGTGGAGATCACCCTCAGCCGCGGCTCCGTGTGCATGGGCGACGACGTCGACGACCACCGCCGCACGGTCGACGTGGACCCCGACCGCACGATCGGCTCGGTCCTGGCCGACGCCCTCGAGGACTACCCCCTCGCCTCCGTCTCCGGCGAGGTGTCGTGGGTCGCGGAGGTGCACCTCGGCGACCACGAGCGCGATGAGCACGGCACGCGGCGCTCGCCGGTCCACCACGGGCTGGCGCTCCTGCACGTGCCGTACCCGACCGGCGAGGCCACCGTCACCCCGCTGAGCGGCTACTTCCTGCGGACGCGCGTGGGCGAGCTCGCGCGACGCACCCGCGGCGGCCAGGTCGCGCTGCACTTCCGCTACCTGAGCGACGGGCAGCGGCACACCCGGGAGCAGTTCGTCGCGCTGTACCGCTGACGGGCCCTCCCGGACGGTCACGCGGGACGGGAGACGGCACGGGAGGACGGCACGGGGGCGGCAGGGTCGGTCCGTCCGCTTCGGGACCGACGTCCCGCCCACCGTCCGGCGAGCCCTCCTAGCGTGGTGGCACCGCACCCTCCACGAAGGACCGTCCCGTGACGACCACCACCGCCGACCGTCCCCAGCCCAGCCCTCCCGGCGCCGGCACCCGGCCCGACGCACCGTGGGACGGCCCCCGCCTCACCGGGCCGCCCATCCCCGTCCCGCCCGCCACGCACCCCGCCGGCGACCTCGTCCACCCGTGGGCCGACTGACCTCGACCGCGGGCAGCAGAGGCGCCACGACGCGCTGACCTCGCGCGACGGCGGGCGCACCGGCAGACTGAGTGCTCCGGCACCCGCCCCGCGCGGGGCAGATCGCAGGAAGGTCGTGGTGATGGTCACGCACTCCGGGTGGGCGAGCGACACGCGCCCCGACGCACCCCAGGACCACCGGTCCCTCGGTCAGCTCGTCAGCGACCTCAGCGAGCAGGCGTCGCGCCTCGTGCGCGCCGAGATCGACCTGGCCAAGGCCGAGATGGCGGCCAAGGCCAAGCAGGCCGGCATCGGCGCGGGCCTCCTGGCCGGCGCCGCCGTGCTCGGGCTCTACGCGTTCGGGGCGCTGATCGCGACCGTCATCATCGCGCTCGCCAACGCGGTCGACGCGTGGCTGGCCGCCCTCATCGTCACCGTCGTGCTGCTGGTCGTCACGGGCGTGCTCGCGCTGCTCGGCGTGAAGCGGCTGCAGAAGGGCGTGCCGCCGACGCCCGAGCGGGCCGTCGAGAACGTGCACGAGGACGTCGAGACCGTGAAGAAGGGCTTCGCAGGATGAGCGACGAGCAGACCCCGAAGATGACGACGCCCCGCATCACGCAGCTCGAGGCCGAGGTCGCGCTGACCCGCGGCCAGCTCGCCTCCACGGTCGACGCCCTCAGCGAGCGCCTCGACCCGCGCGTGCAGAAGGACCGTCTCATCGCGGACGGCAAGCGGCTGGTGTTCGACGCGACGGACGAGGCGGCCCTCCCGGAGGACCGGGCCCGCGCCCGCACGGTCCTCGCCGTGGCCGGGACGGTCGCCGCGCTCGTGCTCGTCGGCATCGTGCGCAGGATCGCCCGCTAGCACGGCGTCATCCGCACGGCCCGGCGCACCGACGCGGCCGCCGCGTCGGTGCGCCGGGCTGCCGTGCGTCCGCCCGCGCCACGCGTCGACGGCGACCGGGGGCAGGGAGCACGAAGGCCGCGCCGGTGGTACCGGCGCGGCCTTCCGGCTCGCTCGTCCGCGCGTGACGCGCGCACGTCCCCCGGGGCGTCGTCCCGGGCAGGCCCTGCCCCGGCGCTCGGTCCACGCACTCCCCCGCGGTGCGCGTGCTCCGACGCCGGCGCTCGGCCGCCGGGGTCGTCAGGATGCGGTCTGGCGCGGCTGCGGGACCCCGTTGAGGAGGTCGCGCACCTCCGACTCGCGGTACCGGCGGTGACCGCCGAGGGTCCGGATGGACGAGAGCTTGCCGGACTTGGCCCAGCGCGTGACCGTCTTGGGGTCGACCCGGAAGAGGGTCGCCACCTCGGACGGCGTGAGCAGGGTCTCCGACTCTGGCGAGTGTGCGGCGGACATGGATCCCTCCTTGACGGTGCAGCCCGACGACGGGGTCTCCCGCCGTTGCGGACCTGTGGTGGGCGGCGCCGTGGCGCGCTACCTCAGCATGAACGAATCTGACACATGCGGCACTCCTGGACACACCGGCCAGGCGGGCCGCGGCCCCTTCCAGCCCCGTCCGCACCCCCTCCCCGGCGCCGGCGCGCTGCTCCAGACCAGCGTAAACCGCCCCAATCCGGACAGCCAGCCCGGACGCGTGATCGGCTCCGACGAGATCTCCCAGGCGTCAGCCGGGGCGCCCCGGGGGTGTCGCGGGGCCGTCTCGTCACGTCATGACCAGGGGGAACGCACCGGCGCCACCCGGACCGCGGGACCGCCGCGCCGAGCATCACCCGATCGGGATCGGTGACGTGCGCCAATTCACCCGGTCGGCCGCGTCACACTTACTTATGCGTATCAGTGTTCAAGACGGTCGCCACCCGGACGGCGGTCGCGCCCCCGGCCCCTCGTGACCCGAGCGGCAGCGGCACACCGCAGCGGGCACGGTGCCGCGCCCGTGGCACGCCGGCGGAGCGCCCGACGTGACGTGCGCCCGGTCCGCCCCCGCAGGTGGCTGGAATGGATCGCGAGCATGTACCGTTGCCTCACGAAGAGACTCAACAGCACCCGGGGCCGCTCGTGTCAGCACGGAGCCGCCCCGCTTCCACGTTAGAGGGGTCGATGCCATGGGGCGCGGCCGTCAGAAGGCAAAGCAGACGAAGGTGGCCCGGGAGCTGAAGTACTTCAGCCCGGACACCAACTACCGGGCTCTCGAGCAGGAGCTCACGTCGCGCAGCCGCAACGATGTCGTCACGGACAGCCGCCGCAGCGCTGTCGACACGGACGACGACCCCAGCATCTGGGACCGCTGGTCCACGGGGGACGACGAGCGCTGACGTGCTCGGCAGCTGTGCCGATCCCGTACGCCGTCGTCCCGGGTGGGCCGCGGGTCACGAACCGCCTCCTCGGCGCCGTCGTCTCGTTGCTGCCCTCGTGCGCGCCGCGCCTTCGCGGCAGGCGCACGGGGGCAGCTGCGCGACGCCGACCGTCGCGCGGGTGCTCGCTGACCCGGCGCGTGCTCGTCGTGGGTCGTGCCGGTGCTGCGCTGCACCTGGGTGATGCCCGCAGCGTGTCGTACCGGTGCTGCGCTGACCCAGGCGCGTGCCCGTCGTGGGCCGTGCCGGCGCTGCGCTGCACCCAGGCGCGTGCCCGCGGTGCGCCGTGCGCGAGCCCTGCTGGGCCTGCCAAGTGCCGGCCGTGCGGCGCTCCTGGCACACCGCCGGTGCGGCGCCGCGCGCCCCGGCGCGGGCGCGCCTCTCGGCGCGTCGTCGCCCCCGGCCGTCACCACCGCCACGTGCCCGGTGACGCCGGTCACCCCTCGCCCGGTGAACCGCCGGTCGGGGGCGCGCGACAGCACGCGTCGCGGGTCGGCCGTGCGCCCTGTGCCGCGCGTCCGCGCTCAGCCCGCCCGGTACGCCCCGTGCAGCCGCACCGCTCCGCCGTGGACGCCCTTGGTCCCGGCGACCACGTCACCGGAGGTCGCGTCCTCGTCGGCGGCCGCGCGGACCGACCCGAGCACCCATGCGGGCACGCCGCGCTCCCCGGCGGCGCGCTGCACGGCGTCCGCGACGTCGGGCGCGACGATCGCGACCATGCCGACCCCGAGGTTCAGCGTCCCCTCGAGGTCCGTCCACGGCACCTGCCCGAGCTCCTGCACGAGCCCGAAGACCGGCGGCAGCTGCCAGGACGCCCGGTCCACGTCGGCGACCAGACCGGCGGGCAGCACGCGCGCGACGTTGGCGGCGAGCCCGCCGCCGGTCACGTGGCTGAACGCGTGCACGCGGTCGGCGCCGAACTGCTCGACCAGCGCGAGGCAGTCGGCGGCGTAGACGCGGGTCGGCTCCAGCAGCTCCTCGCCGAGCGTGCGCCCCAGCACGTCCACGTGCCGCTCCAGGCCCCAGCCGGCGACCTGGACGACCCGCCGGACCAGCGAGTACCCGTTCGAGTGCAGGCCCGAGGACCCGAGCGCCACGAGCACGTCGCCCGGACGGACGCGCTCAGGACCGAGCAGGCCGTCCGCCTCGACGACACCCGTGGCCGCACCGGCGACGTCGTACTCGTCCGGCCCCAGCAGCCCGGGGTGCTCGGCCGTCTCGCCGCCGACGAGCGCCGTCCCCGCCACCGCGCACGCCGCCGCGATGCCGCGCACGACGTCGGCGATGCGCTCCGGCACGACGCGGCCGCAGGCGATGTAGTCCGTCATGAACAGCGGCGTGGCCCCCACGACGACGATGTCGTCGACGACCATGCCGACCAGGTCGAAGCCGATCGTGTCGTGCACGTCGAGCGCCTGCGCGATCGCGACCTTCGTGCCGACGCCGTCGGTCGAGGTCGCGAGCAGCGGACGCCGGTAGCCGGTGAGCGCGCTCGCGTCGAACAGGCCGGCGAACCCGCCGACCCCGCCGAGCACCTGCGGACCGTGCGTGGCGCGCACCGCGTCCTTCATGAGCTCGACGGCGCGGTCCCCGGCCTCGGTGTCGACGCCCGCCGACGCGTACGTGACGGGCTGCGTCGCGGCGCTCACGGGTGCTCCAGCGCGGTCGCGCCACCGGCCGTCGGGACGATCGAGAGCAGGCCGTCCTCGGGTGCGCCCAGGGGCAGCTGGTTCTGCTCGAGCAGGTGCTTGCCGAGCTGCTCGCCCGACGGCAGCTCGATCGGGTAGCGGCCGCTGAAGCACGCGGTGCACAGCTGCGTCGCGGGCTGCTGCGTCGCCTCGATCAGGCCCTCCTCGGAGATGTACCCGAGGGAGTCCGCGCCGAGGGACTGGCCGATCTCCTCGACCGCGAGGCCGTTCGCGATGAGCTCCGCACGCGAGGCGAAGTCGATGCCGTAGAAGCACGGCCACTTCACGGGTGGCGAGCTGATGCGCACGTGCACCTCGGCGGCGCCGGCCTCGCGCAGCATGCGCACGAGCGCGCGCTGCGTGTTGCCGCGGACGATCGAGTCGTCCACGACGACGAGCCGCTTGCCGCGGATCACCTCGCGCAGCGGGTTGAGCTTGAGCCGGATGCCGAGCTGGCGCAGCGTCTGGGACGGCTGGATGAACGTGCGCCCCACGTAGGCGTTCTTGGTCAGGCCCTGCCCGAAGGGGATGCCCGACTCCGTCGCGTAGCCGACGGCGGCCGGCGTGCCCGACTCCGGCACGGGGATGACGAGGTCCGCCTCCACCGGGTGCTCCTGGGCCAGGCGGCGCCCCATCGCGACGCGCGCGGCGTGCACGGAACGGCCGTTGATCGAGGTGTCCGGGCGCGCGAGGTACACGTACTCGAAGACGCACCCGGCGCGGTCGACGGGCGCGAACCGCTGCGAGCGCAGGCCGTCGGCGTCGATGGCGATGAACTCGCCCGGCTCGACCTCGCGGACGAACGACGCGCCGACGATGTCGAGCGCCGGCGTCTCCGACGCCACCACCCAGCCACGCTCGAGCCGGCCGAGCACCAGCGGGCGCACGCCCTGCGGGTCGCGGGCGGCGTACAGCGTCCGCTCGTCCATGAAGACGAGGCTGAAGGCGCCGCGCAGGCGCGGCAGCACCTCGAGCGCGGTGGCCTCGAGCGTGTGGTCGGGGTCGCCCGCGAGCAGCGCGGTGATGAGCGCGGTGTCCGTCGTGTTGCCGCGTGCCAGCTCGCCGCGGCGCTGCGGGCCGTACCGCTCGGCGACGAGGTCGACGAGCTCGGCGGAGTTGGTGAGGTTGCCGTTGTGGCCCAGTGCGACCGTGCCGGCGGCCGTGGGGCCGAGCGTGGGCTGCGCGTTCTCCCAGGTCGACCCGCCGGTGGTCGAGTAGCGGGCGTGGCCGATGGCGATGTGGCCCTGCAGGGCGTTCAGCGCGGTCTCGTCGAAGACCTGGGAGACCAGGCCCATGTCCTTGTAGACCAGCAGCTGCTGGCCGTTGGACGTCGCGATGCCCGCGGACTCCTGCCCGCGGTGCTGCAACGCGTAGAGCCCGAAGTAGGTGAGCTTGGCGACCTCCTCGCCGGGCGCCCAGACGCCGAAGACCCCGCAGGCGTCCTGCGGGCCCTTCTCGTTGGGGAGGAGGTCGTGGTTCAGTCGGCCGTCTGCGCGGGGAGCCACGTGTCCATGGTGGCACACCCGACCGCCGGCACGCCGGGCGCGTCCAGGAAGGGACGGGCCGTCAGCGCCGGCCGCGCGTGCTGCGCCGGTCGGCGCGCAGCGCGAGCAGGGCCCCGACGAGCAGGCCGACGACCACCCCCGTCAGGGTCGCGAGCGCGACGACCGTGTTGCGGCCGTCGAGGAACGGCAGCACGCCGACGTCCGTGCCGGCGCCGGCGCCGGCCGGCCCCAGGACGAGGGCGAGGACGAGCCCGACGACGGCGCCGAGGAGCGCGCCCGCGCGCAGGAACGCGCCGTACCGCGGTGCCCGGCGGACGGTGGCGGGCGTCGCGATGCGGGCGAGCTCCTCCTCCGACGGCACGGGCGCGCCGGCGTCGGGACGCGCGCCGGCGGCGGCCGCGTCCCCCGCGGTCGGTGCACCGCCGTCGCCCGGGGCGTCGGCGGGCCGGTCGGGGCGGCACCCGTCGCGGGGTCCGGGGCGGCCTGGCGGTCGTCGTCTGCGTGGGCCTCGGGCACCCGCAGATCCTAGGCCGTGGCGGCCCGGTCCTCCTCGCCCGCCGCCGCGGCGGCCCGCGGGGTCGACGACGAGCGGGTGGTCGAGGTCGCGCACGGGCGCCTCTCCCGCGTCCCCCCTCAGCGCTCGCGTGCGGCCTGCAGGGGCAGCAGCGCCGACAGGTCGGCCCGCTCCCCCGACGCGTGCACGCGCCCGGAGCCGAGCGCCTCGTCCCAGGTGGTGCGGCCGGTCGCGAGCGCGAGCCACGTGGCCGGGTCCGTCTCGACGACGTTGGGCGGCGTGCCGCGCGTGTGCCGCGGGCCCTCGACCGCCTGGACGGCGCCGTCGGGCGGCACGCGCACCTCGACCGAGTTGCCCGGCGCCACGTCCGCGAGCTCCTCGAGCGTGAAGCGCACGGCGGTGCGGCGGTCGCGGACGGTGACGGCGTCGGGGTCGGCCCGCCACGCCTGCAGGGCGGCGCGGCCCGCGGCGGGGTCGGTGCGGCGGCGCGGGGGCATGCCCCCATCCTGGCGCACACGCGGCGAGGCCGCGGACGTCGCCAGGACGTCCGCGGCCTCGTCGGAGTGCCGTGCGGCGGCGGTCAGCTCACCACCGCGCGTTGCGGGCGAGCTCCAGCGCGATCTCCTGCCACCACTGGCCGGCGGCGGGGCCGCCGTTGCAGGCGCCGTCCGACTCGCCGGGCAGCTTGATCCACAGCAGCGCGTCCGCACCCTGGATGCCCGTGCTCGTCGTCGGCCGCTCGCCGAGCGCACGACCCCGCGGGTTGCACCACTCGCCGTTCGAGCCGTTGCCGTTGCGCGAGGTGTCGATGACGAACGTCCTGCCGCCCGTCAGGCGCGAGATCTCCTGGCCGTAGGCCGCGGTCTCCGCCGTCGTGCGGTAGTTGGAGACGTTGAGCGAGAAGCCGACCGCGTCCGAGAAGCCGACGAGCTGGAGGCGGCGGGCCGCCTCCGCGGCGGACAGCCACGCCGAATGGCCGGCGTCGATGTAGACGCGGGCGCCGGCGGCCGTCAGCGACTTGGCGGCGTACCGCAGGAAGCCGACCCGGTCGCCCTGGCCCGAGCAGTCGCCGAGCTGGGCGAGCGCGTCGGGCTCGAGGACCACGATGGGACGGCCCTGGATGCCCTGGGCCACCGTGTCGATCCACCGGGCGTACTCGGACTCGCCGACGCCGCCACCGGAGTGCGAGCCGCAGTCACGGCCGGGGATCGCGTAGACGACGAGCATCGGGGTCTTCCCGGCGGCCACCGCCCGGCCGGTGTAGTCGCGCACCTCCTGCTGGGCGTGGCTCGCGTCGGCCCAGTTGCCCACCCAGTACGCCTGCGGCGTGAGCGCGATCTTCTCGAGCAGCGCCTTGTCGGTGCCCGACGCGGCCTGCCAGGCGCGGTACGCCTGCGTCTGCGGGTCGACGTAGAGCGAGCCGGCGGGCTGCGGCGCGGGCGTCGTCGTCGTGGGCGTGGGCGTCGGGGTGGGCGTCTGCGTCGGGCGCGGCGTCGTGGGCGTCGGGCTCGGCGTCGCCGTGGGCTGCGTGACGGTGCCGGTGCAGACGGTGCCGTTCAGGGTGAACTGCGACGGCACGGGGTTGCTGCCCGACCACGTGCCGTTGAAGCCGAAGGAGACCGTGCCGTTGGTCGGCACCGAGCCGTTCCAGCCGATGTTGCGGACGGACGCCTGGCCGCCGGACGTGGTCAGCGACCCGTTCCAGAGCTGCGTGATCTGCTGCCCGGACGCGAGCGTCCAGCGCAGGTCCCAGCTGGTCAGCGGGTCGCCGAGGTTGGTGATGGTGACGTTGGCGCCGAAGCCGCCGGGCCACTGGCTGCTCACGGCGTAGCTCACGCGGCAGCCGGGCGCGGCCTGCGCCGCGGTGGTCGTCAGGGCCGTGAGGCCCGCGGTCACGACCGCCGCGGCGGCGGCCGCGGCGGCCAGCCTCCGGCGGACGGTCGTGCCCGTCGTCGTGCGGGGGGACATGTGCGCTCCTCTGGTCCGTCAGTGGGCTCCGCGCCGTGCGCGGTGAGCGGGGGCACGCGTCCCGGCCTCGTCCTCGAGGACCGGCGGCCGCGTGCGATCGCCCCCGAGCAAACCCGACCGACTCCCGCCGAGGCGAGCGCACGGCAGATCCCTAATCGTTTTGTCACGGAGCGGGTCCCGGGAGCCGCGTCAGGAGCGGGGGCGCACGTCCCGGTGGTGGGCGCGCGTGATCCGGCGCGAGCGGGCGCGCTCCTGCGCGGCGAGGCGGGCGTCGGCACGCCTGGCCTGCCACGCCGCCTCCCGTGCCAGGCGCAGCCAGCTGTCGTAGCGACGGCGCGCCAGCTCGCCGGACTCGAGCGCGGCCCGCACGGCGCACCCCGGCTCGGCCTCGTGCGCGCAGTCGCGGAAGCGGCACCGCGCCGCGAGCGCCACCACGTCCGAGAACGTCGCGTCCAGCGCGTCCTCGTCCGCGACCAGGCCGACGCCGCGGATCCCCGGGGTGTCGACCAGGACCGCGCCGCCGGCGAGCGGCACCAGCTCCCGGTGCGTCGTCGTGTGCCGGCCACGGCCGTCGGCGCGCCGCTCGCCCGTGGCCATGACCTCGCGGCCCGCGAGCGCGTTGACGAGCGTCGACTTGCCGGCACCGGACGGTCCGACGGCGACGAGCGCGACGCCGGGGCCCAGCAGCGCACGCACGGGCTCCAGACCGGTGCCCTGCGTGACGCTGACGGCGTGCACGTCGACGCCCGGCGCCACGGCCGCCACCTCGGCGGCCATGCCCGCCGGGTCGGGCACCAGGTCGGCCTTCGTGAGCACGACCACGGGCTGCGCACCCGAGCGCCACGCGAGCGTGAGCAGGCGCTCGACGCGTCCCGGGTCGGGGTCGGGGTCCAGGTGCTCGACCACGAGCACGACGTCGACGTTCGCGGCCATGACCTGCTCGAGCGACGTGCGCCCGGCGGTGTCCCGCACGAGCGCGGTGCGGCGCTCGTGCACGCCCACGACCTGCGGCGGCACCGTCCCGTCGCCGGGCACGACGTCCACCACGTCGCCCACGGTCGGCGGCACTCGGGTGCCGTCGGCGCGCGGCACGAGCCCGTCGCGGTCGAGGCCGACGCGCTGCGCCGGTGCCGCGAGGTCGTCGGCGGGCACCACGAGCACCGCACCGCGGTCCGCGCGCACGACGCGGCACGCCCCGGCCCGGGCGGGCAGTGCGTGCAGGGCGTCGCGGGACGCGTCGGACGTCATGCGGCCGACGGTAGGTCCGTCCCCGCGCGCCCGGCACGCCTATTAGCGCGGCGCACGCCCGGGCAGCCCGCGGCGAGGACCGGGGCGGCCCGCGCGAGCCGGGCCGGGTGCGCCTCAGCCGCCCGCGTACTCCGGGCCCCCCGTGACGCCCAGCGCCTCCTCGAGCGACGTCACCCCGTTCGCCGTCATCCACGCCGTGAGGTCACGGCCGACCCAGCGCAGGTGCCACCCCTCGGGGGCGTAGCCGGTGACGGCCGTGTTCTGCTCGGTGTAGCGCACGACGAGGCCGAACTCGGCGGCCCGCTGCGCGACCCAGACGCCCTCGGGCGTGGTCGCGAAGCACGTCTGCAGGTTGCACGAGGGCGTCGACCCGCTGTCGACGTCGACCGCCAGACCCGTCTGGTGCTCGGAGTGACCGGGCCGGGCGCTGTACCGCTCCGCGTGCGCGAAGCCGCGGCGCGCCTCGACGGCGTCCCGCGCGGCCGCCTGCTCGGCGTAGGAGCGGTAGCCGCTGCGCAGCTCGAGCGCCACGCCCTCCGCCCGCGCGGCCGCGAGCATCGCGGCGACGTCGGCCGCGGCGACCTGGCGCACGGGGACGCCCTCGACCTCGACGAGGTCCGGCGGCACGTGCTCCGCCGGCAGGGGGTGCTGCTTGTTGACGACGACCCACGGGGACGCCGGGTCCGTCGTGGAGTGCCGCGTGAGGTCGAAGGTCGGCGTCGGGGTGGCGGTCGGGGACGGCAGGACGGGCGCGGCCACCGCCGCCGACCACGGCCGCGGCTCCTGCGTGCGCTCGAGCGCCGTCCCGACGCTCAGGACCCCGTGGATCCGCGGCCACGCCAGGCCGACGACCGCGGCCAGCACCACGAGGGAGACGAGGACGGCGGACGCGGCGGTGCGGCGGCCACGGGCTCGGTTCACGCGGGCGATGGTAGGTGCGATCCGGGACGAACCGGACGGTCGAGCGTGAACACCACCCGACGGTGTGGCACGGACGCCTCCGCCAGGCGGGCGTCCACGACCTCGCCGAGCGGCAGCGGTCCCGGTGCGGTGACCCGCGCGCGCACCGCCGGCTCGTGCAGCTGCAGCTGCCCGCGCCCCGGCCCGCCGTCGCGCCCGTCGACGTCGACGACGGCGCCGCGGAACGTGCGTCCCACGGCCGGGGCCAGCACCGCGGCCTCGACGAGGTCGAGCGCGCCCCGGTCGAAGGCGCCCGCGCGCCGCCCCGTCGTCGCCATGACCTCCGGCAGCACCGGCAGGGCCTCGCCCACCCACGCGGGCACGGCGCGGCCGGCCACGACCGCCAGGCAGACCTCGGTGCCGTAGCGGTCGACGAGCCGGCGCAGCGGCGCCGTGACGTGCGCGTACGGCAGGCGGATCGCCGCGTGCCCCGCCGCGTCGCCGACGGGCACGGGCGCCCCGTCCGCACCCCGAAGGACGCGTACGCCGCCCCGCGGAACAGCGACGTCGCCTCGTGTAGGAAGGCCGCGTGCGCCGGGCGGGCGGGGTCGACCCGGGCGAGCACGGTCGCGTACGGCTCGTCGTCCGCCCAGGGGACGTCCAGCACCCGCGCGGTCCGGCGCAGCCGGGCGACGTCGTCCGCGGCCGCGGGCGGCAGCGTCCGCACGACGCCGGTCCCGGCGTCCAGCATGATCCGCGCCGCGACCGCCCCCGTGAGCAGCGACACCTGGGCGTTCCAGCCCTCCACGGGCAGGGTCCGCCGGAAGCGCAGCGCCCAGCCGGCGCCGTCGCGGACCACCTCCTGCTCGGGCACGTCGAGCGAGACGCCGCCACGTGCGCGCTCGCGCTCCTCGCGCAGCAGCCCGACCGCGCGCACGCCCGCGAGCACGTCGTCCGCGCTGCCCGCGTCGAGCGCACGCTGCGCGTCGTCGTACGTCAGCTGCGCCCGGCTGCGGACGAGCGCCCGCTCCACGTGCACGTCGGTGGGCTCGCCGTCCGGGTCGAGGTCGATGCGCCAGAGCGCGGCGGGGCGCACCTGGCCGGGCAGCAGGCTCGCGGCCCCCTCGGACAGGACCTCGGGGTGCAGCGGGACGCGTCCGTCCGGGGCGTAGAGGGTGGACCCGCGCCGGTGGGTCTCGGCGTCGAGCGCACCGCCGGGCCGCACGAAGGACGCGACGTCGGCGATCGCGTAGTGCACGCGCCACCCCCGTCCGCGCGCCTGGACGTGCACGGCCTGGTCGAGGTCCGTGGACCCCGCGGGGTCCACGGTCACGAACGGCAGGTCGGTGCGGTCGACCCGGTGCGCGAGCTCGGCGCGCGCGTCGGCACCGGGAGCGGCACCGGTGCGGGCCGCGTGCTCGGCCTCCGCGAGCGCGTCGGCGGGCCACCCGGTGGGCACGCCGACCTCCGCGCGCAGGGCGTCGAGGCCGGCCGCCACCTCGGCGGCGTCGGCGGGGCGGCGGCGAGACGGACGGGACGGCCGGGCACGGGCCGACTCTAGGCGCCGCCGCGCGACCGCGCCGGGTGCCGGGGACCGCGGCCCCGAGCCCGGGTCCGGGACCGGGTCAGGCGACGGGGTCGGCGAGCAGCACGACGTTCTCGCTGTAGTGCCGCGTGCGGCGGTCGAACGCGCCGCCGCACGTGACGAGGACGAGCCGGTGCGGGCCGGCGGCGGCGAACAGCTCGTCGGGCAGCGGGGCGGACTTCGGCAGGACGCGGCGCTCGACGAGCCGGTAGGCGACCGCTCCGCCGCGTCCGTCGCCGACCTCGACGACCGCGCCGAGCGGTGCGTCGAGGACGTCCGCCATGACCCCGGGGCCGGTGACGGTGTCGACGTGGCCGGCGAGCACGAGCGTGCCGGCGGACGCCCCGGGCACGGCACCGGCGAGCCACCAGCCGACGGCGTCGGGGGCGTCGGGGAGCTCGAGCGCGCCTCCCCGTCCCACGCCGACAGGCACGACAGCGACGTCGACGGCGACGTCGGCGAGCCGGAGCCGGTCGGGGGCCGGTGCGGGCGCGGCGGGCGGCGCGGCCGCCGGGGCGGCGGGGGCGGCACGGCCGCCGGGGCGACGGGGGTCGGCACGGCCGCCGGGGCCGGTGCCGGGGTCCCGTCGGCCGATGCCACCGGGTGCGGCGCGGACGTGCCGGCGAGCGTCGCGACGGCGACCTCGAGGCGCGGCGGTGCGGTCGCGAGCCGCACGCCGGCCGTCAGGCAGACGGCACCCAGCGCGACGACCGCCCCGAGGGCGAGCCGCCGCGCCGGGCGCCGCGGTGCCGTGGTCACCGCCGGTGCGTCGCCCCGGCCGTGCGGCGGGAACGGACGAGCACGGCCGCGGCCGAGGCGAGGAGCAGCCCGCCCGCGAGGGACAGCGCGAGGCCGAGCGGGCGCTCCGACGCGGCGGCCTGGCCCCCGGTGCCGGCCGGGACGGACTCGACCCCGAGCTCGCGCGCGAGCGCGAGCGCGTGGTCGAGGTGCCGCTGCACGACGGGTGCGGAGGCGGTGGCGAGGTCCTTGACGGCCTGCTCGGCGCCGCCGGCGAGCTCCTGCTCGCCGAGGGCGAGCGTCTGGCGGTGGGACTGGATCTGCAGGTACAGCCAGGCCGTGTCGAAGTCCTGGCCGTCCTCGGCCTGGACCTCGGCGAGCGCCGCCTGCTGCTCGGGCGTCGGCGTGCCGGGCAGCGCGACACCGAGCTGCTGGGCGACCGCGGTGAGCTGTGCGTCGAGCGCCTGGTGGTCGGTGATGAGCTGCTGCCCCAGCTCGCGCACGCCGGGCGTCGTCGCCTCGGCGAGCGCGGCCTGGCCCGACGCGATCTCCGCGAGGTTGCCCTGGTGGGCGGCGACGAGGAACTGCTGGTCCTGCGCGTTGGGTGCGGCGGCTGCGGGCGAGGCGGCGAGCGCGAGGCCGGCGAACGCGGCGACGACGGCCGCGACGGTGCGGGTGGTCTTCATGGTGGTCCCTCCGGTGGCGGTGCGTGGACGTCCACGGTCGGTCACCCGGGCGGGTGTCGCCCGTCCGGCGGCCGATCCGGTGCCGGGCAGGGCGGGCGGCCTGCAGAGGGTGCCGTGCCGGCGGCGACCGGCGGGGGGCCGGTCCTGGAGCGCGTGGACCACCGCATCACCCGCGCTGAGGCGCGGCCGCGGACG
The DNA here is from genome assembly GCF_009720485.1 of Cellulomonas sp. JZ18. Lineage (NCBI taxonomy): Bacteria > Bacillati > Actinomycetota > Actinomycetes > Micrococcales > Cellulomonadaceae > Cellulomonas > Cellulomonas sp. JZ18. The sequence goes on along the minus strand of NZ_CP045245.1, from coordinate 699,677 downwards.
CGACGAGGGGCCGCCGGGTCGTCCCCGGCGGCCCCTCGTGCGCGCGGCGTCAGCCGAACAGGCGCGGCAGCGTGCCCTCCCAGACCTCGCGGGCCTCGGACAGGGGCAGCGTGAAGAGCCCGGCCACCTCGACGGCGGCCTCGTGCGCGTGCTCCGGGTCGACGTCACCGGCGCCGGCGCCCGGCGAGCACGTCTCCGCGGTCTCCCCCAGGCGGAGCGCCGGGACGCCGCGGGCCGTGCACAGGTCCGCGAACCGGACCTCCTCCGAGCGCGGCACGGCGACGATCGCACGCGCCGTCGACTCGGAGAACAGCGCCTCGAACGGGGTGACGCCGTCACGCGCGCACAGCCCGTCGAGGTCCACCTGGACGCCCACGCCGTAGCGCAGGCTCGACTCCACGAGCGCCTGCGCGAGGCCGCCCTCCGAGAGGTCGTGGGCCGCGTCGACGAGGTCGTCGCGGGCCGCGGTGGCCAGCACCTGCGCGAGGCGCCGCTCGGCGTCGAGGTCGACCCGCGGCGGCGTGCCGCCGAGGTGGCCGTGCACGACGTCGGCCCACGCCGAGCCGTCGAGCTCGCCGCGCGTGGTGCCCAGCAGGTAGACGGCCTGGCCGGGCGTCGTCCAGCCGGACGCGACCGCGTGGGCGACGTCGTCGAGGACGCCGAGCACGCCGACGACCGGCGTCGGGTGGATCGAGGAGTCGACCTGGCCGGGCTCGCCGGTGCCGTTGTAGAGCGAGACGTTGCCGCCGGTGACCGGCACCTCGAGCGTCTGGCAGGCGTCGGCGAGGCCGCGGATCGCCTCGACGAGCTGCCACATGGAGTCCGGGTGCTCGGGGCTGCCGAAGTTGAGGCAGTCGGTCACGGCGAGGGGGCGCGCACCGGAGGTCGCGACGTTGCGGTACGCCTCCGCGAGCGCGAGCTGGGCGCCCGTGTACGGGTCGAGCTTGCCGAAGCGGCCGTTCGCGTCGGTCGCGAGCGCGACACCGAGGCCCGTCGTCTCGTCGACGCGGACCACGCCCGCGTCGTCGGGCTGCGCGAGCGCGGTGTTGCCCTGCACGAAGCGGTCGTACTGGTCCGTCACCCACGCCGGCGACGCGAGGTTGGGCGAGCCGAGCAGGCGCAGGACCGTGGCCCGCAGCTCCTGCGCGGTGGAGGGGCGCGGGTAGCGCTGCTGCCCCTCGGGCGTGCTGACCGAGTCGGCGACGAGCGCGTCCTGCCAGGCCGGCCGCGCGTACGGGCGGTCGTAGACCGGTCCCTCGTGCGCCACCGTCCGCGGGTCGACGTCGACGATCCGCTGGCCGAAGTGGTCGATCGTGAGGCGGCCCGTGCCGGTGACCTCGCCGATCACCGCCGTCTCGACGTCCCACTTCGCCGTGATCGCGAGGAACTCGTCGAGCTTCTCCGGCCGGACGACGGCCATCATGCGCTCCTGCGACTCCGACATGAGGATCTCGCCGGCCGTCAGCGTCGGGTCGCGCAGCAGCACCTTCTCGAGGTCGACGTGCATGCCGCCGTCACCGTTGGACGCGAGCTCGCTCGTCGCGCACGAGATGCCGGCCGCACCCAGGTCCTGGATGCCCTCGACGACCTTCGCCGCGTAGAGCTCCAGGCAGCACTCGATGAGCACCTTCTCCATGAACGGGTCGCCCACCTGCACGCTCGGGCGCTTGCTCGGCTTGGTGTCGTCGAAGGTCTCGGACGCGAGGATGGACGCCCCGCCGATTCCGTCGCCGCCCGTGCGCGCCCCGAACAGGACGACCTTGTTGCCCACGCCCGACGCGTTGGCCAGGTGGATGTCCTCGTGCCGCAGCACGCCCAGGCACAGCGCGTTGACGAGCGGGTTGCCCTGGTAGCAGGCGTCGAACACGAGCTCGCCGCCGATGTTCGGCAGCCCCAGGCTGTTGCCGTAGCCGCCGACGCCCGAGACGACGCCGTGCACGACGCGCGCCGTGTCCGGGTGGTCGACCGCGCCGAACCGCAGCTGGTCCATCACGGCGACCGGGCGCGCACCCATCGAGATGATGTCGCGGACGATGCCGCCGACGCCCGTCGCGGCGCCCTGGTAGGGCTCGACGTACGACGGGTGGTTGTGCGACTCGACCTTGAACGTGACCGCCCAGCCGTCGCCGATGTCGACGACGCCCGCGTTCTCGCCGATCCCGACGAGCAGGTGCTCCTTCATCGCCGGCGTCGTCTTCTCGCCGAACTGGCGCAGGTGGATCTTCGACGACTTGTACGAGCAGTGCTCCGACCACATGACGGAGTACATGGCGAGCTCGGCGGCGGTGGGGCGCCGGCCGAGGATGTCCCGGATGCGCTGGTACTCGTCCTGCTTGAGGCCCAGCTCGGCGTACGGCTGGACCTGGTCGGGGGTCGCGGCGGCGTTCTCGACCGTGTCGGACGCGTGCTGCGGGGTGGGCGCGTCGGCGGGGCGCACAGGTGCGGTGGTCATCGGTTCCCTCGGTGGGGGCCCGGGCACCGGGGGTGGTCGCCCTCAGCGGGCCCGCCCCACCAGTCCCGCGCCGCGGGTCGGCAGACACCCCCAGCGTACCGGCGCGCACCGCGGCCCCGACCGCACCGTCCCGCCTCGTGGGCCTGGCCGTCGCCCCGGTCGGCACGGGCCGGCCGGGGCGACGGTGCGGGCGCTGCGCCGGTGCGGCGGGGCCGCGCGTCGGCGCGTCGGTCAGCTCGTCGGGAAGCTGTCCGGCGTCACGATCCGGCTGCGGACGAACTGGCCCGACTGCGTCAGCTGCGACGTCCCGTAGCTCGAGCCGGAGCAGGTCCCCGGACGGAACGCCGCGCTGCTCTCGTTCGCGTCGGAGTACGTCCAGTTGACGTGGCTGATCTTCAGCGAGTCGAGCAGGTCGAGCCACGCCGTGGAGCTGGCGAGGTCGACGGTGCCGCCGCCGGTCGCGCTGGTCGTGCCCCACTCGGAGACGAACAGCGGGAGCCGCTGCGCCGCGCTGCGCACCTCGGCGCGGTAGTTGTCCAGGTGCGACGCCGCGTAGAAGTGGAAGGTGTACATGATGTTGTCGAACGCCAGCGGGTTCGCCACGATCTCCGCCGAGCTCGACCCGTTGGAGACGCCGAGCGACGACCAGCCGCGCGTGCCGACGAGGATGACGGCGTCGGGGTCGGCGGCCTTGATGATCGGGATCACCTGGTTCGCGTAGGTGCGGATCTGCTCCCATGTCACGCCGTTCGGCTCGTTCGCGATCTCGTAGATCACGTTCGTCTTCGCCGCGTTGCGCGTGGCGACGTTGCGGAAGAACGTCTTCGCGTTCTCGAGGTTCACGTTCGGGTCGCCCGGCGTGAGCGTGTGGAAGTCGACGATCGCGTACATGCCGCGCTTCTCGGCCTCGTCCACCAGGGAGTTCACGCGTGCCGTGAAGCCCGGCGGGTCGGTGACGTAGCCGTTCTCGTTGACGTACATCGCGATGCGGAAGACGTCCGCCTTCCAGTCGTTCGCGAGCACGTCGAGCGACGTCGCGTTGTAGCAGCCCGGGAACCACTGCAGGCCGTGGGAGCTGATGCCGCGCAGCTGGATCGGCTTGCCGTACTGGTTGCAGAGGTTCACGCCGCAGACCCGGAGCTGGCCGTTCACCGCGACCGGGGTGGTCCCGGTGGGCGGCGGGGGCGTCGTCGTCGGGGTGGGGGTGGGCGTGCGGGTGGGCGTCGGCGTGGGCGTCGTCGTGACCGAGCCCGTGCACGCGACGCCGTTGACCGTGAACTGGGTGGGGGCGGGGTTGGAGCCGCTCCACGACCCGTTGAAGCCGAAGCTCGCGGTGCCGCCGGTGCGGACCGACCCGTTCCAGCCCGCGTCGCGCACGGTCACCGTGCCGCCCGACTGGGTCGCGGTCCCGTTCCACGCCTGCGTGATCCGCTGGCCGGACGCGAAGGTCCAGCCGACGGTCCAGCCGTTCAGCGGGTCGCCGAGGTTCGTCACCGTGACGTTGGCGCCGAAGCCGCCCTGCCACTGGTTCGTGACGGCGTAGTCGACCCTGCAGCCGGCCGCCGCCTGCGCGGACGGCGCGGCGGTCGCGCCGATCCCCGTCGTCGCGAGCAGGGCCGCGGCCAGCAGGGCGAACGCCCTGGTGCGCTGGGACATGCATCTCCTCGATGGTGAGCGCGCGGCGCCGCGCCCCGCTCCGGCGCGGGGACGCACGGCGGTCGCCGCGTCGGGAGTCGAGGGTGCGCCGCGGGGGCCTCCCCCGCCAGGGCGACGGGCCCCGGGACGTCGCCCGAATCGATTCGTGCGCGCACGCGTGGCACGGGCGGCGTCCACGGCACGGCCCGTCGCCCGTGCCCGCCACGCGGGGTGCGGCGTTCGCCGGTCAGGCGCGCAGGCGCTGCTCGACCGGCGTCCAGCCGCGGGCGCGTGCCGTCAGCCGGACGTCGGCGAGCTGGGCCGTCAGCGCGGCGGCGCGCTCCGCGACGGCGTCGGCCGCCGCACGCCCCACGTCCTCGAAGAGCTCCACGGCCACCTCGCCGTCCGCGCGCTGCACCCACCCCCGACGACGCGCCCGTCGACCCACACGGTCGGCCCGGCGTTCCCGTTGCGGTCGTACACCTGCTCGCGGTGCTCCCCCACGAACGGGTCGCGGTGCCGCCACCCCATCGCGGCCGGGTCGAGGGCCGGCAGCAGCGCGACCCACGGGTCCGCGGGTGGGACCTCGTCCGCGTCCTCGGCGAGCAGGACACCCGGCGCCCCGTCCTCGAGGACGACGGCGACGGTGTCGAGCGCGGCCAGCGCCGCCTTCGTCCGGGCGACGGTCCACCCGGCCCACCACTGCAGGTCCGCGGGCCGGGCGGGCCCGTACGCGTGCAGCCACAGGCGCGCGAGCCGGGCTGCCGCGTCCCCGGTCGTGGGCGCCGGTCCGAGGTCGCGCCAGTGCGCCGGCGTCGTCCACCGGAACTGCGGCGCGGCCCAGCCCCCCACCTGCCGGCCGCGCAGCACGCGCCCCTCGGCGGACAGCGTGGTGAGCAGGCGGCTCGCGACGCTCTGCGTGGTCTCGTACGTCCTGCCGGGCTCGAGGACGACCCGCTGCGCGAGCGACGGGTCGGCTGCGGCGAGCTCGGGCGCGGTGGCCTGGCCGGCCGCGGCCAGCGCGTCGAGCAGGGCGCGCTCGGCGCGGGCGACCCACGCCTCCGGCTCCTGCGTGATCCCGGAGGCGACGACGAGCTGGTGCAGGAGCCGGCGCTGCTGCACCGCCACGGTGTCGCCTGCCGCGGCCAGCGCCGTTGCCGCGAGGTCGTGCGGCACTGCGAAGACCGTGCGCCGCATCGCCAGGACGCGCACCAGGTCGCGGTCCTCGTAGAGCGCGCGCTCGACGTCGGCCGGGCTCGCGCCGGGGGTGCGGGCGAGCGCGGACAGCACGGTCGACGCCGGGTCCGTGCTGTGCAGCGCGACCACCGCGCGCGCCGCACCGACCGGGTCGGCGGCGCCGTGCCCCGGGGCGAGCGCGTGCCTGCGGCCGAGCCGCGCCCGCCGCTCGTCCGCCGTCACCGTCCTGACCGCACCTGTCACCCGAGGGACGCTAGCGCGCGGGTCCGACACGACCGCACGGGCCGGCACGTCGCTGACCAGCGGTTCTGCATGAGAGAACCGTCATGCACGATTCGCCCCGTTCGCGCGTTCCCTCCCGTTACGCTGCCGCCGGTCGCACGGTACGCCGCCGCGACGCCCCCGATCCGCCGCAGGTCCGCCCGCCGCCGGGCCGCGGGGCCCCCACCGCCCGCCCGCGTCCGAACCGAGGCACCCCGATGCACCCCCGCACCGCCGCGCTGGCACTCGCCGCGTCCGTCGCCGTCGTCACCCTCACCGCCACCGGCGCCGCTGCGGGCTCCGACGCACCGACGCCGTACCGCGTCACCGGCACGGGCATCGAGCTGCCGGAGGGACACGTCCTCACCGAGCACGCGCACCTCAACGTGCTGTGGACGTCCCCGGCCGGCGCCGGCGCCCGCAACGTGCACCTGGAGGGGCCCGGCACGCGCTACCACGACCTGGTGGGCGCCTCCGCCGTGACGTGGGACCGGCTCGGGCTGCCGGCCGACGCGTGCGTGCACTGGGTCCAGGTGGCGGGCTTCGACGAGCACTTCGGCGAGGGCGGCCAGGCGCCGGTGTGCCGCGCGGCCCAGCCGGTCCCCGCGCCCGCGCCGGTCCCCGCCCCCGCACCGCCGGCGGGCGCCCCGGCCCCCGCACCGGCCCCGGTCGTCCCGGCCCCCGCTCCGGCGCCGGCGTCGCCCGCGCCGGCCGCACCCGTCGCCGAGGTGGCCGCGGCTGCGCCCACGGCTACGCCCTCCCCCGCCCCGAGCGAGACCGCCCAGGTCCTCGCAGCCCACGAGGACGCGGGCACCGACGCGTCGTTCGCCCTCGACTGGGACGTCCCCGCACGGGCCGACACCCTGTCCGCGACCGGCACGTCGGCGGTTCCCGTCCTCGCGCTGGGCCTCGCGGCCGTCGTGGCCGGGACGGTGCTCGTGCTGAGCCGGCGGTCCGCGCAGGAGGGCTGACGCACCACCCGCCGGCCCGGTAGGACGTCGCCCGTCAGACGTCGTCGTCGGTGGGGTTGCAGCGGGTCGCGAGCAACGTGACCGTCCCGACCTCGGGGCGCCACGGCTCGAGGTTCCACGCGTCCTTGTCCGGGGCACCGAGCGCGTGGCACCAGAGCTGCGCCTGCATCGTCGCCGTCGCCGCCTCGGGCTGCGCGACGGCGAGCTGGGCGGCGAGCACCTCCTGGGCGGCGAGCGAGCCGCCGCGCACCCACGCCGCGGGCACGACGGCCAGCGACCGTCCGCCCTCCGCCTCGCCCCAGGTCGCCGACGCGAGCGCCGACGTGCCGACGAGCACCTCCACGACGGCCGCGGGCCGCCCGCGCAGCACGAGCACCCCCTCGACCTCGAACCACCGCGCGGGCGCCTGCGCGGCGTCCGGGGTGCCCACCGCACCGACGACGACGTCGCCACGGCGCAGCACGGCCGACCCGTCCTCCAGCACGGTCGCCGTGACGCCCTCCGCCGGCGCCAGCGAGGCGCCGGTCACGGCCGCCTGCGCGGTCCGCACGGTGACGCGCACCGACCCGTCGCCCTGCGGCTCGACCGCGACCTCCGCCGCGGGGTCCGTGGGCAGCACCCAGGCGACGACGCCGTCCCCGCCGGGGACGGCCGCACCGTCGGCGCGCACGCGCTCGGCGCCGGGCGCCCTCGGGTCCGGGGCCGGTGCGACCCCGCCGTCCGGGGCAGCGGTCACGGCGGCCGTCGCGTCGGGCGCGGGCGCCGCCGTGCCGGTCGCCTCCGGCGAGGCCGTGGGGGCCGCGGAGCACCCCGCGAGCGCGAGCAGCAGCGCGAGGGCCGGCACCAGCACGAGGCCACCCGCGGTACGCATGCGGGCACCGTACCCAGCACGTCCGGCATCGCGACGCGACCGGAGGCGGTGAGAGTTCTCTCATGGGAACCGACGTGGGAATCGACGACCGCGCAGAACGGGGCAACTCGGACACGCCGCACCACCTGCGCTGACACGCCCTCAGGCCGCGCCCGTCCCCGAACCGGCGACCCGTCCAGGTCCGCCCGCGGTCGTCTCGCGATCCAATCCCGCGCTGGTCAGCCGACGCCGCGACCCCCTTGGGTGACGCACGGCTCGGCCGCTGCAGGGGGCGGCCGCGACGGTGCGTGGGCAGCGATGCGGCGCACGGACGGAGGTCCGCATGTCCGGTCGCCCGCGCTCGAACGGCGTGCGCGTTCCGAGTCCCTTCTCATGATCGCGATCTATCCAGACCGGACTTTCCAGCTCTGGAAGTATCGAGTCAGCCATGGCGGCCTGCTGGTGAGGAGCCCTCGCAACCCGAGCCATGCGGTCAACGTGGACCTTCTCTTCGACGGCGTGGAGTTTGTCTCCTGCCCTCGACTACTCCGAGGGGTGGCCGTAGAGGACGCAGGGGACAAGGACGTGCTGCACGCCTTCGAAGCACTGGGCGAGGAGTATCGCGCATCGAGCACGGTCTTCGTTCTCGTCTCGGAGGGTCGTCGGAACCTCGTGGTCGCCTCCTCTTTGCGCGTCCTCGAGCACGGCGGAGACATCTTCGACAGCCCGTTCGCGCTGGGCGAGTGATCCGACGGCCCTGATGGAGACAATAAAGCGCATAGTCGTGCTGCTCGGGGAAGACCGAACGATCAGCCAGGTCCCGTGCTCGACTGCGCACGATGGGCGAAGCCTCGAGCGAGAGTTCTTCAGCACGCTCATCGCCGGGGACTGGGTCCTTGGTCGCCATTCTTCGGGTTACCGTGTCGAAGGACCCACTCAAGTCGTTGGACTTCTTCCGCGGCATCGATGTCTCGGTCTTCCGCGGAGGCGTGTACACGGTGCAGCCAGGCACGCAGAGCGATATCTTCCACAACGCGCTGAGGGCGGTCGAGCATGTCTTCTGAGACGCCTGCTCCTGTGGTCCTCGACGCGAGGATCCGCTTCCTGCGCACTGAGGAGGGAGGGCGGCTGCGGGCACCGGCCGACGGTGTTCGATCTCAGTTGGATCTCGGTGAAGTCAAGACGTCCTGCATCGTCCACACGCGCGACGCACGCAAGGAGATCGCCCTCGGCGAGGAGCAGAACGTCCGCATCGAATTGATCTTCGGCAGCCTCTACGAGGCTGCGGCTCGCCGACTCACCAACATCGATCTGTATGAGGGAAACAAGCTGGTGGCGCGTGGCCTCACGATCGAAACCCACGTCGAAGAAGGATGACCCATCATCTGAGGCCGCCGCGAGCCACGGTGCTGCATCCCTGATCTCCCATGGAGAAGATGAATCACCGCGACTGAGGGGCGCCGGGGCGAAACCCGAACCGATGCGAGTAGGGACCGGTAGGCGGGATGCCCGCACGGTGTTCCGCAATGTGGAATTCTGGTAGTCCGCATCGGTCACGGCCTCGCCCCCCTGTGCACTGCGGAAGTCGCTCGACTTTCGTGCTCACGGGTCCAGCAAGGCGATCGCCGACGTGCAGGTCGGCGACACCGTCCTCGCGGTCGCGGCCGACGGCACCACCACCCACCGCCAGGTCGTGGCCACCATCACCGGCCACGGCGCCAAGGACCTCGTCGACCTCACCCTCGTCGGCTCCGGCGGCGGCGGACCGCCCGCCGACACCAAGATCACCGCCACCGACGGGCACCCTGTTCCTCACCGCCGACGGCGACTGGGTCCCCGCCGGGGAGCTGAACCCCGGCGACCAGCTCCTCGACGCCGACGGCACCCCCGTCACCCTCGCCGCCACCACCCACCGGTCGCAGACCGCGACGGTCCACAACCTCACCGTCGACACCGACCACACCTACACCGTCACCACCACCGACGGCACCGACGTCGTCACCCACAACGACAACCTGCGCGGCAAGATGGGCGAGTCCTGCCCGCGGTCACCGCAGGTCGTCGCAGGCCCGCGACTCGGCACGTTGTCGGTGCCGGCTCGGAACGCTTCTCCGAGCGAGACGCGAGCGGCGGAGCACATGGCCTCCCTCGGGCGGGACGTGGTGCTTCGCGATCCCGTCCCCGGTGCCTCACGAGGCAGCGGCACGAGCGATCTGCTCGTCGACGGAGTTCAGTGGGATGTGTACACGCCGACGACCAGGAATCCGAGTGCAATCATCAGCGCCATCGCGAAGAAGGGGAGCCAGGTACCTGGAGGAGGCGTCGTGGTCGATCTCTCGTCGACGAGCGTGACGGCCGCGCAACTCGGCGACGTCGCGGCACGCGTCGCAGGGACAGGGTCGCGCGTGCGTGAGGTGATCCTGATGCCGCAATTCACTGCGGCCTATCCCGATTTGCTACGATCAACTATCCCGCCTAAGGCGCGCCGGGGCGCCGGGGCGGAAGCTAAACCGAGGCGAGTAGAGAGCGGCAGGCGGGAGGACCGCACGCGTGTTCTGCGATCGAGAACTCCAGTAGTCCGCCTCGGACCCGGCCCTGCCGGCTTGTGCGTCATAGGAGCCGCCAAGCTTCCACGCTCACCGCCGGCACCAGCAGGGCGATCGCCGACGTCCAGGTCGGCGACACCGTCCTGGCGGTCGCGGCCGACGGCACCACCACCCACCGCCAGGTCGTGGCCACCATCACCGGCCACGGCGCCAAGGACCTCGTCGACCTCACCCTCGTCGGCTCCGGCGGCGGCGGACCGCCCGCCGACACCAAGATCACCGCCACCGAAGGGCACCTGTTCCTCACCGCCGACGGCGACTGGGTCCCCGCCGGCGACCTGAACCCCGGCGACCAGCTCGTCGACCCCGACGGCACCCCCGTCACCCTCGCCGCCACCACCCAGCGGTCGCAGACCGCGACGGTCCACAACCTCACCGTCGACACCGACCACACCTACACCGTCACCACCACCGACGGCACCGACGTCGTCACCCACAACGACGACATCCGAAACGCCATCGGCGGAGCGCAGACGGCGAACGCCTGCCCAGTCGGAGGAGCCAACGGTAGCCTTCGGGACCCGGAGACCGGGCGCTTCGTGCGCGATCCGGCCAAGCCGCCGGCTCAGCCCCGGTCCTCCGGCCACGGGAACTCACTCGACAGCACCGCGACGACATATCTCTACCGCATTGAGGATCCCTCGGGAGATCTCGTGAAGTAGCCAAGGCGGGAGATGCGTCCTTACAGCCGGGGACCTCGGTCACCGTCGTCGTACTGGACGAGTCACGGGCTCCGGTGCGCGGGAGCCTGCTCCTCGTTGACCGGGAGATCGCTCGGCGACTTCGCGGTCCGGGAACGTCCGGGCGGTGAGTCGAGCTCATCCCCGTCCCCAGGTCGTCGCACCCCGGTCGGTGACGCCCCGCGGCGTCCGAAGCGAGAGAAGGAGCAGGCTGATGTGTCGCCGCCGGGTAGGACCCCTCGACGTGGTCGCCGTCCTCACCGAGTGTGCGTCGGTCGAGATCCGGTGGATGGCGGACACGGGCCAGGTGTACGTCGAGGACGAGCGCCTGGACCCGAACTCGCCGTCGGACGTGGACGCCCTCGCACGCATGCACCTGCTCGCCGACGTGACCCACGGCTTCGCGAACGTCCTCCGGATGGGTGCGGTGCGCCGGGGACACGCCGCTCGCGCCGCCCTGCGGTGGCGGTGGTCCGCGACGAGCGGGTCAGGCCGGCGGTGGATGGCATCCCGGCTGGCGCTGAGGAGCCCCCGCCACATCGCTGCGCTGCGGGCGGTCGTCGGAGAGGTCCCCGACACGGCGCACGGCACCCTGCGTCCCACGCCGACGCAGGCAGGAGGAACGGGCCTGATCCGCGCGACCGACGTCGACTTCCGCGTCTGCCGCATCGACGTCGAGACCCTGGTCCGTCTGCAGGAGTCGGCCGAGCGGCGGGGCCTGGCGACCCGGTGGTCGTCGGTGGACGCGTTGCGCGCGCAGGTCGCGGGTGATCGCGTCCTGCTGCAGACGTTCCAGCGGCAGCGCACGGCGGACGGCAGCGCCGTCGTCCGGTGCCTCCTGCTGTTCGGGGTCCTGGGCGACGACGTCGCGGGCGGTGTGGCGACGCTGGACGTCGACCCGCACGACGTCCAGCGGCTTCCCCGCGCCGACGCCGGTCCGGCCGTCCGCTCCGCGATGGTGGACGTGTTCGTCCTCGCGACCGGTGGGATCGCGATGATGACCAAGCAGTGATCCTCACGCCGCGCCCGTCGTCGGGCGCCGCGCAGGTTCGTCGCCGCGCGGGAAGGGGCACCCGCAGCCGATCATCCCCGCCGACCGTGCGAGGCTGTCGTGCAGACCCCCACGAACCACATCGACAGGAGCACTCCCGTGGTCGACCTCGCGTACGTGATCGCCGGATCGGAAGCGACCGGCGGCGCCGGCATCCAGGCGGACCTGCGCACGTTCCAGGAGCTCGGCGCCTTCGGCCTCGGCACGATGACGTGCATCGTGTCGTTCGACCCGGCGGACGACTGGAACCACCGCTTCTTCCCCGTGCCGGCCGAGATCATCGCGCAGCAGATGGAGGCGGCGACGACCGCCTACGAGCTCGACGTGGTGAAGATCGGCATGCTCGGCACGCCGGCGACGATCGACGTCGTCGCCGAGGGGCTGCGCCGCCAGCCGTGGCGGCACGTCGTGCTCGACCCGGTCCTCATCTGCAAGGGCCAGGAGCCCGGTGCCGCCCTCGACACGGACACCGCGCTGCGCGAGCAGGTCCTGCCGCTCGCGACCGTCGTCACCCCGAACCTGTTCGAGACGAAGACGCTCTCCGGCATGGACACCATCGAGACGGTCGAGCAGCTCACCGAGGCGGCGCGCCGCATCCAGGCGCTCGGCCCGCGCGCCGTGGTCGCCAAGGGCGGGGTCGAGCTGCCCGGTGACGACGCGGTCGACGTCCTGCTCGACGGCGACGAGGTCACGGTGCTCGCGACGCCGAAGGTGGGGAACGAGCGCGTGGCCGGTGCCGGCTGCACCCTCGCCGCCGCGATCGCCGCCGAGCTCGCGAAGGGGCGCGAGGTCCGCGACGCGGTCACCCGCGCGAAGGAGTTCGTCACGGCGGGCATCGAGGGCCGCGTGTCGGGCAAGGCGCCGTTCACGGTGGTGCGGCAGGGCGCCTGAGCCGTCCCGGGGCGGCGGGCCTCGCGTCAGCCCCGGCGCTGGGCGACCAGGTCGTCGGGGCGGGCGCTGCGCCGCGCGCCCTCGGCGACCTCCGCCCACACCGCGTCGAGCGACAGCCCCAGCACCCCGGCGACCGCGGCGACGGTCGAGAACGACGGCGTCGCGACGCGGCCCGACTCGATCTTGCGCAGGGTCTCCGGCGAGACGCCGGCGTCGAGCGCGACGGTGAGGACCGACCGCTCCCCGCGAGCGCGGCGCAGGAGCGCGCCGAGGCGGCGCCCGCGGTCGATCTCGGCGGGCGTGAGCGGGAGCCGGACCATCATGGACCGATACTAATACCGGGATAGTATTACCGGCCGAGCCGCCCGCCCCCGGCCACCACCCCGGCAGCACGACGAGGAGCGCACCCCCATGATCGAGATCCTGAGCCCGAGCGAGATCGACCGCGCCCGGGTCACGGGCGCCCTCGTCGCCGACATCCTCCAGACGCTCCGCGAGCGCACGACCGTCGGCACCAACCTGCTCGAGATAGACCGCTGGACCCGCGAGCTCATCGAGAAGGCCGGCGCGCAGTCCTGCTACGTCGACTACGCGCCGTCGTTCGGCCGCGGCCCGTTCGGCCACTACGTCTGCACCTCGGTGAACGACGCCGTCCTGCACGGGCGCCCCCGCGACCAGCGCCTCGCCGACGGCGACCTGCTCACGCTCGACCTCGCCGTGCTCAAGGACGGCATCGCGGCGGACTCCGCCATCAGCTTCCTGGTGGGCGACGCCCGCCCGGCCGAGAGCGTCGCGCTCATCGAGGCGACCGAGCGCGCCCTCGCCGCCGCGATCGAGGCCGCCGGCCCGGGCGTCCGCCTCGGCGACGTGTCGCACGCCATCGGCCAGGTGCTCACGGGCGCCGGCTACCCCGTGAACACCGACTTCGGTGGCCACGGCATCGGCTCGACCATGCACCAGGACCCGCACGTGCCGAACACCGGCCGCCCCGGCCGCGGGTACACGCTGCGTCCCGGCCTGCTGCTCGCGCTCGAGCCCTGGGTGATGGCGGACACCGACGAGCTCGTCACCGACGCGGACGGCTGGACGCTGCGCAGCGCGACCGGCGCGCGCACCGCGCACAGCGAGCACACCGTCGCGATCACCGAGGACGGCGTCGAGGTCCTCACGCTCCCGGCGCACCTGCGCGCCTGAGGTCGTCGGGGGACGCGCACCCGCGGTCCCCCGCCCCGCTCGCCGCGTGCCCGCGCGCGTGCTGTGCTGCCGGGATGGACTCCTTCACGCGCGACGGCCTGCGCTTCGACGTGCGGGACCACGCACCGGACGCCCCCACCAGCACGACCGGCGACGACGCCCCCGTCGTCGTCCTCCTGCACGGCTTCCCCCAGGACGGCTCGGCCTACGACGCGGTCGTCCCCCTGCTGACGGCCGCGGGTGCGCGCGTGCTCGTGCCGGACCAGCGCGGCTACTCCCCCGGCGCCCGGCCGCCGGGCCGCCGCCCGTACGCCGTGCCGGAGCTCGTCGCCGACGTCGTCGCGCTCATCGACGCCGCCGGCGTGGAGCAGGCGCACGTCGTCGGCCACGACTGGGGCGGCGCGGTCGCGTGGGCGGTCGCGGCGCGCGAGCCGGACCGCGTCGCGACGCTCACGGTGCTGGGCACGCCGCACCCCGCCGCGATGCGGGCCGGGCTGCTGCGCGGCGGGCAGGCCCTGCGCTCGTCCTACGTCGGCTTCTTCCAGCTGCCCGGCGTCCCGGAGCGCCTGCTCCTCGCGGACGACGGCGCCCGCCTCCGGCAGTCCCTCGAGCGCGCCGGTCTCGAGCCCGACCGTGCCGCCCGCTACGTCGCCCGCATGCGCGAGCCCGGCGCCCTGACGGCCGCCCTCGCCTGGTACCGGGCGCTCCCGGTGCCCGGCCGCGGCTCGACGGGCCCGGTCGAGGTCCCGACCACCTACGTCTCCGCCCGCCGGGACCCGTTCTTCGCCCCCGCCTCCGTCGACGCGACGGCCCGGTACGTCGACGGCTCGTTCCTGCGCGTCGACCTCGACGCCGACCACTGGCTGCCGGAGCACCGGCCGGCGGACGTCGCGGCCGCCGTGCTGGGGAACCTGCGCTGAGCGGTGGCCGCGCCGCACCCGGACGGGCGAGACGCACGTCTCGCCGGCGACGCTGGAACGTCCCGACGGTCGCGAGGTACGGTCGCAGCACCATGCGCACCGTCCTCGTCGCCCCGCACGCCGCTCGCCCCGTCCTCGCGGCGCGCGCGTGTTGTCGCGGCTGACGTCCCCGCGCACCGGGACCGGCACCGTCGTCGGCTGACCGGCCCCACCGCGCGCCGAGCGCCCTCGCGCTCGACTCCCCCACCCCTGCACCGGTCCCCCGTGCCCCGGGCGTGCGCGCTGACCGCTCGTCGTCCGGCCCGGCGGCCGTGCCCACCCGCCGGAGGTCCCCCAGCATGAGAACCCGCACCCTCGCCGGTGCCGCCCTGTCCGCCGTGGCCGCGCTCGCGCTCGCCGCGTGCTCGGGCGGCGGCAGCACGGGCGGCGCCAGCGGCGCCCCGCAGGCCGAGGACGAGATCGTCATCGGCTCCACCAACGAGCCGACCGGCCTGGTCCGCAACGTCGGCGGCTCGTCCGGCGTCTCGCAGACCATGACGCGCAACGTCTTCGAGGGCCTCACGGCCGTCGACGTGGACGGGGAGATCGTGCCCGCGCTCGCCGAGTCGTGGGACGTCTCCGAGGACGGCCTGACGTACACGTTCCACCTGCAGCCGGACGCCGTCTTCCACGACGGCACCGACCTCACCGCCGACGACGTGGTGTGGAGCATCTCCGAGGCGATCTCGCCGGAGTCGAAGCTCGCGCGCAAGAACGACCTCGCCGTCATCACGGGCATCACCGCCCCCGACGAGGACACGGTCCAGCTCGCGCTGAGCCGGCGCAGCCAGTCCCTCACGTTCAACCTCGCCGGCCTGACGGTCGTGCAGGAGGGCGACACCGAGCTCGGTCCCGACAACGGCACCGGCCCGTACCGGTTCGTCGAGTGGGTGCAGGGCGACCACCTGACGATCGAGCGGTTCGACGACTACTGGGGTGAGCCGGCGAAGAACCCGGGCGTGACGTTCCGGTTCTTCGACGACCCGACGGCGCTGAACAACGCGCTGCTCGTCGGCGACCTCGACCTCGTCATCGCCGAGAACTCCCCGGACCAGCTCGTGCAGTTCGAGGACGACCCGCGCTTCACCATCACCGAGGGCTCGTCCACGACCAAGCAGCTGTGGGCGTTCAACGACCGGCTCGCGCCGTTCTCCGACGTGCGCGTGCGGCAGGCGCTGTACAAGGCGATCGACCGCGAGGCGCTGCTCGAGGCGGTGTGGGACGGCTACGGCCAGGTCATCGGCTCGATGGTCCCGCCGACGGACCCGTGGTTCGTCGACCAGGCGGACGTGCACGCGTACGACCCGGACGCCGCCCGGGACCTGCTCGCCCAGGCGGGCGTCGCGAACCTGACGATCCCGGTGGACTACGTGCCGGACGACACCACCGAGACGATCGTGCAGCTGCTGCGCGCCGACCTCGCCGAGGTGGGCGTGACGCTCACGCCGAACCCGATCGACGACGCCACCTGGTACCAGAAGGTCTACACGGACCACGACTTCCAGACGACGCTCATGGGGCACGTGAACCCGCGGGACGTGGTCTGGTATGCGAACCCGGACTTCTACTGGGGCTACGACAACCCGCAGGTCCAGGAGTGGGTCGCGCAGGCCGACCAGGCCGCGACCGAGGAGGAGCAGGTCGACCTGCTGCGCCGGGTCAACGAGACCATCGGCCAGGAGGCCGCGACCGCGTGGCTGTACCTCGACCCGCAGATCCGGGTCGCGAAGGCCGAGATCAGCGGCTTCCCGGTGGACCAGGTGACGGAGAGCTTCTACGTCGCCGACATCGTCCGGGAGGGCTGAGGCACCCGTGGCCCGCCACCTGCTCACCCGCCTCGCGTCGCTGCTCGTCTCGCTCGCCCTCGCGGCCGTCGTCGTGTTCGTCGTCCTGCGGCTGCTGCCGGGGGACGCCGCGGGCGCGTCGCTCGGTGTCGGGACGACGAGCGACCAGCTCGAGGGGCTGCGCGCCGAGCTGGGCACCGACCAGCCGGTGCCGGTGCAGCTCGGGCAGTGGGTGGCGGGCCTCGTCCAGGGCGACCTGGGCACGTCGTTCGTGTCGCGGCTGCCGGTGGCCGACCTGGTCGCGGCACGGCTGCCGGTCACGCTGCCGCTGAGCCTCGCCGCGTTCGTGCTCGCGGTGCTCGTCTCGGTGCCGCTCGGCGTGGCGGCGGCCGTGTGGCGGCGCGGGCCGCTGGGCGTGGTCGTGTCGGCGCTGTCGCAGCTGGGCGTGGCCGTGCCGGTGTTCTGGGTCGGCGTGCTGCTCGTCCTGGTCCTCGCGCTGCAGCTCGGCTGGCTGCCACCCGGCGGGTTCCCGCGGCAGGGCTGGGGCGACCCGGCGGGCGCGGTGCGCTCGCTCGTGCTGCCCGTGGTGACCGTGGCGATCGCCATGTCCGCCGTCATGGTCCGCTACGTGCGGTCGGCGACGCTCGACGTGCTCGACCAGGACTACGTGCGCACCGCGCGCTCCCTCGGCTACGGCCGGTGGGCGGCGCTGCGCCGGCACGGGCTGCGCAACGGCGCCGCGCCGGTCGTCGCGATCCTCGGGATCGAGCTCGCGACGTCCCTGCTCGGCGCCGTCGTCATCGAGAACGTGTTCGCGCTGCCGGGCCTCGGCACGCTGCTGCTGGACTCGGTCGAGGCGCGTGACCTGCCGGTCGTGCAGGCGCTCGTCCTCGGGCTGACGGCGGTCGTGCTGGTCGTCAACGTCGGGGTCGACCTCGCGCAGCGCGCGCTCGACCCGCGTCTGCGCCTGACGGGAGGGGCACGATGACCACGGGTGTGGAGGACCTCGCCGTCCGGGAACCCGCCGTCACGGGGACGCCGCACGCGCGCGCCCGCCGGTGGCCGCCGTCCCTCGTGGCCGGTGCCGTGCTGGTCGGCCTCGTCGCCGTCGTCGGCCTCGTGGCGCTCGTCTGGACGCCGTACCCGCTCGACGTCACCGGCAGCGGCCCGCGCCTCGCGCCGCCCGGCGGCGACTTCCCCGCCGGCACCGACCGGCTCGGCCGCGACCTGCTCACGCAGCTCATGGCGGGGGCGGCGAGCGCGCTGCTCGTCGCGGCGGCCAGCGTCGTCGTCGCCGGGATCCTGGGCCTCGTGCTCGGCGTGCTCGCCGCGGCGACGACGCGCTGGGCGGACACGGTGCTCGTCAACACGGTCGACGTGCTCATCGCGTTCCCGACCCTGCTGCTCGCGATGCTGCTCGTGACCGTCCGCGGCGCGTCGACGGCGACGGCCATCGCGGCGATCGGCATCTCCGGCGCCGCCGTCATCGCGCGCGTCACCCGCATCACCGTCGCGCGCGTGCTGCGCGAGGACTACGTCACCGCCGCCGCGGCGGCCGGCACCGGCTGGTGGGGCACGATCACGCGGCACGTGCTGCCGAACGTGGCGCCGACCCTGCTGGTCCAGCTCATGCTGCTGGCCGGCGGGGCCGTGCTCGCGGAGTCGGCGCTGTCGTACCTCGGCCTCGGCACACCACCGCCCGCCGCGTCCTGGGGCGGATGCTCCGGGAGGCGCAGTCGACGATGGTCGTCGCGCCGTGGAGCGCGATCCTGCCCGGCCTCGCGATCGTCGTGCTCGTCCTCGGGCTCAACCTGCTCGGGGACGGCATCCGCGAGCGCACCGACCCGAACCTGCGAGGTGACCGGTGAGCCTGCTCGAGGTCGACGGCCTGACCGTCCGCACGTCCGACGGGCACACGCTGCTCGACGGCGTCACGTGGGACGTCGCCGCGGGCGCCCGGCTGGGGATCATCGGCGAGTCCGGCTCCGGCAAGTCGATGACGGCTTTGGCCGTGCTGGGCCTGCTGCCCGCCGGCATGCGCGCCACCGGGCACGTGCGCCTGGACGGCACCGACCTGCTGGCGCTGCCGCCGCGCCGCATGGACGCCGTGCGCGGCGCGCAGGTCGCGATGGTCTTCCAGGAGCCGCTGACCGCGCTCGACCCGCTCATGACCGTGGGCCGGCAGATCACCGGACCGGTGCGCCTGCACCAGCGGCTCTCGCGCACGGCCGCCCGCGAGGAGGCCGCGCGCCTGCTGCGGCTCGTGCAGATCGACGACACCGAGCGCGTGCTCGGGTCGTACCCGTGGCAGCTGTCCGGCGGGCAGCGGCAGCGGGTGTCGCTCGCGATGGCGCTCGCGTGCCGCCCCCGCGTGCTGCTCGCCGACGAGCCGACGACGGCGCTCGACGTGACCGTCCAGGCCGAGGTGCTCGAGCTGCTGGACGACGTCGTCGAGCGCACCGGGCTCGCCCTCGTGCTCGTCACGCACGACCTGCCCGTCGTCGCACGCGTGGCGCAGGACCTGGTCGTCATGCGCGACGGCGCGGTCGTGGAGCGCACGACGGTCCCCCGGGCCCTCGCCGGGGACGGAGCGGCGTACACCCGCGAGCTCGTCGACGCCGCCCGCGCCGTCACCGCGCTGCCCACCCCGGAGGCCCGATGAGCACGCCCCTGCTGGAGCTGACCGGCGTCACGCGCACGTTCGGCCGCACGACGCAGGCGCTGCGCGGCGTCGACCTGCGCGTCGAGGCCGGCCGGGGCGTCGGCATCGTCGGCGAGTCCGGCGCGGGCAAGTCGACGCTGCTGCGTCTGCTGCTCGCGCTCGACAGCCCGACGTCCGGCACGGTGACGTACCGCGGCGAGCCGCTCGACCGGCGCGACCGCGCCGCCGTGCGCCGGTTCCGCCGCGACGTGCAGGTCGTGTTCCAGGACCCGCGCTCGTCGCTCGACCCGCGCCAGCGCGTCGGCTCGATCGTCGCCGAGCCGCTGCGGTCCCTGCGCGTCGAGGGCGACCACCGCGCGCGGGTGCGGGAGGTGCTCGCGTCGGTCGGGCTCGACGCGGACGTCGTCGACCGGTACCCCGCGCAGTTCTCCGGCGGGCAGCGGCAGCGCATCGCGATCGCCCGAGCACTCGCACCGCGGCCGTCGGTGCTCGTGGCCGACGAGCCCGTGAGCGCGCTCGACGTCTCGGTCCGCCGGCAGGTCGTCGACCTGCTCGCCCGGCTGCGCGACGAGCACGGCCTCACGCTCGTCCTCGTCAGCCACGACATCGCGATCGTCGGGCAGCTGTGCGAGCGCACCGTCGTGCTGCACGACGGGGTCGTGGTCGAGGAGGGCGCGACGCGCGAGGTGCTGACGACGCCGCGCGAGCCGTACACGCGGCGCCTGCTCGCCGCGGTCCCGCGCCTGCCCGACGCGACGCCTGCCTGCTGACGCGGACCGGCCGCCCCGGTCGCGGGCGCGCCGCCCGGCTGCTGTGCTGCCGCGGTGAGGCTCTGGTCGCTGCACCCGTCCCTGCTCGACCGGCAGGCGCTGACCGCCTGCTGGCGCGAGGGCCTGCTCGCGCAGGCCGTGCTGCTCGACCGCACGAAGGGCTACACGAAGCACCCCCAGCTCGACCGCTTCCGCGTGCACCCGGAGCCCGTCGTCGCGATCGCCGCGTACCTGCACGGGATCCGCGACGAGGCCACCCGCCGCGGCTACCGCTACGACGCGAGCCGCGTGCACCTGCCCGACGACGAGCGCACCCGCGGCGTCACCCCGATCCACGTCACCTCCGGCCAGCTCGACCTGGAGTGGCGGCACCTGCTGCACAAGACCGTCGAGCGCTCGCCGGACCAGTACCGGGAGCTCCTGCGGGTCGGCCGGCCGTTCCCGCACCCGCTGCTCGTCGTGGTGCCGGGTGGGGTGGAGCCGTGGGAGCGGGCGTCGTGAGCCGCGCACTCTGCCCTTGTCCATCTGCCCTTGTCCACAGGCCGCTGCAGGGGCAGCACCAGCTCGCCCGCGCCTCTGCCAGACTCCGACGATGCTCTTCGGACGACGCCGCGACGCGGTCGTGGTCGTGCGCGAGCCCGGGGGATCCACGGCCGAGCTGCTGCTCGACGAGGCGCGCCGGGCCGAGCAGACGCAGATCCAGCTGCACGCCGCCATGGACCAGCGAGCAGGGGTGCTGGTCGGGTTCGCGGGAGTCCTCGTCGGCATCATGCTCACCGCTGATTCCGCAGCCCTGCCGGCGTGGACGCGGGCACTCGCGCTCGTCATGGCCAGTGCGGCGGCACTGGTGGCGGCGGCACCGCTGGCGATGCCCAGCATGAACACGGTCTCTCCCGCCGAGCTGGTCGAGCGGTACCACCAGGACAGCCGTGACGACGTCGTGGCTGTCGTCACCGACCTGACGGCATGGGTCGTGCAGGACGCCGGGGAGCAGCTGCGCCGCAAGCGACGTCTCGTGTTCACCGCCGCGGCACTTCTCGTCCTGTCTGTCGGCGCCACCGCGGGCGGACTTATCCTCGACCTGTGGCCGGTCCTCACCGGCTCGGGAGGTGGGAGCGCATGAGCGCCAAGCACACACGGACCCCGCGCAAGCTCGTGGTGGACCCCGACCTGCTGATGAACCTCGCAGGCGACGAGAAGGCGGTCCGGCGTGCGCGCCGGCGGCTCGTCGAAGAGGCCCGCGCCGGGACCGTCATCATCTCCCCCCGGTCCGCGGCCTCCCGTGCCGTCGACGACCCGACGGCACGGGAGCCGCGCTCCCGCTGAGGACGCTCAGCCCTTGAGGTGCTTCTCCGGGATCGGCGCGTCGCCCGAGGCCCGCTGCGCCCGGTAGTACGCCCGCGCCTCCTCCTGCCGCTCGTGCTCGACGCCGGACGAGATCGGCGCGCGCAGGTGCTCCTGCCCGTAGCCGAACGCGTCGACGAGGTCCTGCGCGTGCGGGCGCAGCCGCGCGAGCAGCCGCTCGATGTACGACGTCACGGTCCGCGCCCGCCCGGCCGACAGGCGCCCGTTCACCAGGTACCAGGCCAGGTCGCGCTCGACGAGCGTCAGGCCGAACAGGTCCCGCAGCCACGTCAGCACCTGCTTCGTGCCCGGGTCCTCGACGCGCTCGAGGCCGGCCGTGAACGCCTCCCACTGCACGCGCTCGGCGTGCGCACGGGCGGCCTCGATGAGCTCGTGCTGGTGCGCGTTGAACAGCGCCGCCGCCTTGTCCGGGCTCATCTTGCGGGCCGGGGCCAGGGCCTGCGCGACCTGCGCGACCTTCGCCTCGACGCGGTCGGTGAGCAGGTCGCGCTGGGTCTGCTCCTCGCGCAGCTGACCGACCGACCGCCGCGCGTCCCCCAGGTCGCCGAGCGCCTGCACGGCCCGGATCAGCGGCGTGCGGTGCAGGGCCACGTCCGCGACGCGCTCCGCCACGAACCGCGCCATGTCGCCGCGGTCGGCCTGCAGCGCCTTGAGCGACTTCGCGTAGTCGGCGAGCAGGCGCTTGGCGACCAGCTGGTAGAGGACCGTGTTGTCGCCCTCGAACGTCACGTACACGTCCATGTCGGCGTGCAGGCCCGTGAGCCGGTTCTCGGCGAGGAAGCCCTGCCCTCCGCACGCCTCGCGCGCGGTCTGGATCGTGCGCAGCGCACCCCACGTCGACGTCGGCTTGAGCGCCGCGGCGAGCGTCTCGAGGTCCTCCCGGTTCTCCGGGGTGTCGCCCCGGCCGGAGAACACGTCGTCGAACGCGGCGAGCAGCTCCTCGTGCGCGAACGCCGCCGCGTACGTCTCCGCGACGAGCGGCAGGAGCCGGCGCTGGTGCTGGCCGTAGTCGAGCAGCGTCACCTCGTCGGTCCCGCCGCCGGCGAACTGCCGGCGCTGGTTGGCGTACGTGACCGCGATCGCCAGGGCGATCTTGCTCGCGTTCACCGCGGCGCCGTCGAGCGAGACGCGCCCCTGCACGAGCGTGCCGAGCATCGTGAAGAAGCGGCGGCCCGGGCTCGCGATCGGCGAGGAGTACGTGCCGTCCGGGGCGACGTCGCCGTACCGGTTCAGCAGGTTCGTGCGCGGCACGCGCACGTGGTCGAAGTGCAGGCGGCCGTTGTCGATGCCGTTGAGGCCGCCCTTGACGCCGTCGTCCTCGCCGCCGACGCCGGGCAGGAACTCGTGCGTCTGCGGGTCGCGGATCGGCACGTAGAACGCGTGCACGCCGTGGTTCACCTTCGGCTGCCCCGGCGCCGCCGTGACCAGCTGCGCGAACACGACCGCCGCCGTCCCGTGCACCGCGGCGTTGCCGAGGTAGTCCTTCCACGCGCCGCGGAACGGCGTGTGGATGACGAACTCCTGGCTCGCCGGGTCGTACTCGGCCGTCGTCCCGATCGACGCGACGTCCGAGCCGTGGCCCGTCTCCGTCATCGCGAACGCACCCGGCACGCGCAGGTGCATCGCGTCCGGCAGGAACGTGTCGTGGTGGTGCTCGGTGCCCAGGTGCAGGATCGCCGACGCGAACAGCCCCCACTGCACACCCGCCTTGATCTGCAGCGACGGGTCCGCGGCCACGAGCTCCTCGAACCGCGCGAGCGAGCCGCCGTGGTCGTCGGCGCCGCCGTGCCGCGCCGGGAACGCGCGCAGCACGTCGTGCTCGGCCTCCAGGCGGCGCAGCTGGTGCAGCACGCGCTCGCGGTGCTCCGCCATCGGCAGGCCCTCGACCTTCTGGAAGTCGGGGTCCGCCGTGATGGCGCGGGCCTCCCGGCGCAGCTGCGCGTACTGCCCGAGCAGCAGGTTCTCCAGCGCGGCGACGTCCACGCGAACCGCGGCTCCGTCAGGGGTCGCGGCGGCGGGTGCGGGACGGGTCTCGGGGCGGGCGGTCGTGGTGGTCATCGCTGCTCCCTGGGGGTTCCGGCGTCGTCGCCGGGCTGGTGGGTCTCCGCCGGGTGGGCGGACGTGCGGGGACGGTCGGGTCTGTCGCGTGCGGGCCGGTCGCGCGCCAGGAGGCCGACGGGTCCGGCCCACAGCCACGCCGCGACCTGGGCGGTGAGCGCCTCGCGGTCGGGTGTCCCCGGCTGGTCGCGGTGGGCGAGCCACCACTCCCCGGCGCCGCGGACGAAGCCGACCGCACCGGCGGCCCACGCCTCGGCGAGCGCCCGCGTGGCCGTGTCCGGCGCCGCGCCGCCGTCCTCGGGACGGCGTGCGACCGTGCGGCCGTCGCGCTCCTCGGTGAGCCCGCGGGCGAACGGCGCGGCGACGAGCGCCGTCACGGAGTCGAGGAAGTGCCCCAGCGGGCCGCCGGACTCGACGGAGCCGTCCTGCGTCACGAACGCGTAGACGTTCGGCGAGGACTCGATCATCTCCAGGTACACGGCGACCATCGCGCGCAGCCCGTCGCGCGGCGTCGGCGCGACCCGCAGGACGCCCTCGAGCGCGCCCTGGATCTGCAGCACGACGGCCTCGGCGACGGCGATCTGGAGCCCGGTCTTGTCGGTGAAGTAGCGGTAGACGATCGACTTCGACGTGCCGGCGGCAGCCGCGATCTCCTCCATCGACACGTCCGGGCCGCGGTGGTGCACGGTGCGGCGGGCCACCCGGACGAGCTCGGCGCGGCGGGCCTCGCGGTGGTCCGCCCACCGGGTGGACCGGCCGTCGGCGGGCGCCCCGTCGGCCTCCGTCGCCGGTCCCGGGACGGCCGCGACGACGGCACGGCGCGCTGCCGTGTCGTCGCGGGCGGGGGGCGGGGGCGTCGTCCTCGACGTCCCCGGCGTGACGGACCTCACGCAACCGACGGTATCAGGTACTGTGGGTCTCGGACACCAGGTCGGGACTCCCGTCCCTCGACGCCCCGGGGACGACCCGGTAGCGCGCGGGACCCCCGGCCGGCCCGTCATCAGCGCCGATGCGAGAGGGAACGCCCGATGGCCTCCACCCGTGACACGAGCAGCCCCGCCGCACCCCGCCCCGCGTACGTGCTCGGCGGCAACCGGATCCCGTTCGCCCGCGCCGGCGGCAGGTACGCGCAGGCGTCCAACCAGGACATGCTCACCGCCGCCCTCGACGGCCTGGTCGCCCGCTACGGCCTGCAGGGCGAGCGGATCGGCGAGGTCGCCGCGGGCGCGGTGCTCAAGCACAGCCGGGACTTCAACCTCACGCGCGAGGCCGTGCTCGGCTCCGCGCTGTCGCCCACGACGCCGGCGTACGACGTGCAGCAGGCGTGCGCGACCGGCCTGGAGACCGTCGTCTCGCTGTCCAACAAGATCCGCCTCGGCCAGCTCGAGTCGGGCATCGCCGGCGGCGTCGACACGACGTCCGACGCGCCCATCGCCGTGAGCGACCGCCTGCGCCGCGTGCTGCTCGACCTCTCGCACGCGAAGACCCCGCAGCAGCGCCTCAAGGCCCTCGCCCGCCTGCGTCCCAAGGACCTGGCCCCGGCCACGCCACGCACGTCCGAGCCCCGCACGCACCTGTCCATGGGCGAGCACCAGGCGCTGACGACCGCGCAGTGGGGCATCACGCGCGAGGCCCAGGACGAGGTCGCGCTGCGCAGCCACCAGCGGCTCGCCGCCGCGTGGGACTCCGGCTTCTTCGACGACCTCGTGACGCCGTTCCGCGGGCTGACGCGCGACGCGAACCTGCGCCCGGACACGTCGATGGAGAAGCTCGCGAAGCTGAAGCCGACGTTCGGGCTGTCGCTCGACACCCCGGCGACGATGACGGCCGGCAACTCCACGCCGCTCACCGACGGCGCGTCCACCGTGCTGCTCGGCTCGGCGCAGTGGGCCGCCGAGCACGACCTGACGCCGCTCGCGGCGGTCGTCGACGCCGAGGCCGGTGCCGTCGACTTCGTGCACGGGGTCGACGGGCTGCTCATGGCGCCCGTGTTCGCGGTGCCGCGGCTGCTCGCCCGCCACGGCCTGACGCTCGAGGACTTCCAGTACGTCGAGATCCACGAGGCGTTCGCGTCGACCGTCCTCACGACGCTCGCCGCCTGGGAGTCGGAGGAGTTCGGCCGCGAGCGGCTCGGCCTCGACGGCGCGTTCGGCAAGGTCGACGTCGACCGGCTCAACGTGCACGGCTCCTCGCTCGCCGCCGGGCACCCGTTCGCCGCGACCGGCGGGCGCATCGTCGCCACCGTCGCGAAGGAGCTGCACCGCCGCCGCGCCGCGCAGGTCGCCGCCGGGGACGACTCCCCCGTGCGCGCCCTCGTGTCCGTGTGCGCGGCGGGCGGCCTGGGCCTCACCGCGATCCTCGAGGCCGCCTGACCGCCGGGCCGCACGCCCCACCCCCCGGAGGCGTGCGGCCCGGCTTCCCCTCCCGACGGCGCGGCGCGCACCCGCCGGCCCGGACCGACGCCAGGAGTGCCCCATGACCGACACGTACCTCGAGCTCGTCAACAGCGGGTTCACCAAGAAGCTCGCGCAGCAGCTCGGCCTGCCGCGACCCGCGCGCCTGCGCCGGTACACGCCCGGGCAGCCCCTGCTCGACGGCCCGGCGCTCGTGCTCGGCTCGGGCGCGGACGCCGACGCGGTCGCGACGCTGCTGTCGTCCCCCGCCGGCGGCCCCGCCGACCCGCGTCCCGACGACGCCCCCGTCGTGCTGGACGGGTGGGACCTGGAGGTGCACCGGCACCCGGCGCCGGACGTGCGGTACGCCGCCGTCGTGCTCGTCCTCACGGGCGTCGGGCACCCGGACGACCTCACGCCGCCGGTGCTCGCCGCGGCGTCGACGCTGAGGACGCTGCGGCCCGGGGCACGGGTCGTGACGATCTCGCGGCCGGCGCTGGACACCGACGCCCCCGCGGTCGCCGCCGCCCGGCAGGGCGTCGACGGGTTCCTGCGGTCGCTCGCGAAGGAGCTGCGCGCGGGCGCCACGGGCAACGGGCTCGTCGTCGCGGCGGACGTGCCGGTGACGGCCCCGAGCGTCGTCGCCGGCCTGCGGTTCTTCCTCTCGACCCGCTCCGCGTTCGTCGACGGGCAGCTGCTCGAGGTCGACTCGGACGCCGGCACGCTGCCGACGGACTGGGAGAAGCCGCTCACGGGCAAGGTCGCGGTCGTCACCGGCGCCGCCCGGGGCATCGGTGCCGCGATCGCCGACGTGCTCGCGCGCGACGGCGCGACCGTCGTGGCCGTGGACGTGCCGGCCGCCGGCGAGCAGCTGGCGCAGGTGGCCAACCGGGTCCGCGGCACCGCCCTCCAGCTCGACGTCACGGCGGCGGACGCCGGCGAGCGCATCCTCGAGCACGCGCGCACGCGGCACGGGCGCCTCGACGTCGTCGTGCACAACGCCGGCATCACGCGCGACAAGCTCCTGGCGAACATGTCCGACGACAAGTGGTCCTCGGTGCTGGCGGTCAACGTCGCCGCGCAGCTGCGCATCAACGAGGCGCTCCTGACCTCGGGCGACTTCGTCGACGCGCCGCGGATCGTCGCGCTCGCCTCGACGTCCGGCATCGCCGGCAACCGCGGGCAGACCAACTACGCGGCGAGCAAGGGCGGTGTCATCGGGATGGTGCGGGCCACCGCGCCCCTGCTGACGCCCTTCGGCGGCACCGCGAACGCCGTCGCGCCCGGGTTCATCGAGACGGACATGACCGCGCGCATCCCGGCGGTCACGCGGCAGGTCGCGCGGCGGCTCAACTCGCTGCAGCAGGGCGGGCTGCCGGTGGACGTCGCCGAGACGATCGCGTTCCTGGCCTCCCCGGCGGCCGGCGGCATCGTGGGGCGCACGCTGCGGGTGTGCGGGCAGAACATGGTGGGCCGGTGAGCCCGGTGGCCGAGGCGCACGAGGTCGTGCTGCCCGCCGTGCCGGGGCTCGGTGGGCTGTACGCGCGCGGCGCGGCCGGCGCGGCGCGGCTCGCCGTGGGCGGTGGGGGCAAGCGCGTGTCGCGCCCCCTGCCCGACGTCGTCTACGCGGTCCGCGACCTGCACGTCGACGCGTCCCACCTGACGGCCTACCAGCGTCTGCTCGGCGAGCCGGGGACGGACGCGCTGCCGGCGGGGTACGTGCACGTGCTCGCGTTCCCCGTCGCGACGGCCCTCATGGTCCGCGACGACTTCCCGCTCCCGCTGCTCGGCATGGTGCACCTGGCCAACCGGGTCGAGCAGCGTCGACCGCTGACGCTCGGGGAGGCTCTCGCGGTGCGGGCGCACGCCGAGGCGATGCGGCCGCACGCGCGCGGCACGCAGGTCGACCTCGTCGTGGAGGTGACCGGCGGTGCCGGGGGCGACGTCGCGTGGCGGGGCGTCTCGACGTACCTGGCGCCCGGGCTGCGTCTGGCGGACGACGGGCCGGCGGGCAGCGGGGACACGGGCAGCGGGGACGCCGACGGCGGGGACGGGCCGGCACGCGAGCGCGCCCCGTTCGTGCCGCCGCAGCCGACCGGCTCGTGGCGGCTCGACGCCGGCACCGGGCGCCGGTACGGGGCGGTGTCGGGCGACCGGAACCCCATCCACCTGTCGGCGCTGACCGCCAAGCCGTTCGGGTTCCCCCGCGCCATCGCGCACGGCATGTACACGGCGTCCCGGCTGCTCGCCGACGTCGGGCCGGTGCGCGGCGACGCGTTCACGTGGACGGTGGAGTTCGTCAAGCCGGTGCTGCTGCCGGGGACGGTCGCCGTGAGCACGCGCCCGGCGGCGGAGGGCGGCCACGACCTGGCCGCGTGGCACCCCCGCTCGGGCAAGCCGCACGTCCTGGGCCGGGTCGCCCCGCTCGCCTGACGCGCACGCGCCCGGCGGGCACGGACCCGGACGGGTGCGGGCGTGGCCGCCGCCGGGCGGGCGGCAGCGGGCCGTCCTACCGTGGCGAGGACGCCCGTCGTCCTCCGAGCCGGGGCACCGGCCGCGGCGGGCCGCGAGGAGGCACCGTGAGCAGCACGCGCCAGATGGTCGACACGTACCCCGGCGAGCCCTTCGCCCCGCGGACGAGCTCGTCGCCTGCATCGAGGCCTGCCTCGAGTGCGCCCAGACGTGCACCGCGTGCGCCGACGCGTGCCTCGGCGAGGAGCACGTCGCGGACCTGCGGGCCTGCATCCGCCTCGACGCGGACTGTGCCGACGTCTGCGCGGCGACGGCGGCCGTGCTCAGCCGTCAGACCGACCCGGACCTCAAGCTCGTCGCCGCGCTGCTGGAGGCGTGCGCGACCGCGTGCGGGCAGTGCGCCGAGGAGTGCGAGCAGCACGCGGGGATGCACGAGCACTGCCGCGTCTGCGCGCAGGCGTGCCGGCGGTGCGAGGCGGCCTGCCGCGCGCTGCTCGCGTCGATGGCCTGACCGCCCTGCGCGTCCGTCCGGGGCCTCGTGGCGTGTCGGTGGTCCGTGCCAGGCTCACCGGCGTGGACGCCACCGCCGACGACCTCGTCCCCGACGCCGACCTCGACGCCCTGACCTTCGCGGGCCTCGACCTGTCCGGCCGGGACGCGGCCGGTGCGCGGTTCCTCGAGTGCGACCTCACCGACTGCCGGGCCGACGGCCTGCGCCTGGACCACGCGCGCCTGCTCGACACGACGTGGACGCGCGTGCAGGCGGGGGACGTGCGCGCTGCGGGGTCCGCGTGGCGGGACGTGACGCTCACCGACGTGCGCCTCGGGGCGCTCGGCACGTCGGCCGCCGAGCTCGTCCGCGTCCGGGTGGTCGGCGGCAAGGTCGACTACCTGGACCTGCGGGGCGCGACCGTCGACGACCTGCGCCTGGAGCGCGTCACGCTCGGCGACCTGGACCTGTCGGGCGCGAGCGTGAGGAAGCTCGTCGTCGTCGACTGCGACGTCCGCCGCCTCGACACCTCGGACGCCCGGCTGCGCGACGTCGACCTGCGCGGCGCCCGCCTCAGCGGCGCCGTCGACGGCGTCGGGGGCCTGGCCGGCGCCACGATCAGCAGCGACCAGCTGCTCGACCTCGCGCCGCTGCTCGCCGCGCACCTGGGCCTGCGGGTGCGCTGACGCGGCGACGCCTCGCCGGGCACCGGGTCACGGCTCGCGGCGCTCCCGTCGCCGGACGCGGGCGTGCACCACGACGGCGACGACGCCGCACAGCGCCATGAGCCCGCCGCACACGCGGGTGAACGCCGACGCCGCCGGGAGGGTCAGGAGCAGCAGCCCGCACAGCGCGAGCACGCCGTTGAGGACGATCTGCGTGGTGCGCACCTGGCCTCCCGAGTCTGGACCCGACCCCACCTTCCGACCGCGGGCCGGCGCCCGCACCCTCACCAGCCTGCGAGGCGCAGCACCTGCGCCGCGACGTCCTCGGGGTGCGGTCGTCGGTGGGGACGCGGTGGACGCCGGGGCCCGCCTCCTGGTCCAGCCGGACCGCGGCGGCGTCGGACCGCCCGACGTGCACGACCAGCGACGCACCCCGCTCCCGGCGCGCGAGGCGCTCGTGGGCCGTGGTGTCGGAGGCCGTGAGCAGCACCGACGTCACGTGCGGTCGGTCGCCGACCGCCGCCGCGAGCACGTCCGCCTCGAGCACGCTGACCGTGTTCGTCACGACGAGCCGGCGGTAGCCGAGCGCCCGGTAGCGACGCCACACGTCCGCCAGGTTCGCGGCCGCGACGCCGTGCTCCCACGGCGCCGGGTGCGCGAGGTCGAGCGCGTCGCCCTCCACGACCGCGTGCCGCACGTCCCGGGCGGTGAGCAGGTCGTGCACCGCGGACGCCACGGTGGACCTGCCCACGCCGGAGCGTCCGCCGATCAGCAGCAGGTGCGTGCGGTCGTCCGGCACCGCCTCGCCGCCGAGCCGGGTGCGCAGGCGGTCCCGCACGCCCGGCCACTCGTCGGCCAGGACGGAGAAGTACATCGACGCGCCGCGCGACCCGTCGGGCCGCAGGCGGTGGTCGCGCAGCCGCCCTCGGGGACGGCCCCCAGCTTGGTCACCGCGGCGATCGACCTGTGGTTGCGCTCGTCGACGCGGTACGCGACGCGCACGACGCCCCACGTCTCGAACGCGTGCGTCATCAGCAGGAGCTTGCACGCCGGGTTCACCGTCGTCCCCCACACCGCGGGGTGGTACCAGGTGTGCCCGACCTCCAGGCGCCCGATCCGCAGGTCGACGTCGTAGAAGGACGTCGAGCCGAGGACCCGGCCGGTGGCGTCGTCCAGCACGGCGAACGCGTAGCGCCCCGGCGCGGTGAGCGCCGCCGCGACGTCCCGGGTCATGTCGGTGAGCGTGCGCGGCGTCGGGGACGACATGCCGCGCCAGACGGTCTCGTCGGTGAACGCGAGGAGGTCGGCCGCGTGCTCGTGCGCGAGCGGGACGAGGCGGACGCCGTGACCGGTGAGGACGATGTCGTGCTCCACGTCCGCAGGGTGGCACGCGTGCGCCGGCCGGCTCGGCGTCGTCTCAGGTGGCCCGCGCTAGCGTCGCCGCCGTGCAGCCCACCGACGCCCCGTCACCGCCCTGGTCCCTGGCCCTGCGCGACGTGCCCGCGCCCGACTTCGCCGACGCGGTCATCGCCCCGCTGCCCGCCGGCGCACCGACGGACCCGCAGACGTGGGCCCGCACGGTCTTCTCGCCCGCGGCCATGCCGCGGTGGGTGCTCGCCGCGCTGGCGGTGCGGCAGGCGCTCGTCCCGCTGCTGCGGATCCCGCCGGCCCCGCGGGACGCGTTCGCGGTCACGGAGGTGTCCGGTGACGAGGCGCTGATCGCGCACGACGACGTCCACCTCGACTTCCGGTGCGGCGTCGCCGTGGACGTGCCGGCCCGGCTCGTGCGCGTCACGACCGCGGTCCGTCTGCACGGGTGGCGGGGCCGGCTGTACTTCGGCGTCGTCCAGGTGGTGCACCCCGTGGTCGTGACCGCGATGCTGCGCCGGGCGGCGCGGCGGCTCGCGGGCTGAGGTCGCGAGCCGGCCGGGGCCGCCGCTCGCGGGGGGCGTGGCTCAGTCGTCGACGGCCGGTCCGCACGCGGCGGCCGCGGTCGCCGCGAGGTGGTCCAGGCCGCGCACCTCGACGAGGGGCCGCGGGTCGTCGACGACCGACCAGCAGCCGTCCACCACCTCGTACCCGGCGCCCGTGCCGCGCGCCACGAGCGCCGCCAGCGCCGTGACGAGCCGGTCGACGTGCTCCGCGGTGGTGCCGACGCCGATGGACGCGCGGACCGCCCCCTGGGACGCGCCGAGGTGCGCGAGCAGCGGGTGGGCGCAGAAGCGGCCGTCGCGCACGCCGATGCCGTGCTCGGCGGACAGGTAGGCGGCGACCAGGCCGGGGTTGAGGTCGCCCACGGTGAACGTGACGACGCCGACGGGGTCCGTCGAGTCCGGCCAGATGCGGGCGACGCGCACGCCGTCGATCGTCGCCAGCCCCTCGACGAGGCGGGTGCGCAGCGCCTGCTCGTGCGCCTCCAGCGCGCCGGCCGGCAGCTCGGCGAGCGTGTCGCACGCCTGCGCGAGGGCGATCGCGCCGATGACGTTCGGCGAGCCCGCCTCGTGCCGCGCCGGGGCCGGCTGCCACAGGGTGCGGTCCGCGCGCACGTCGCGCACCGCGCCGCCGCCGGCGAGGTACGGGGTCCCGGTGTCGAGCCAGTCCCGGCGGCCCACGAGCGCGCCCGCGCCGTAGGGGGCGTACGTCTTGTGCCCGGAGAACGCGACGTAGTCGACGCCCGTCGCCGCGAGCGAGAAGCCGCGGTGCGGCACCAGCTGCGCACCGTCGACCGCGACCCGGGTGCCGGTGGCGTGGGCGAGCGCGACGACCTCGGCCAGCGGGAGGGCCTCGCCGGTCACGTTCGACGCGCCGGTGAGCGCCAGCAGCGCGTAGGGCGTGCGCGCGAGCTCCTCGCGGAGCGCGGCCAGCGTCTGCGCGACGGTGGGCCGCAGCGCGAGCACGGTGGCCGTGCGGGTCTCGCCCGCGTGCGCACCCGTGCCGCGCTGCACCCAGGGCAGCAGGTTCGCGTGGTGCTCCACGTCGAGGACGAGCACGCGACCACCGTCCGGGACGACCCCGGCCAGGAGGTTGAGCGAGTCCGTCGTGTTGCGCGTGATGACGCAGACGTCGTCCTCGCGGGCACCGACGAAGCGGGCGACGGCCTGGCGGGACGCCTCGTAGAGGGCGGTGGAGACCTGCGAGAGGTAGCCCGCACCGCGGTGCACCGACGCGTACAGCGGCAGGACCTCGGCGACGCGGGCCGCGACGGACTCGAGCGCGGGCGCGCTCGCGGCGCAGTCGAGGTTCGCGTAGGTGCGGCTCGTGCCGTCCACGAGCGGGACGGTCGTCGAGGCGCCCACGACGGGCAGGAGGGGTCCGACGCCCGGCGCCGCGGCGACGGGGGCGGTGGCGGTGCCGGACACCTCGTCCGCACACGCGAGGAGCTCGGTGATCGTGGTCATGCGTACCTCCACTGCCGGAGGGACCCCGCGGGTCCCGCGCTTGCCGGCACCGGGCGGCGCGCGGCCAGGTCGTCACCCGGGGCACCCCACCGCGGAGGAGGGTTGCCGGCCAGCGAGCCGGGGCTTCGCGCTGGCGCTCATGACCTGCGTCGAGGATCGGCGTGCGCCGCGGCGGGTGTCAACGCGGACACGCCGTCCGTCTCTCGATCCGAGACGCCCCGTCTCACGACCCCGTCACCCGGACGGACCCGTCGCGCCGAGCGCGCCCGGTACCGGCCGAGCGCACCGGACATGACTGGCGCGCTCGCCCGACGAGTGGCGCGCTCGGCGGGGCGGCGCCGTCGTGAGACGCGCGGCCGCGCCCCTCCGCGTCCGGCGTAGCATCACCGGCGACCATCCAGAGCGGCCGAGAGATCTGGCTCGACGACGCCGCAGCAACCCGCGGGACCCGCACGGGCCCGGACGAGGGTGCTACCGCCAGACCGATGGGAGGACGCATGGCCGTGCAGCCACGCCCCGCCGCGGGGTACGCGGGCGACATCACGCCGACGCAGGCCTGGGAGCTGCTGCGCGAGGAGCCGGACGCCGTGCTCGTCGACGTGCGCACCGACGCCGAGTGGCGGTACGTCGGCGTGCCGGACCTGCGCGAGCTCGGCCGGCACGCCGCGCTCGTCGAGTGGGTCTCGTACCCGTCCGGGCGTCCCAACCCGCAGTTCCTCGACCAGCTCGCGGCTACCGGCGTGACGCCGGGCGACGGCCGGCCGGTCGTGTTCCTGTGCCGCTCGGGCCAGCGGTCGATCGGTGCCGCCCAGGCGGCCACCGCGGCGGGCTTCGGCCCGGCGTACAACGTGCTGGAGGGCTTCGAGGGCCCGACCGGCCCGGACGGCCACCGCGGGCACGAGGGCTGGCGCGCCGCCGGCCTGCCGTGGGTGCAGCCGTGAGCGCGCGCGTCCCGGGGCCCGGTGACTGGGACGACCACCGCACCGACCGCTCCACCCTGCGCCCCGACACCCTCGCGGTGCGCGGCGGGCTGGTCCGCAGCGGGTTCGGCGAGCTCTCCGAGGGCCTGTTCCTCACGCAGGGGTACGCGTACGCGTCCGCCGCGGAGGCCGAGGCGGGCTTCGCGGGCGAGGTCGACCGCTTCCTCTACTCCCGGTACGGGAACCCGACGGTCTCCACGTTCGAGGAGCGCCTGCGCCTGCTCGACGGCGCCGAGGCCGCGTACGCGACGGCGACCGGCATGTCCGCGGTGTTCACGACGCTCGCCGCGCTCGTGCGCCAGGGGTCGCGCGTGGTCGCGGCGCGCGCGCTGTTCGGCTCGTCGGTCGTCATCTTCGACGAGATCCTCGCGAAGTGGGGCGTGCGGACCGACTACGTCGACGGCCACGTGCCCGAGCAGTGGGAGGCCGCGCTCGCCACACCCGCCGACGTGGTGTTCTTCGAGACGCCGTCGAACCCCATGCAGGACCTGGTCGACATCGCCGCCGTCAGCCGCCTCGCGCACGCGGCCGGCGCCGTCGTCGTCGTCGACAACGTGTTCGCCACGCCCGTGTTCTCCCGGCCGCTGGAGCACGGCGCCGACGTCGTCGTGTACTCCGCGACCAAGCACATCGACGGGCAGGGCCGCGTGCTCGGCGGCGCGATCCTCGGGTCCGAGGGGTTCGTCCACGGCCCCGTGCAGACCCTCATCCGCAACACGGGACCGTCGCTGTCGCCGTTCAACGCCTGGGTCCTGCTCAAGGGCCTGGAGACGATGAGCGTGCGCGTGCGCCACCAGGCGGCGTCCGCGCTCGAGCTCGCGACGTGGCTCGAGCAGCACCCGGGCGTGGCGCGCGTGCGCTACCCGTTCCTTCCCTCGCACCCGCAGCACGACCTGGCCCGGGCGCAGCAGAGCGGCGGCGGCACGGTCGTGACGTTCGACCTCGCGGTGCCCGGCGACGCGAGCGCCGACGTGGCGAAGAAGGCGACGTTCGGCGTGCTCGACGCGCTGCGCGTGGTGGACATCTCGAACAACCTGGGCGACGCGAAGTCGATCGCGACGCACCCGGCCACGACGACGCACCGCAAGCTCGGCGCCGCCGGTCGGGCGGCGGTCGGCATCGGGGAGGCGACCGTGCGGCTCTCGGTCGGGCTGGAGGACGTCGAGGACCTGCGGGACGACCTCGAGCGGGGGCTGTCGACGCTGTCGCGCTGACGGGCTGCGTCGCGCCGGTCCGGGCGGCGAGGACGTGTCCCGGCACGGCCGCGGACGCTGGCGCCGGGGGTGCTCAGGCGGTCGGCGGCAGCACGCGGTGCAGCTGGGCGATCGCGGCGACGCGCGCGCGGGCGACCGCGTCGAGCACGTCGCGGCGCCGGTCGACGGCGGCGCGCAGCGTCGCGACGTCCGCGTGCGCCCGCAACGCGTCCAGCACCGGGCGGATCGCCTCCAGCGGGGCGCCGGTGCTGCGCAGCAGCTGCACCGCGCGGGCGTCCCGGACGTCGGCGTCGGAGTACCGGCGGTGCCCCGTCCGGGCGTCCCGCGCCGGACGGAGCAGGCCGGCGCCCTCCCAGACGCGCAGCGCCGACGTGCGGACGCCGAGCGCGTCGGCCACCTCGCCGACGGTCATGGTCGTCCCCGCCGCCTCGGACGCCGCGGCCGCGACGGCACCGGCGTCACCGGGGTCGTCGTCCGCGAGCTCGGCCAGCGCGCGCTCGAGGCGGTCGAGGCGCTGACGCTCGGCGTGCCACGCGGCGTGCGCGGCGTCGACCGCGGTGAAGGCGGACCGCAGCTCGCCCGCGTGCACCGCGCGCAGGACCCGCCGGGCCGTCTCGCCCCCGTACGCGGCCGCGAGCGCGCGGTAGGCGACGGCGAGGTCCGCGTGCCGGGCCGTCCACGCGCGGTACCCGTTCGCGGCCCGCGGCACCTCCCCCAGCACCCCGTACCCGGCGTACAGCCGCACCGCCTGGGCGGAGACGCCCGCGGCACGCGCGACGTCGACCGTGCGCCAGCCAGCGCCCACACCACC
The DNA here is from genome assembly GCF_009720485.1 of Cellulomonas sp. JZ18. NCBI lineage: Bacteria > Bacillati > Actinomycetota > Actinomycetes > Micrococcales > Cellulomonadaceae > Cellulomonas > Cellulomonas sp. JZ18. The sequence goes on along the minus strand of NZ_CP045245.1, from coordinate 663,868 downwards.
TCCCGGGAGTTGAGGGTCGGACGCGGACATCCCCTGGCCGCTTCTGCCGCAACCCTGCACGTGTACGTCAACCGTACGCTCGAAGCGTCCCCCGGCCGGCCGGGACCCGGTGACTCCGGGCTCCCCCGCCGGTCGGTACCGCCGTGCCGCCCACCCCGCCCCGAGGAGCAGCCGTGCCCGACGTCATCGCCATCCGCGGTGCCCGTGAGAACAACCTGCAGGACGTCGACCTCGACGTGCCCAAGCGCCGCCTCACCGTGTTCACCGGCGTGTCCGGCTCCGGCAAGTCGTCGATCGCGTTCGACACGATCGCCGCCGAGTCGCAGCGGCTGCTCAACGAGACCCACAGCGCGTTCGTGCAGAACTTCCTGCCGCAGAGCGCGCAGCCCGACGCCGACTCCCTGACCGGCCTCACCGCGTCGATCGTCGTCGACCAGGAGCCGATGGGCGGCAACGCCCGCTCCACCGTCGGCACCGTCACGGACGCCTACGCGATGCTCCGGCGCCTGTGGGCGCGCCTCGGGACGCCGAACCTCGGCACGCCGACCGCGTTCTCGTTCAACGACCCGCGCGGCTGGTGCCCGGGCTGCGAGGGCGTCGGGTCGGTCGCGGCGATCGACGAGGACGCGCTGGTCCACCCGGACAAGAGCCTGAACGAGGGCGCGATCGACTTCCCGAACTACCAGGTCGACGGGTGGTACTGGCGGATCTTCGTGAGCTCGGGCTTCTTCGACCCCGACGCGAAGATCTCCACGTACACCCCGGAGCAGCGCCGCATCCTCCTGCACGGGCCGGAGGGCAAGCCGCCGAAGGTCGACGCGGGCGGTGCGTCCTTCACGTACGAGGGCCTCATCACCAAGCTGCGCCGCTCGTACCTGACGAAGAACCCGGAGCAGCTGCAGCCGCACGTGCGGGCCGCGGTCGAGCGCATCTCGACGCGCGGCGCGTGCCCCGACTGCGGCGGCACGCGCCTGAGCGAGGCCGCGCGCACCAGCCTGGTCGGCGGTCGGTCCATCGCCGAGTGCACGGCCATGCAGGTCAGCGAGCTCGCGCGCTGGGTGCGCGACCTCGACGCCCCGGAGTACCGGCCCCTGCTCGACGACATCGCCGACCGGCTCGACGCGCTCGTGCACATCGGCCTCGGGTACCTGAGCCTCGCGCGCGAGAGCACGTCGCTGTCCGGCGGGGAGTCGCAGCGCGTGAAGATGGTGCGTCACCTGGGCTCGGCGCTGACGGACGTCACGTACGTCTTCGACGAGCCGAGCACGGGCCTGCACCCGCACGACGTGCACCGCATGAACGAGCTGCTGCGCGCGCTCACCGACAAGGGCAACACCGTGCTGGTGGTGGAGCACAAGCCCGAGGTCATCGAGATCGCGGACCACGTGGTCGACGTCGGCCCGGGCGCGGGTGCGGCGGGCGGCCGCGTCGTCTACGAGGGCGACGTCGCCGGCCTGCTCACGTCGGGGACGGTCACGGGCGAGCACATGGCGCGCCACCAGCCGCTGAAGACCGACCCGCGCACGCCAGCGGGGTCGCTCACCGTCGCGCACGCGACGCTGCACAACCTGCGCGACGTCACGGTGGAGATCCCGACCGGCGTGCTCGTCGCGGTCACCGGCGTCGCGGGCTCCGGCAAGAGCTCGCTCGTGCGCGGCGTCCTGCCGCGCCAGCATCCGCACGCGGTCGTCGTCGACCAGGCGACCACGCGCGGCTCGCGCCGCTCCAACCCCGCCACGTTCACCGGCATGGCGGACCTCGTCCGCAAGGCGTTCGCCAAGGCGAACGGCGTCAAGCCGGCGCTGTTCAGCGCGAACTCCGAGGGCGCGTGCCCGGCCTGCAACGGCCTGGGCATCATCTACACCGACCTCGGGACGCTCGAGCCGATGAAGAGCCCGTGCGAGACCTGCGGCGGGCGCCGGTTCACCGACGAGGTGCTCGGCTACACCCTGCGCGGCCGGTCCATCGCGGACGTGCTGGAGATGTCGGTGGCCGACGCCCGCGAGTTCTTCACGGAGCGGTCGGAGAAGGCGATCGCCGCGACGCTCGCCGCCCTCGACGACGTCGGCATCGGCTACGTCACGCTCGGCCAGCCGCTGTCGACGCTGTCCGGCGGGGAGCGCCAGCGGCTCAAGCTCGCGATCGAGCTCGGCTCCCCCGCCGACCTCTACGTGCTCGACGAGCCGACCAGCGGCCTGCACATGGCGGACGTCGACCGGCTCATCGGCCTGCTCGACCGGTTCGTCGACGCGGGCTCCACCGTCGTCGTGATCGAGCACAACCTCGACGTGATCTCGCGCGCCGACCACGTGCTCGACATGGGGCCGGGTGCGGGGTCCGAGGGCGGGACCGTCGTGTTCGCCGGACCGCCCGCGGACCTCGTCGCGGTGGAGGCGTCGCTCACCGGGCGCGCGCTCGCCGCTCGGCACGGGCTGGTCGGCGCGCCGGCCTGACGTCGCCCGGTCGCGGTGCCCGGCCCCGCCGGGCCGGGCACCGCGCGGTCGTCAGACCCGGTCGACGGGACCCGGTCGACCGGCTCGGGTCGGTCGGCTGAGGTCGGTCAGCTGAGGTCGACCTCGGCGTTCTCCCCGCCGTCGTACCGCTCGCCGCGCACCTTCGCCTTGACGAGGCTGATCGCCGTCGCGAGCCGGCCGCCCGGCGACTCCCAGTACTCCGCGCTCTCGGCCTCGAGCTTGATCAGGGCCACGCCGGGCGTCGTCGGGCCGTCGGGGAACCACGCCTCCGCGGCCGGGCCCCACAGCTCCTCGATCTTCGCCTGGTCGCGCACGACCTCGGCCGTGCCCGACACCGACACCCAGTGCGTCGACCCGGCGAACGCCGCGTTGGCCGGGCCGCCGCCACGGACCTCGTCGGTCTTGTGGCTGTCGGCCTCGGTGAAGAACCACAGGTCGCCGTCGAAGTCGACGTCCTGCACGGCCATCGGCCGGCTCACGAGCGCGCCCGACGGGTCCACGGTCGTCAGCATCGCGATCCGGACGTCCTTGATGAGCTCGGCGACCTTCCTGACGCCCTCGTCCCGGTCGAGGTGCTGCGGTTCGTGCGCCATGGTGCCTCCCGTCCGCTCCGGCACCCGGGTGGCGCCGTCCCGGCCACGCTAGGCAGGCCGCCCGGCCACCGCACCCGCAGCCCCGCAGGCCGCGCCCGGTGCACGGGCGACGGCGGGGTCAGCCGGCGGACGCGGCCGCCGCGACCGCGGGGGCGTGCGCGGCGGACGCGCCGACGAGCGCGAGGGCGACCGCGTCGACGCCCGTGCGCGCGGCGAGGGCGGCGGCCTCGGCGACCAGCCGGGTCACCGGCGCGACGAGCCACGTCGCGGTCGCGGCCCAGGTCGCGCCGGAGAACGCCTCGGCGTACGCGATCCGCTCGCGGCGTCGTGCGGCGTCGTCCTCGTCGGCGGCGACCACCGCGTCGACCTCGAGCACGAGCCGGACGTCGGAACGAGCACGGCCGACGGCGTGCACCCCGTCCTCGAGCACCGCGACGAGCGCGCGGACGGACGCCGGCGTCGGCAGCGCCGCGGAGTGGACGAGGCGGACGACGTCGGCGCGGGAGGCGGCGAGGGCCACCCCGGTCCCGGTCAGGGTGGCGGCGTCGAGACGCAGCTCGACGGCACCGGGAGCGGGGGCCGCACCGGCGACCTCCACGCGGGAGGAGGCGGGAGCGGCGGGGACGTGCGGGGCGCGGGTGCGCGCGAGAACGGGCTGGGCCACGGGAGGAGGTCCTCGGGTCGTGCCGGGTGCGCGACGAGGGCCGGTCGGCCGCGGGCGCGCGGGGTCGTCAGCTCAGCGACAACACACCCGGGACCAGGACACGGCCGAGAGGTTAGCCCCGGCGGTGCCGCCACGGCCAGCCCCGACCACGCACCGGGATGGCAGCGGTCCCGACGGTCGGACGGGAGCGGGTGAAACCGTCGCCCGGTATTCCCCGATTCGCCCGGACCCGCCACGCTGGACCCACCGGACGACGGCAGGGGGCGCCATGCGACGGAGCAGGACGACGACGGCTGCGCCGAGCGGGCCCGACCGGTGACGCGGCGACGCCCCCGCGCGGCGGCGCTGGTCGTCGCGCTGGTGGCGGCGGTGGCCGGCACGGCCTCGCCGGCCGAGGGCGCACCGCCCGCCGCCGCACCCGCGCAGCCGGTCACCTCTCCCGTCACGGTGTGCAGCGGCGTCCGTGACGCACCCGTGCTCGTCGCCGGCGACCTGCTCGTCGACGGGCAATGCGTCCTCGGGTACACGGCGGTGCTCGGCGAGATCCGCACGACGCCGGGCAGCCGGCTCTTCCTCAACGGCGCCGGGCGGACGGACGGCGACGTGCACCTCGCCCCCGGCGCCATCGCGGCCCTGACCGGCGTGCACGTCGGCGGCGGCATCCACCTCGACGACGTCGACCGGCTGTACCTCACCACGGGCTCCGTCGCCCGCAGCATCCGGGGTCGGGCGGCGCGGGTCGAGATCGAGCGCACGCGCGTCGGCGGGGCGCTCAACGTCGCGGTGCCCGAGGCGACGACCCTCACCGGCGTGCGGCTCGTCGGCGCCGAGGTCGGCGGCTGGGTCAACCTCTACGGGGGCACGCAGGACGTCGCCGTCTCGACCCTGCGCCGCGGGCTCACGATGTCGTGGGCGCGCCGGGCAGCGGTGTGCGGGACGTCCGTGCTCGCCGACGTCACCGTCCGCCGCGCGCGCGGCCCCGTGCACGTGAGCGGCGCACCCTGGCTCCCTCCGTGCTCGCCGGGCACGCCCCCGGTCCGCAACGCCTTCGGCGCGAACCTGCTCCTGCACGAGAACGGGCCGGACGTGCGCGTCGACGGCACCGACGTCGCCGGGGACCTCGACTGCCGGGGCGCCACCACGCCCGTCGTCGGCGACGTGACCGTCGGCGGCGCCCGGCTCGGGCGGTGCGCGTGAGCGCCCGGACGCGCACCGTGCGCCGCGGGGCGGTGGCCGCGGTGCTCGCGCTGCTGGCCGGTCTGCTCGCCGTCCCCGCCGCGGCGGCACCCGCCCCCGCGCAGCCGCCGGCCGTCGTGTGCGACGACTCCCTGGACCTCGTCGTCCACACCGTCGTCCCGGGCGACCTGCGTGTCGAGCCGGGCTGCGACGCCGTCTCCCGCCTGACCGTGCTCGGCGACCTGCACATCGGCGCCGACGTCGTCACCAGGGTCTACTTCTCGCGCGTCCTCGGCGACGTCCACATCGGTCCGCGCACGCGCGCCGAGCTGACCCTCGAGATCGCGGGTGGCGTCCACCTCGACCGGCCCCGGCTGGTGACGCTCTCCGGGGACGTGGGACGCAGCGTGCGCGGCCTCGCGCACGACCTCCTCCTGCACGACGTACGGGTGGCCGGGGCGGTCAACGTGTCGACGCCCGGCACCGACGGGGCGGGCTTCCTGACGGTGCGCCGGGCGGAGGTCGGCGGGTGGCTCAACCGGCAGGGTGGGCACGTGCTGCTGCACCAGGCGTGGCTGCGCCGCGGGGTGACGGTGCGCTGGGCGCGGTCGGTCGTCGTGTCGGAGGTCCGGGCCGAGGACGACGTCACGGTCGCGGGCACCGGCGGCAGCGTGCACGTCGGCGACCTCTGGTACCAGCCCGTCGAGCCGCACTGGGACCGGACGCGCACGCCCGCGCGCAGCACGCTGCTCGGCGACGTGCTGCTCGAGCGCAACCGCGGGCTCGTCGTCCTCGGGACCACGGACGTGGGCGGCGGCGTGGACTGCCGTGCCAACCACCGCACGGCGGTCCTGGACGACGTCTCGGTGGCCGGGGCGCGGACGGGGCAGTGCGCCTGACCGTCCCGCGGGGACTTGTGCAGGACCGACGCAAGGGGGAGTCGTGCTGAGGACGAGGACACGCGCGGCGGTGCTCGCCGCGCTGACGGGGCTGCTGCTGACGGCGGGTGCGCCCGCGCCGGGGGCGGCCGACGCACCGCCGGCGCCGCCGGGCGGGCCGACGTCCCCGGCGGTCGCGGCGGCGCCCGCGCTGACGTGCACGGCCGAGAACGCCGGCGCTCTGCAGGGCACCACCGTGCGGGGCGACGTGTACCTGACGGAGGGCTGCGACCTGTACGAGACGTGGGTGCAGGGGGACGTGCACGTGGGCCCGCACTCCGGCGGCTGGGAGGGCGGCGCCGACGTGTACCTGTGGGACACGCGCGTCGACGGGGACGTGCACGTCGCCGACGGCGTCCTGTTCACCGCGCGCTACTCGCAGATCGGCGGCGACGTCCGCTTCACCGACCCCGTGTGGGCACGCGTCGACGGGACGGTCGGCGGCGACGTCGTCGGCACGGCGTCCGAGATCGGCATCGGCGCGCGGGTGGGCGGCCTCGTCGACGTGCGCCTGCCCGTGCGGACGAGCGAGAACCCGGACCCGGGGTTCCGGATGCACGACGCGGAGGTGCAGGGCCCGGTGACGGTCGTCGGCGGGACCGCGGAGGTCGCCAACTCCTGGCTGCACGACGCGCTGACGCTCAGCGACGTGCACGGGGTCGTCGTCGCCGAGACGCGCGTCGAGCAGGACGTGGTGGTCGAGGACACCCGGGGCGCGGTGCACCTCGGCGACGTGCACGAGGTGGAGGTCGACGGCCCGCCCGAGTGGCTCGACGACGGGCAGCAGGAGCAGAGCCCGTACGGCGGCGACCTCACGGTGCGCGGTGCAGCGGGGTCCGTGACGGTCGGGCACGTCGACGTGGCGGGCGACCTCGTCTGCGCGGACAACGCGGCGCCCCCGGCCGTGCAGGGCTCGGTCCGGGTCGGCGGCGCCCGCACCGGGCAGTGCGCGGACGCGCCCCCGCCCGAGCCCGCCCCCGCGCCGGTGCCCGACCCGTTCGTCTGCGCGGACGCGCGACCGCCCACGGTCGTGCCCGGGGACCTCGTGGTGACCGGGAGCTGCGACGTGCGGGCGCTGACCGTCCTCGGCGACGTGCACGTGCAGACCACCGACTTCATGTCCTTCGGCGGCCGCATCGCCGGCGACCTGCACCTCGGGCCGGGTGCACGCGCGGAGGTGCTCGCCGGCACGATCGGCGGCGGCGTGCACCTCGACCGCGTCGCGACGCTGGACCTGAGGGGCACCGTCGGGCGGAGCGTGCGGGGCAAGGGCACGGACGTGCGGCTGCGCCGGGTCGACGTGTCGGGTGCGGTCAACGTGGCCGCTCCCGAGGGCGTGCCCGGGGCACGGCTGGTCCTGCAGCAGGCGCGCGGCGGCGGCTGGGTCAACGTGCACGGCGGCACGCCGCAGGTCGTCGACGCCGAGCTCTCCCGCGGCCTGACGACGTCCTGGGCGCGCGCCGTGCACGTCTGCGGCACCCGCGTGCTCGCCGACGTCACCGTCCTGGGCACGCAGGGCGCCGTCCGCATCGGCGGTCGTCCGACGGCCGGGGGCTGCGCGGGCGACGGCACCGCGGTCCCCAACGTCCTCGGCGCCGGGCTCGTCCTCGACCGCAACCGGAGCCGACCGGTCGTGCGCGCGACGTCCGTCGCGGGGGACCTCGACTGCCGGGACAACTCGGGACGTCCGACCGTCGGCCCCGACGCGACCGTCGGTGGCGCCCGCCTGGGCCAGTGCGCGTGAGGCGGGCGGTCTCGCTCGCCCTCGCCGCCGCGCTGCTGGTGCTGCTGCCGGTCGGGCCTGCCCACGCCGCACCCCGCGCCGCACCACCCGGCGCCGCGGTGTGCGCCGCGGGCGTCACCCCGCCCGTCCTCGTCCCCGGTGACGTGGTCGTGCTCGACGGCTGCCGGCTGCCCTACACGATCGTGCTGGGCGACATGCACGTCCTCGCGACGGGCGGGCGGACGTCCGTGTCGCAGGGGCGCGTCGGCGGGGACGTGCGCGTGGTGCCCGGCGGGTTCCTGCAGATGACCGGCACCGACGTCGCCGGCGGGGTGGTGCTCGACCGGGCGCTGTACGCGTGGATGACCGACGTGACGGTCGCCCGCAGCGTGCGGGGGACGGCGCAGTGGACGTCGCTGCAGTACTCGCGGGTGCACGGCGCGGTGAACCTCGCGACGCCGCGCACCACCCCGGAGCGGCGCCTGACGCTGCGCGGCACGTGGGTGGGCGGGTGGGTCAACCTGCACACCGGACGCGTGCTCGCCGTGGGGCTCACCGCCGCGCGCGGGCTCACGCTCTCGTGGGTCGAGCACGCGGCCGTCTGCGGCTCGCAGGTGGCCGGGGACGTCACCGTCCGGCACCCGCGCGGCGCCGTCCGGGTCGGCGGACGGGCCGACGACGGCACGTGCGTGCGCTCGTCCGACGACCCGCTCGGCGCCGTGGGCGGGTCGCTGCTCGTGCTGGACGCCGCGAAGCCGGTCGTGCTGCACCGCCTCGACGTCGCCGGCGACCTCGTGTGCGAGCGCACACCGGTGCCCGTGCGCACGACCGGGCTGCACGTGGCCGGCGAGCGGAGGGGGACGTGCGCATGAGCGGAGGGAGAGGCCGCAGCCGTGCGGCGGTCGTCCTCGCGGTCGCGGCGGCGGTGGCGACGGCGGCGGTGGCGGCGGTGGCACCGCCGGCGGCCGGCGCGGCACCCGCGGGCGCCGCCGCGCCGGCGGTGGTCGGTCCCGGCGGCGTGCCGCGGGCGGTCCCCGTGACGCGGTGCACCGGCTACGACGCGCTGCCCCCGCACACGGTCGTCCCGGGCGACCTGCACGTCGTCGGGTACTGCGTCACCCGCCAGGTGCGCGTGCTGGGGGACGTCGTGGTGCACGCGAGCTACTCGTGGGGAGCCACCGGGGGACGCGTCCACGGCGACGTCGTCGTCCGGCGCGGCGCCGCGGTCGCCCTGGGCTCCGCCCACGTGGACGGCGGGATCGTCCTCGAGGAGGCGCAGTCCCTGCAGGCCACCGGCGAGGTCGCGCGCAGCGTGCGGGGGAAGGCCGACCAGGTGGTGCTGCGGGACGTGCGCGTCGGGGGCGCCGTCAACGTCGCCGTGCCGGAGCGGGTCGTCGAGCAGGGCCTGTACGTGCGGCGCGCGGAGGTGGGCGGCTGGGTCAACGTGCACGGCGGCCGGGTGGACGTCGGGCAGTCCTACCTGCACCGGGGCCTGACGGTGTCGTGGGCGCGGTCGACGGTGGTCTCGGAGGCGGTCGTGCTCGCGGACGTCACCGTGCGGCACGCCCGCGGGCCCGTCGACGTCGGGCACCTCGCCTGGGTCGACGACCACGAGAGCCGCGCCGAGTGGGACCCGGACCTGCCGCCGACCCGCAGCGTGCACGGCGGGGACCTGCTCCTGCTCGACAACGACGGCCCGGTCGTCGTCGGCGACACGGACGTCGCGGGCGACCTGGAGTGCCGCGGCAACCGGGGAGCCGTGCGCGTCGAGGCGGTCACGGTCGGCGGGACCCGCACGGGTCAGTGCGCCTGAGGGTCAGAGCGGGCGCGCGAACCAGAGCACGTCGGGCGTCGACGACCAGTCGACGGCGGGACGCACCGGTCGGTAGCCGAGCGCGAGGTACAGCGTGACCGACGTCGGCGGCCGCACGCCGGTGGCGAGGACGGCGGCCGTGCAGCCCGCGGCCCGCGCGGCGTCGTGAGCGGCCGTGACCAGCGCCCGCCCCACGCCCCGGCCGCGCAGCGCGGGCACCACGTACAGGTGCTCCACCTCGGCCCACCCGTCGGGCCACGGCGCGGGCGCCCGGCGCACCGCCACGCACCCGACCGCCGCGCCGTCGCGGCGCGCGACGAGCGTCGTGAGGACGCCCTGCCCGGCGTCCGCGTCGGAGCGGGCCGGAACCGCGTCGTCGGGACCGTGGGCGCGGTCCGCGGGGCCCCGCGCGGCCGGCTCGGCCACCAGGGCACGGCGCAGGGCGACGGCCTCCGGGTCCTCCCACGCGACCGGCACGACGGCGACGTCGACCGGGACCGCCGTCGCCGGCGCGCCCGGACCGTCCCCGCCGAGCTCCTTCGCGAAGCAGCGGGAGTCGGGGGCGTCCGCGTACTCGGCCCAGCGCGGCACCGGCCGGTACCCCGCGGACAGGTACAGGCCGATCGCCTCCGGCTGCAGGACCCCGGTCTCGAGCGCGAGGCGGCGGAACCCGCGCCCACGGGCCGCCTCCTCGAGCGCGTCGAGGACGCGTCGCGAGAGGCCGCGCCCGCGCCAGCCGGGACGCACGTACATGCGCTTGAGCTCCCCCGTCCCCGGTCCGAGGTCGCGCGTCCCGTCGCGCAGCGCCCCGCACGCCACGGGCTCGCCGTCGACGCGCAGCACGAGCATCGCGGCGATCTCCTCGCCCGTCATGTCGTGCCCGATGTCGTCCTCGCCGTACCGCTCGCGCAGCTCGGCCTGCTGGGCGTCACGCAGTGCGCGGGCGTCCGGGTCGTCCCAGGCGACGACGTCGACGCGCACCGACGTCGTCGCGTCGACGTCGCCGGCCACGGGCGTCAGCCGACGAGCGCGCGCAGCACCGACGTGAAGAACCGCAGGCCGTCCGTGCCGCTGCGCGGGCCCTGCGCGGCGTCGGGGCCGAAGCCGGGCTCGACCGCGTGCTCGGGGTGCGGCATGAGGCCGACGACGTTGCCCGCGGCGTTCGTGATGCCGGCGATGTCGCGGCGCGAGCCGTTCGGGTTGCCGCCCTGGTAGCGGAACACGACCCGGCCCTCGCCCTCGAGCTCGTCGAGGGTGCGCTCGTCGGCGACGTACTGGCCGTCCTGGTTCTTCAGCGGGATCGTGATGTCCTCGCCGCGCTCGAACTCGCGCGTCCAGGCGGTGTCGCTGTTCTCGACCGTGAGCACCTGCTCCCGGCACAGGAAGTGCAGGCTCTCGTTCTTGATCATCGAGCCCGGCAGCAGGTGCGCCTCGGTGAGGACCTGGAAGCCGTTGCAGATGCCGAGCACGGGCAGGCCCTTGCCGGCGGCCTCGACGACCTCGCCCATGACGGGCGCGAACCGGCTGATCGCCCCGGCCCGCAGGTAGTCGCCGTAGGAGAACCCACCCGGCAGCACGACCGCGTCGACGCCCTTGAGGTCGGCGTCCGCGTGCCACAGCGCGACGGGCTCGCCGCCGGCCAGGCGCACGGCACGGGCCGCGTCGCGGTCGTCGAGCGTCCCGGGGAACGTGACGACGCCGATGCGGGTCATCAGGCCAGACCCTGGCTCGCCACCGTCGCGGCGGCGTCGGCCTCGATGTCGGCGACGCGGACGACGTCCTCGATCACCGGGTTGGACAGGACCTGCTCGGCGGCGGCCGCGGCGGCCTCGAGCACCTCGGGCGTCACCGGCCCGTCCACCTCGAGCTCGAACCGCTTGCCCTGGCGCACGGACGTGAACTGCCCGAAGCCCAGGCGCGGCAGCGCACCGGCCACGGCCTTGCCCTGCGGGTCGAGGATCTCCGGCTTCGGCATCACGTCGACGACGACTCGTCCCACGGGTGCTCCCTGGTTCGCGACGGTGGGGGGTCCCTCCGATCCTACGGCCCGTCGGGGGCAGGACCGACGGGCCGTCCGCGGACGGCGGCGGGGAGCGCCGCGCAGGCCGTCCCTCACGCGTCCGACAGCACGCCGCCGTCGGTCCCGCGCGCCGCGGGCGGCACGAGGACCAGCCCCGGACGCGGGAGGTCGAGCGGCGGGCGGCGCCCCGTCGCGAGGGCGCGCAGGACGTCGACGCCGGCGAGACGGCGCCGGGTCCGCAGCCACCCACGCAACCACAGGAGCACCGGCGCGCCGGCCGCGCCCGCCGCCAGGGCGACCGTCGCCACGACCGCCCGCTCGTCACCGGCGGCGAGGGTGGTCGCCGCGAGGCCGACGACGGCCGCCGCGCCGAGTGGCGCAGCCGCGAGCGCACCCGTCGTCGGGAGCACCATGCGGCGCCCCGGCTGCGGGACGAGCCCGTCCAGCAGCGGCGCCCGGCGTCGGGCCCGTCGCAGCGCGACCGGCCCCAGTGCGGCACCGCACGCGACGGTCACCGCGGTGCCCGCCCCCAGGCCGCCGCCGGCCGCGGCGACGACGAGGCACGCGGCCGAGCCGAGGGCGAGGACGACGAGGGCACGCACGGCGGCCTCGACCGCCGGCAGGGCCTGGGCGCGGTCGCGCAGCACCTCCGCGCGGCGCGCGTCCCCCGGCTGCAGGCGCTCGCCCGCGCTCGGCAGGAGGTGCCGCTCGGCGTCGCGGCGCCGGTACGCGGCGTCGCACGCGGAGGCGGTCGCGGCGAAGGCGAGGAGGAACGTGAGCACCCCGAGCACGTCGTGCGTCGCGTCGGCCGTGGCCACGAGCATCGCGAGCATCGGCGTCGACCCGAGGAGGCGCCACCACCCGGCCCACAGCGGACGCCACGGGTCGGTCAGGTCGGCCCGCACCCATGCGCGGTAGCGAGCGGGCACCGGGCGGGCGAGGAAGCGGTAGCCGAGGACGACGCGCAGGGGCGGCCGCCGGCGGCGGCGCGTCGCCAGCCCGGACCACAGCAGCGGCAGACCGGCACGCGCGCCGACGCGCCGCGCCCCCGGTGCCGCGAGGTCGGCCAGCAGGGACGTGACCTCGTCGGCGCGCTCCTCCCGCCAGTCCCGCGGGTAGGCGACGAGCCAGCGCCGCGCGGAGCGCGCGAAGCGGGGGTCGACCCCGGGCAGCGGCGTCGCCGCGGGCCGGCTCACCAGGCACCTCCCGCGGCGGGACGGCCGACCGGCCCAACGACCCGGCTCGCGCGGCGCGCCAGCGCGGCGAGCCGCTCGGTGTGCGCGGTGACCGCCTCGCGCCCCTGACCCGTCAGGCGGTAGTACCGGCGCAGCCGCCCGTCGACGACCTCCTCGCCCGCGGCCTCGGTCCAGCCCGCGGCCACGAGGCGGTCGAGCACGCCGTACAGCGTGCCCGCCCCGAGGCGGACCTCCCCGTCCGACAGCTCGCGCACCGCCTGGACGATGCCGTAGCCGTGCCGTGGCTCCTCCGCGAGGGCGAGGAGCACCAGGTAGCTCTGCTCGGTCAGGCGCACGGTCGATATATATCGCGTCACGATGCATGGCCGCCAGCCCCCGCGCACACGTCGGTGCCCGTGGCTACGGTCGGAGCATGGACGCGACGCGCCAGGACGACGCCGCCGGTCACGACCCGGACCACCTCGGGCCCCGCGTGCCGCTGCCGGACCCCGGCCGCCCGGTGCGCGTGCTGCCCTCGACGCACTTCACCGTGCTGCTCGACCCGGTGCGCCGGCTCGCCGCGGCGACGGTGGTCGACGTCGACGGCGCGCTCCTGCGGGACGTCCCGCGGGAGGACGACTGGTACCTCGACCCCCGGGTGCCGGCCGACGAGCAGTGCGGCCCCGAGCTCTACGCGCACAACGACCTCGACCGCGGCCACCTCGTGCGCCGCCGGGACGCGGTGTGGGGGGACGCGGACGTCGCCCTGCGGGCGAACCGCGAGACGTTCGCCTACCCGAACGCTGCCCCGCAGGCGGCGGGCTTCAACCAGGACGCCACCCTGTGGCTCGGCCTCGAGGACCACGTGCTCACGCACGCGCGGGCGCACCGTCTGCGCCTCACCGTGCTGACGGGACCGGTGCTCGCGGACGACGACCCGGTGTACCGCGGCGTCGGCGTCCCGCGGCGCTACTGGAAGGTCGTCGCGTGGGCCGTGGACGCCGGGCGCACGCTCGCCGCCGCGGCCTTCGTGCTCGACCAGTCGCCGCAGCTCGACGACGACGCGCTCGCGGCGGCCGCGGCGGCGGCGCAGGCGGCGGACGACCCGCCCCCGCTGGGACCGTTCCGCACGTTCCAGGTGCCGGTCGTCGACGTCGTGGACCTCACCGGGCTCGACCTCGGGCCGCTGCCCGCCGCCGACGTGCTGACGGGGGTGGCGCCGCGGTCCGGAGGGGCCGCGTGGCGGCCGCTGCGCGAGCCCGTCGACGTGCGTCTGGCCTGACCTACGCCGCGGGGCGGGTCGCCGCACCGGTGCCGGCCCGGCGTGCGTGCGATCATCGCCGACGTGGAGCTGCCCGTCGTCTGGTCCGTCGTCCTCGTCGCCACCGGTCTGTGGAACCTGCTGATCTGGCCGCGCTTCTGGCAGCGCATCGCGGCCGACCCGCGCTCGCGCGACGCCGCCGGCCGCCCGACCCGGTTCCGCACGGTGCACGCCGTGCTCATCGCGGTCTCGCTCGTCCTCGGTCTCGCGGTGGGCGCGCTCGGCGTGCTGACGCTGCTCTGAGCGGGCCCGCCGGCCCGCGGCGTCAGAGGGCGAGCGGACGTCCCGTCAGGCGCTCGTACGCCTCCAGGTAGCGGTCGCGGGTCCGCTCGACGACGTCCTGCGGCAGCGCGGGCGGCGGCACGTCGCCGGCCCGGTCCCAGCCCGAGGCGGCGGAGGTCAGCCAGTCCCGCACGAACTGCTTGTCGAAGCTCGGCTGCGCGTGGCCGGGCTCCCACTGGTCCGCCGGCCAGAACCGCGACGAGTCCGGCGTGAGCACCTCGTCGCCGAGGGTCAGCTCGCCGGTGTCCGGGTCGGTGCCGAACTCGAGCTTGGTGTCGGCGAGGACCACGCCCCGCTCGCGTGCGACCTGCTCGGCCCGGCCGTAGACCGCGAGCGTGAGGTCGCGCAGCCGCTCGGCCGTCTCCGGCCCGACCAGGTCGACGACCGCGGAGAACCGCACGTTCTCGTCGTGCTCGCCGAGCTCCGCCTTCCGCGCGGGCGTGAAGATCGGCTCAGGCAGGCGCGACCCGTCGACCAGCCCCGCGGGCAGCCGGATGCCGGTGACCTCCCCGGTCTCGCGGTACTCCGCCAGTCCGGACCCGGTCAGGTACCCACGCGCCACGCACTCCACCGGCACCATGTCGAGCCGCCGGCACACCATCGCCCGCCCGGCGACCGCCTCCGGCACGTCCGTCGTCACGACGTGGTTCGGCACGAGGTCCGCGAGCTGCTCGAACCACCACAGGCTCAGCTGCGTCAGCACGACGCCCTTGCCCGGGATCCCGGGGCTGAGCACGTGGTCGTACGCGGAGACCCGGTCGCTGGCGATCACGAGCACGACGTCGCCGTGCCGGTCGCGCAGCGCGACACCGGCGACCGAGTCGTCCGGCTCGTACAGGTCGCGCACCTTGCCGGAGTAGACGTGCCGCCAGCCGGGCAGGACGGGGACGGTGGGGGTCGCGTCGGTCACGCGCACAGTCTGCCGTGCGGGCCGCCGGCACCGGGTGCGCGTCCGCACCGGGAAACAGGTCCGCGCCGGGGGTGGCCGCCCCTACCGTGGGCGGCACCGACGACGGGAGACCGGCATGCCGCAGCAGATCACGGACGACCAGCTCGACGCCCACCTCGACGCCTACCTCGCCGCGCACGAGGCGCTGGCGCAGGCGGCCGCCCGGCGCCAGCGCGAGCAGCCCGGGGACGTCGAGCCGCTGCTGCCCGTCCTGGCGGCGCACCTGCGCACCGAGCCCCGCGGGCTGCCCGTGCACGCCGCGCAGCTGCCGGTGCTGCGCCGCGTCGACGTCGACATCGCGGTGGCCGCGGTGGTCGAGGCAGCCGGCGGCGGGCGCCTGGTCGGCATCGGCGGCGGCGACCAGAAGACCCACCAGTCGCTGTCGGAGATCCTGCAGAACGCCGGTACGTGGCCCGCGCACTTCCCGCTCGGGCCCGTCGACTACCACCGGGCCGCCACCGGACCGGACACGGCGCGGCAGGTCGTCGCCTTCGGGCTGCACCTGTTCGCGGTGGACGACGTGCCGGTGGCGCTGCTGCAGCGCCGCGCGAGCATGCGGCACGACGGCGCGCCCCTGGTCGAGGTCCTCTGCCCCGACGACGCCGTCGCCGCGGACGTCCTCACGCGCGTGCGGCACGAGATGGACGCGCGCAGCGCGCTGCGCGGTCAGGTGGTGACGTTCTCCGGGTCGCCCTTCGACCCGGGCGAGTCGGGCGTCGTGCACGTGCGTCGCCCGGTCGTCCCGCGGGAGGACGTCGTCCTGCCGGACGGGACGCTGGAGCGCGTCGAGCGCCAGGTGCTCGGCGTCGCCCGGCACCGCGACGCCCTGCGCGCGGCGGGGCAGCACCTCAAGCGCGGCGTGCTGCTGTACGGCCCGCCCGGCACCGGCAAGACGCACACCGTGCGCCACCTCGTCGGCGCCAGCCCGGGCACCACCGTCATCCTGCTGTCCGGCCCGGCCCTGCAGCTCATCGGCGTCGCGGCCGAGACGGCGCGCGCGCTGCAGCCGTCGATCGTCGTGCTCGAGGACTGCGACCTGGTGGCGGAGGAGCGCTCGGTGCACAGCAGCTCGCCCGTGCTGTTCGAGGTGCTCGACGCGCTCGACGGGCTCGCGGCCGACGCGGACGTCACCTTCGTGCTCACGACCAACCGCGCGGACGTCCTCGAGCCCGCGCTCGCGCAGCGTCCCGGCCGCGTCGACCTGGCCGTCGAGATCCCCCTGCCCGACGACCGCGCGCGGCGGCGGCTGTTCGACCTCTACGGGCAGGGGCTGCCGTTCACGGACGCCGCGCTGTCGGCCGCGGCGGGCGCGACCGCCGGCATGACGGCGTCGTTCGTCAAGGAGGCCATCCGCCGCGCGGTGCTGCTCGCGGCCGAGGCCGGCCGTGCCGTGCAGGACCAGGACCTGGGCGCCGCGATCGCGGAGATGACGGGCGACTCCGAGCGGATCACGCGGTCCCTGCTCGGCGTGGCGGGGTGACGCCCCGCCGGGCGGGCCGGCCCGGGCGCGGCGTCAGCCCCGCGACGCCGCCTCGGCCGCCGCGAGCGCGATGTCCGTGCGGTGGTGCGACCCGCCGAGGTTGACCGCGTCGACGGCCACGTACGCGGCGCGTCGTGCGTCGGCGAGGGTCTCCCCCACCCCGACGACGGACAGCACGCGGCCGCCGGCCGAGACCAGCAGCGGCGCGTTCAGCGGGTTCTCCCCGGTCTCCCCCGTCGTGCGGACCGCGGTGCCCGCGTGCAGCACGTGCACGCCGGGCACGGTGTCGGCGGCGTCGAGGCCCGTGATCGGGTCACCCGTGCGCGGGCTCTCGGGGTACCCCTCGGCCGCGACGACGACGGTCACGGCCGCGTCGGCACGCCAGTGCAGCGGCTCGAGCTCGGCGAGCCGGCCGGTCGCGGCGGCGTGGAGCACGCCGCCGAGCGGCGTCCCGAGCCGCGCGAGCACGACCTGCGTCTCGGGGTCGCCGAACCGGGCGTTGAACTCCACGACGCGCACGCCGCGGGCGGTCAGTGCGAGACCGCAGTAGAGGACCCCGACGAACGGGGTCCCGCGGCGCGCCATCTCGGCGACGGTCGGCCGCGCCACGGTCTCGACGACCTCGTCGACGAGACCCTCGGGCGCCCACGGCAGCGGCGAGTACGCACCCATGCCGCCGGTGTTCGGCCCGGCGTCCCCGTCGAACGCGCGCTTGAAGTCCTGCGCGGGCACGAGCGGCACGACGTCGGTGCCGTCCGACAGCACGAACAGCGACACCTCGGGCCCGTCGAGGTACTCCTCGACGACCACGGCGGCACCCTCCTTGGCCAGGCACGCCTGCGCGTGCCGGAGGGCCGCCGCCCGGTCGTCGGTGACGACGACGCCCTTGCCCGCCGCGAGGCCGTCGTCCTTGACGACGTACGGCGCGCCGAACGCGTCGAGCGCGGCCTCGACCTCCTCGAGCGACGTGGCGACGCGCGGCTCGGCCGTCGGCACGCCGGCGGCGGCCATGACCTCCTTCGCGAACGCCTTCGAGCCCTCGAGCCGGGCGGCCTCGGCCGACGGGCCGAAGACCGGGACGCCGGCGGCCCGCACGGCGTCCGCGACGCCCGCGACGAGCGGCGCCTCGGGCCCGACGACGACGAGGTCGACGCCGAGCGACGTCGCGAGCTCGGCGACGGCCGCACCGTCCAGCGGGTCGACGGGGTGCAGCTCGGCGTGCCGCGCGATCCCCGGGTTGCCGGGCGCCGCGTGCAGCGCGGTGACCTCCGGGTCGAGCGACAGCGCACGGACGAGGGCGTGCTCACGGGCACCGGTGCCGACGACGAGGATGTCCACGGGCGCCGAGCGTACCGGCCGGCGGACGGCCCTCCTGCTGGACGCCCGTCCGCCGCCCGGGGCGTCAGGCGAGCAGCTCGTGCCGGATGATCGTCGCCTCGCGGCCGGGGCCGACCCCGACCGACGAGATCCGGGTGCCCGAGACGTCCTCGAGGAACTGCAGGTAGCGCTGCGCGTTGCGGGGCAGGTCGTCCATCGAGCGGGCGCCGGAGATGTCCTCGGTCCAGCCGTCGAGGTACTCGTACACGGGCTTCGCGTGGTGGAAGTCGCTCTGGTCGACCGGCATGTCCTCGACCCGGCGGCCGTCGACGTCGTAGGCGACGCAGACGGGGATCCGGTCGCGGCCGGTGAGCACGTCGAGCTTGGTCACGACGAGGTCCGTGAGCCCGTTGACGAGCGAGGCGTAGCGGACGACGACGGCGTCGTACCAGCCGGTGCGGCGCGGCCGCCCGGTGGTGGTGCCGAACTCGCCGCCGGTCTGCCGCAGCCACTCGCCGTCGTCGTCGAGCAGCTCCGTCGGGAACGGGCCCTCGCCGACGCGCGTCGTGTACGCCTTGGCGACCGCGACGACGCGGTCGATGCGCGTGGGGCCGACGCCCGAGCCGGTGCACGCGCCGCCGGCGGTGCACGCCGAGGACGTGACGAACGGGTACGTGCCGTGGTCGACGTCCAGCATCGTGGCCTGCCCGGCCTCGAACACGAGGGTCTTCCCCTCGTCGAGCGCACGGTTCAGCACGAGCGGCGTGTCGGCGACCATCGGGCGCAGGCGCTCCGCGTGACGCAGCAGCTCGTCGACGGTCTCGTCGACCGTGATCGCGCGGCGGTTGTACACCTTCACCAGCAGGTGGTTCTTCTGGTCGAGCGCCCCCTCGACCTTCTGCCGCAGGATCTTCTCGTCGAAGAGGTCCTGCACGCGGATGCCGACGCGGTTGATCTTGTCCGCGTACGTCGGGCCGATGCCGCGGCCCGTGGTGCCGATGCGGCGCTTACCGAGGAAGCGCTCGGTGACCTTGTCCATCGTCCGGTGGTAGGGCGCGATGACGTGCGCCGCAGACGACACCAGCAGGCGCGAGGTGTCCACCCCGCGCGCCTCGAGCGCCTCGATCTCCTCGAACAGCACCTCGAGGTCGACGACGACGCCGTTGGCGATCACCGGGACGACCCCCGGCGTGAGGATGCCCGACGGCAGCAGGTGGAGCGCGTACTTCTCGCCCTCGATCACGACCGTGTGCCCGGCGTTGTTGCCGCCGTTGAACTTCACGACGTAGTCGGTGCGGTCGCCGAGCTGGTCGGTCGCCTTGCCCTTGCCCTCGTCGCCCCACTGGGCGCCGAGCACCACGACGGCGGGCATGCAGATCACCACTTCCTGCTGCCTGCGGTGCGGCTCCGCCCGCAGACGGGCGCGAGCGGGCTCGCGGCGCGGGTGACCCGGGCGCGGGCGGCAGTGACCCGCGGCCACCCGGAAGGGTACCGGAGGGCGCTGACGCGGGTGCCGCCCGCCCGCCCGGCGGGGTCAGCGCAGTGCGCGGACCTCGTCGACGGACGTGCCCGAGTCCACGAGGAACTGGCGGCAGCGCGCGGCCTCGTCGCTCTCGCCGATCGCGTCGGCGGCCTCGGCGAGCGCCAGGAGCGCCCGCAGGAAGCCCTGGTTCGGCTCGTGTGCGGCCGGGACCGGGCCCTGCCCGCGCCAGCCGGCGCGACGCAGCGCGTCCAGCCCGCGGTGGTAGCCGGTGCGCGCGTACGCGTAGGCGTCCACCGGGTCGTCCGCGCGCTCCGCGAGCAGCGCCCAGGCGAGCGACGAGGCCGGCGCGACGCGCGCGACGTCCCGCGGGTCCTCACCGACGGCGAGCGCGGTGCGGGCGGCGCCGTCGGGGCCGTCGGCGGGCAGGTGCGTGGGTGCGGGACCGTCCAGCAGGTTCTCGTGCGCCATGCCGCCAGTCTGCACCCGCGGGGCGACGCCGGGCAGACGTGCGGGATCGCGCGGCGTCCACCGCGCGCCCTCGCGGTGGTCGGCGGCGGAGTCACCCGGGGCCGAGGTGCGACCGCTCGGCACCGCGGCTACAGTCGAACGGCCGACCAGCAGGCCGTGCCGCGGCCGATCCCCTCCCCCGTCGGCACCGTCGCTGCGGAGCACCATGATCGAGATCTCGACGTCGTCCACGACCACGACCCTCGTCATCGCCGGCGACCTCGACCTCGCCGAGCGCGACCAGTTCCCCGAGGTCACCGCGCGGGTCGTCGGTCTGCGCCGCCAGCTGCTCGTGATCGACATGTGCCGGGTCACGTTCATGGACTCGACCGGCGCGGCCTTCCTCATCTCGCTCGCCGACTCCGGCCGCCGCCGCGGCGGGGCGACGGTGCTGCGCGGCGCCGCCGAGCGCGACCTGTTCGTCCTGGAGATCTGCGGCGCGCTCGACCTGTTCCGCATCGACACGTCGCACCGCTGCGACCCGCTCGAGGACGTCGCCGAGGCCGACCGGGCGAACGCGCCCGCCTGACCGCACGGCCGCGCGGGCGGGGCGGCCGGTCCGCCGAGGACCCGCGCGCCGGCCTCGTGACGCGGGTCAGCCGTCGTCGCGCGTCAGCCGTCGTCGCGCGTCGGCCGCGGCAGCGCCCCCGGGCGCACCTTCGCCCACACGACCTTGCCGCCGCGCGACTGGCGCCAGCCCCAGTCGGACAGCCGCTCGACGATCTGCATCCCGAACCCGCCGACCCGCCCCGGGTGGCCGTCGGTCGTGACGGGCGGCGTCGGGTTGGCGTCCTCCACCTCGATGCGCAGCCCGTCGCCGGTGTCGTAGAGCTGCAGCGCCACGTGCCCCCAGCCGTGCAGGACCGCGTTCGCGACGAGCTCGCTGACGACGAGCTCGGCGTTCGACGCCTCCGGGATGTCCCACGCCTCGCACGTGCGCACGACCGCGTGCCGGGCGCGCGCGATCGACGCCGGCTCGCTCGGCAGCGACCAGCGCCGCCGGCGCGGGCTGGTCGTGCCACGCAGGTGGTCCTCCGGGTCCGGCACCCGCACGACGACGACGGCGACGTCGTCCTCCGGGTGGTCGGCCAGGCGCGAGAGCAGGTCCTCGCCGATGCCCGGCGCGTCGCGCGCCGTGATGCTCGCCGCGACGCTCTCGAGCACCGTCAACCCGTCACGGAGGCTGCGGTCGCGGCGCTCCACCAGCCCGTCCGTGTAGTACACGAGGACGTCGCCGGGCTCGAGCAGCGCGTCGGCGGTACCGCGCCCGCCCGTGCCGAAGCCGATGAGGGGCCCGCCCGCGTCGCGCAGCTGCGTCGCGTGGCCGTCGCGCACGTGCAGGACCGGCAGGTGCCCCGCGCGCGCGTAGCGCAGCAGCCAGCGCCCGTCCCGGTGCCGCTGCAGCGTCGACAGCACCAGGCTCGCCGCACGCGGGATCCGCAGGCCGCCGAAGAGCTGGTCGACGCGGTCGAGCACGGCGCCGGGCGTCGCGACGTCCATGGCGTAGGAGCGCACCACCGAGCGCAGCTGCCCCATCGCGGCCGCCGCCTCGACGTCGTGCCCGACGACGTCGCCGACGACGACGCCCACGGTGTCGTCCCCGAGCTGCTGCACGTCGTACCAGTCGCCGCCCACCTGCGCGTCGTCCGCGTTGGGCGAGTAGTAGGTCCAGACGTCGAGCCCGTCGACCTCGCCCTGCTCGGGCAGCATCGCGCGCTGCAGCGTCTCCGCGAGGCGGTGCTCGCGGTCGTAGAGCCGCACGTTGTCGATCGACAGGCCCACGCGGCGTGCCACGAGCTCGAGGACGGTGAGCGTGCCCGCGTCGAGCGCCGCGAGACCGCCCCCGCCGCGCGGCTGCACGACGAGCAGCCCGACGGTGCGCCGCCGCCCCGGCACCGGGAGCACGACGAGGCGGCCGTCGGCCGGCCCGGGCGCCCCGACGGGCTCCGGGGCCGTGCGGTCGAGGGGTCCGCGCTCCCGGCCCGGGCGCTCGCGCGCCGGCGGGCCGGCGACGACGTGCGCGGCGAGCCACTGCGCGTACGTCCCCTCCGGCTGGGGCGCACCGAGCTCCAGCTCGACCGCCTCGTCCAGGGAGCCGCCGAGGAGCCGTCCCACGGGGTCGCGGGGGCACGACGTGGGCAGCCGGGGGCCCTGCCCGTCGGGCCGGGGCGCCCCGCCCGGTCGCCGCGGGTCGAGGCCCTCGGCGGCCCACAGACCGCGGTCGTGGAGGTAGAAGCGGGCCCAGCCGACGACCTCGGCCGTCAGCAGCGACGCGATCTCGCGCAGGCCGTGCGGCTCGTCCACGTCCATCAGCAGGTCCGACACGCGCGCGATGAGGGACAGGCTGCGCCGCTCGCGCCGCTCCGCCTCCACCAGGGCGACCTGCTCGGCGCGCTCCGTGAGCTGCGCGGTGAGGTCCTGGAGCGCCGCGACCCAGGCGCCGCCCTCGGCACCGGCAGGGCCGACGGGGCGAGGTGCGCGATGCACTGGACGTACGTGCCGTCGGGCCGCCGCAGCACGACCCGCTGCGCGAACGGCAGGCCCGCCGCGAGGCCGGTGCGGGCCGCCGTGACGTCCACGGGTCGGACACGCGGGTCGGTCAGCACGTCCAGCGCGACGACGTCGCGCGCGTCGTACCCCGTCGCGCGCGCGAGGGCGTCGTTGACCCACGTCACGTGCAGGGCGTCCGGCACGGCCCTCAGCAGCGCCGTCGGGACGAGAGTGGCTCCCAGCGCGCCCGCGAGGAGGTCCGGCGTCACCCCGTCGAGGACGCCCGACGCCGCACGCGCGGGCGACGCGGAGGCGTGGGAGTTGACCACCACCACCTCCGATCGTCTAGCGTGCCGAGCGGACGGACAAACTCGACCACACGGCGAGCCCCTCCCCCTGCGCCGGAAGGAGCATCGTGCGAGACGGTAACAGCCCCGACCAGGGCGAGCCCACGCGCACCACGGAGTCGGGCGGGGACCGGCTGCCGGTGAGCCCGGGGCCGTGCACGTCATCGTCGGGACGGACCGTACGCGGATCGTCCTGTCGGGCGAGGTCGACGCGGACCTGGGGCCTGAGCTCCAGGAGGCGACGGCCGAGGCCGAGCAGCGCGGTCTGCCCATCGAGGTCGACGCGCACCACGTGACGTTCATGGACTCGTCGGGTGTCGCCTTCCTGGCCCGCCTGTCGATCCGCAGCGAGCACCGCGTGCGCCTGCTGCGGGTGCCGCCGACGGTGCGGTTCCTCCTCGAGGTGACCCGCATCGGCGAGCTGCTCGACGTGGTGGACGACGACGACACGGCCGAGCCGTTCGAGCCCGTGGACTCGACCACTCCCTGAGACGAGCCCGCCGGTCCACCGCCGGTGGGACGACGACGGCCCCGGACCTCGCGAGGTCCGGGGCCGTCGTGCGTGGTGCAGGGGTCAGGAGAGCTTCTGACCCGCTGAGCGCAGCTGCTGGCACGCCTCGACGACGCGCGCGGCCATGCCCGCCTCGGCGAGCTTGCCCCAGGCGCGCGGGTCGTAGGCCTTCTTGTTGCCGACCTCGCCGTCGATCTTCAGCACGCCGTCGTAGTTGGTGAACATGTGGCCGACGACAGGGCGCGTGAACGCGTACTGCGTGTCGGTGTCGATGTTCATCTTGATGACGCCGTTGTCGACCGCCTCGGAGATCTCCTCGGCCGTCGAGCCCGAACCACCGTGGAACACGAGGTCGAACGGGTTCTCCTTGCCGATCTCGTCGCCGACGGCCTTCTGGATGTCCGCGAGGATCGACGGGCGCAGCTTGACCGCACCCGGCTTGTACACGCCGTGCACGTTGCCGAACGTCAGGGCCGTCAGGTAGCGGCCCTTCTCGCCGGCGCCGAGCGCGCGGACGGTCGCGAGGCCGTCCTCGGCCGTCGTGTAGAGCTTCTCGTTGATCTCGGCCTCGTGGCCGTCCTCCTCGCCGCCGACGACGCCGACCTCGATCTCGAGGATCGTGCGGGCCGCCTGCGAGAGCTCGAGGAGCTCCGCCGCGATGACGAGGTTCTCCTCGAGCGGGATGTCCGAGCCGTCGAACATGTGCGACTGGAACAGCGGGTTCTCGCCGCGCTTGACCTGCTCGGCCTCGTGCGCCAGCAGCGGGCGGACCCACGAGTCGAGGTTCTTCTTGACGCAGTGGTCGGTGTGCAGCGCGATCGTCACGCCGTAGTTCTTCGCGACCTCGGTCGCGTAGGCCGCGAGCGCCAGCGAGCCGCTGATGCGGTTCTTGATCGTCGAGCCCGAGGCGTACTCGGCGCCGCCGACGGACACCTGGATGATGCCGTCCGACTCGGCCTCCGCGAAGCCCTGGATGGCGGCGGTGACGGTCTGGGACGACGTGATGTTCACGGCGGGGTAGGCGAACTTGCCGGCCTTCGCCCGGTCGATCATCTCGGCGTAGACCTCGGGGGTTGCGATGGGCATCGCGGCATCTCCTGCACGTAGACGGATGCGGTACGACCGCAGTCTGCCACCCCGCCGAACCGCCCGTCGGGACGTCCGCCCCGGCCGCCGGCCGGGCCGCCGTCAGGGCGTCGCGGTGAGGTAGGGGCACGGCGTGAGGGTCGCCGACGCGCGCGGCTCCGAGGGGCGGGGACCGAACCGCTCGGCCAGGCCGTCGGAGACGGTGAGCAGCGCGCTCTCGCCGTCCCAGGAGACCGAGACGCCGTCCGTCTGGGTGTCGCGGCCCTGCCAGAACAGCTCGCTGATGCTGCGGAGCGCGCAGCGCCTCTCGTCCTCCGTCAGGCCCGGCTCGAGCGCGATCTCCCCGTCGTAGTGCGGGCCGTACGTGGGGTCCTGCTGGAACTCGACCTCGACCGACTCCACCCCCGGCACCGCGCGCATCTGCTCGAACAGCGTCTCGTCGTCCACGCTGCCGAACGGCGGCACGCAGCCGGCGAGCACGGCGACGAGCACGACGGCCGGCACGACGGCCCCGCGTCGACCGCGGACCACGGGCACCTCCCGACGGCGGTTCACGACGGCCGGCACGGCGTGATCGTCGCCGTGGCGCGCGGCCCGGCGGGACGCGGGCCGTAGTAGTCGGTGCCGTCCCCGTCGCCGAAGGAGCCGATCCTGTCGTCGCCGTGGACGAAGCTGACGCTCGACGTCTGGGTCCTGCGCCCCTGCCAGAGGATCTCCCAGGCCTGCGCGCTGACGCACCGCGCCTCCTCCTCGGTCAGGCCCGGGTCCACGACGATCTCCCCCTCGTAGTGGGGCCCGTACGTCGGGTCGCGCTGGAACTCCAGGGTCACGGAGGTGACGCCGGGCAGACCGGCGATCTGCTCGACCAGCACGTCGTCGGGGACGCCGGACGACGGCGTCGAGCACGCGCCGAGCGCGAGCCCCGCGACCAGCGCGACCGCCACCCGCGCCGGGATCGCCGACGACCCGGCCCTGGCGACGAGGACCACGGGCGCGCCCGCCGTGCGGCGGCGCCCCGCGGACCTCACCGGCTGCTCACCTCCCAGCGGGTCACCGTCGGGTCGCCGGTGAAGAACCGCTGCTGGTCCTGCCGCCACTGCTGGACGCCCGGGTCCGTGGACGAGTCCACCAGGGCTCCCGTCTGCGCGTACAGGCGGTTGTCGTGCATGCTCAGCGGCCCGACGCCGATGTCCTCCCGGTGGCCGCCGGTGTACGGCGTCGTCACGGTGGTCTGCGACGCCTGGACGTCCCGGTTGATCGTCAGGACGTTCGGGCGGTCCGGGTTCTCCCGGCCGTCGAGCATGGGCACGACGTCCTGGTCGTGCTCGAGGGCGAGCACGGAGACCGACGGCGGGATGTCGAACCGCGCGATGGGCGAGCCCCCGTGACGACGCTCTCGACCGAGTACTGCGCGCGGAACGCGGGGTCGGAGGCGAGCGACGCCGCGATGATGCCGCCCTGGCTGTGGCCCGTGAGCATCACCGGCTGACCGGGTTCGATGCGGGCCGCCTTCATCGCGGCGATGACCTGCTTCTCGATCAACGTGTCGTGCCCGGCCATGAGGTGCACGTTCGACGTCAGGTCGAACGGGTTGTCGCCGCGCTGCGCCCCCCACTCCTCGGTCCCCGGGATCTGGACGACGTGCGTGACCGTGCCGTCGGGGTGGTGCCGCGTGACGATCTGCACCTGCCCGCTGTTGTCCGGGTCCGACTCGCGGTAGAGGTCGTACTGCTCCATGAAGATGTCCTCGACGGAGCCGGGCGCGTGCAGGTCCGCGCCGTAGGGCACGATGACCCGCTGGTCGCCGTCGACGACCGTGACGGAGCTCGGGATCGGCGCCTTGCCCACGTTCACGTCCCCGGCGTCCTCGAACAGCCCGAACCGGCCGCCGGCGTTGATGAGCCCCGCGACCGCGTCCTCGTAGTCACCGGTGGGCCACATCCCGCCCGACAGCAGGACCGGCAGCGTCAGGCCGCCGGTCGGCCCGGCGAGCAGCGTGCTGATGCTCACCGCGCCGCCCTGCACGAGACCGGGCGCCATGCGCGTGAGCCCCTCGAACAGCCACGGGGTCTCGTGCAGGCCGCGCAGCGCGATCTCGCCGAGCCGCTCGCGCTGGTCCGCCAGGGCGGCGAGCAGCTGCGGTCCGCCGGGCCGGGTGAGCAGCAGCAGCCCGCCGCCGGCCGCCAGCAGGCCGCCGCCGACGACCAGGCCGGGCAGCGCGAGCCCGAGGCCGAACCCGGCGGCGTTGCCGAGCGCCTCGAGCGCCCGCTCGTTGGCCCGGTCGACGAGCTCGTAGGTGCTCGCGGACGCCCGCAGGGCGACCGCGGTCGTCTCGAAGCCGGTGCTGACGACGAGCATGCCCTGCGGCCCGAGGGTCGCCGCGGCGACCGCCGCCTCGACGGCCGCCACCTCTCCCGGGCACAGGACGACCGCGGCGAGCACGTCCTCGTCCACGGCGGTGCTCGCGACCGCGCCGGACCACTCCCGCACGTCGTCGCCGAGCCGGTCGAGCAGGTCCGCCTCGGAGCGCAGGTCCTGCAGGCGCGCGCCGATCCCGCCGGCACCGCCCTGCACGTCGATGGTCACGCGTCCCCCTCCTCGCCGTCCGTGCCGGCACCGGCGGTGCGCAGCGCGGCCGCCATGCGGCCCGTCAGGTCCGACAGCAGCCGGCGCGCGATGCCCTCGCGCGTGCGCGGCGTGTGCCGGACCATCCCGTCACCGGTGCGCACGAGCTCGACCCAGCCGGCGTCGCACCGCAGCCACGTCCCGGCGCTCACGTCGTCACGGCCACGGCTGCGGGCCGTGAGCGTGAGGTTCCCCGACAGGCTCCGCACGGCCGCGTCGACCACCGCGGGCGGCTCCGGGACCCCGAGGGCGGCGCACAGCGCCTCGACCGTGCTGCGGTCGCCCGTGCGGATCGCCTGCGCGAGCCCGATCGTCAGCTCCTCCGGGACGACCGCCTCGGCGGCCGGGACGACGACCGGCGCGTCCGGCACCAGCCGCAGCACCTCGTCCAGCAGGCGGTCGACGTCGAACGCGCTGACCTCGACGCCCGGCCGCAGCACGGCGGCGTCGGGGCCGCCCCGGGGCACGACGTCCACGCCGCGCGCGAGCGCGGCGCCGGCGTGCGCGTCGGCCCACAGGACGGCGAGGACGGCGCGCTCACCGCCGGCCGCCGCGACCTCGACCTCGACGAGCGCGGACGCGCGCAGCCCGACGGCCGCGCGCAGGGCCGGGTCGACGGCACCGGGCTCCTCGACGGGCTCCGCCGCGTCGCCCGCGCGGGTCGTCGGCAGGGGCCGTGACCAGGTCGGCAGGTCGGGGACGCCGTCGCTCACGACGCGCCAGTCCGGCTCGTCGAGGCGCGCACGCAGCGCGCCGTCGAGCGGCTGCAGGGCAGCGGTCACCACAGGTCTCCGATCGTCCTCGCGACGGTGGTCCACTCCGGGGCACCGGGCAGCGGCAGCGTCCGTGCCCGCTCGAGCACCTCCTGCGCGGCCCGCCGCGTCGCCTGCTCCGCCTCGCTCAGCGCCTCGCCCGCGAGCCGGGACACCGTCCGCCGGGCGTCGTCCACGGCGTCCTCGACCGCCTGCATGGCCCTGCGGATCGCCGCCTGCCGCTCCTCCAGCGCGTCGGCGAGCCGGTCCAGCGCCGCGGCGGTGCCCAGCAGCTCGTCCCGTGCGGCCTGCACCTGCTGCGCGTGGTCCACGAGCCGGTCGCGGTACCGGTCGGCGGCGACGCCGACCCACTCGATGCCCGCCCCGGCCCGCACGGTGTCGGCCGTCGAGCCGAGGTCCTCGGCCATCGCCCGCACACGCCGCGCCCGGGCGCGCACCTCCTCCGGGTTCCCGCCGATCGTCACCCGCCGGAGTGTAGAGAGGGCGCGGCGGGACCGGAGCACCTTTCCGCAGGGCGTCCCTCAGTCGGCCGGTGGCCCCGCGTGCTGCACGACCCAGGCGTGCATCGCGATCGCCGCCGCGGCCCCCGCGTTGATCGAGCGGGTCGAGCCGTACTGGGCGATGTGCAGCACGTCGACGACGGCGGCGCGCGCGGCGTCGGACAGGCCGGTCGACTCCTGGCCGAAGAGCAGCACGCACTCCCGCGGCAGCGGGTACCCCTCGAGCGGCACCGAGCCGGGCAGGTTGTCCACGCCGAGCACGGGCAGGGCACCGCCGTCCGGGCCCGCGGTGGCGGCCCACGTCAGCAGGTCGTCCACGCCGGGGTGGTGGCGCACGTGCTGGTAGCGGTCGGTGACCATCGCCCCGCGGCGGTTCCAGCGTCGCCGCCCGACGACGTGCACCTCGGCGGCGAGGAACGCGTTCGCGGTGCGGACGACCGACCCGATGTTGAGGTCGTGCGCCCAGTTCTCGACGGCGACGTGGAACGCGTGCCGGCGGGTGTCGAGGTCGGCGACCACCGCCTCGACCGTCCAGTAGCGGTACCGGTCGACGACGTTGCGGCGGTCGCCGTGCGCGAGCAGCTCGGGGTCGTAGCGGGGGTCGAGCGCCGAGCCCGGCCCGGCCACCCGCGGCCACGCGTCCGGGCCGCCGGGCCAGGGGCCGACGCCGACCTCGGGCGCGGCCTGCGCGCGCGGCTCCCCCGGCCCGTCCCCCGCCCGCTCGTCCCCCGCCCGCTCGTCCCCGGGCCGCTCGCCGTCCACGGCCGCATCATCCCCCGCGGCGCACCCCGCCCCGGTGCGCACCTGCGCACCGGGGCGGGTCCCGGCGCGGCCGGCGGCGGACCCGCCACCCGGCCGCGCGTCGCACGCGCGACGGTCAGGCCGCGGTCGCCTCCAGCTGCACGACCGCCCACGACAGCGGCGGCAGGCGCAGCGCCACCTGCTCGCCGTCGACCGTGACGTCGCCCAGGGGACGCAGGCCCACGGCGTCCGGGTTCTCCTGCGTGTTCGCGGTGTACCGGTCGCCGCCCTCGGGGACGTCGAGCACCTCGGCCGTCAGCACCCGGCCGAGCCGCCAGCCCCGCAGCGTCGCCGCGACGTCCGCCGCCTCGTCGAGCCCGCGGTTGGCGAGGAACAGCGCGACGCGCCCGTTCTCCTCGTCCCACGTGGCGGAGACGTCGACGAGGTCCACGTCCCCGAACCGCGCGGTGCCGTACCGGTCGGAGGCGACGACGGGCCGCAGGATCTCGCCCTTCGCCAGCGCGGCGGTCCGCGCGAACGGCCAGAAGATCGTCTGCCGCCACGCCGGGCCGCCCTCCTCGGAGCGGATGGGGGCGATGACGTTGACGAGCTGCGCCTGGTTGGCGACCTTCACGCGGTCGCCGTGCCGCAGCAGGGAGTTGAGCAGCGTCCCGACGACGACGGCGTCGGTGACCCCGTACTCGTCCTCGATGATCCGCGGGTGCTCGCGCCAGACGGCCTCGCGCTCGATGACGTGCGGCTGGTCGGGCGTCTCCTTGCCGGTCTGGTACCAGACGTTCCACTCGTCGAACGACAGGTCGATGTGCTTCTTGTGCTTGCCCGCGGCGCGCACGGCGTCCGCGGTGGAGACGACGGACTCGATGAAGTAGTCCATGTCGACCGCGCTGGCCAGGAACGACCCGTGGTCGCCCTCGACCTCCTGGTAGTAGGCGTGCGCCGAGATGTAGTCGACGTGCTCGTACGCGTGCCGCAGGACGGTCTGCTCCCAGGAGCCGAACGTCGGCATGCCGGAGTTCGACGACCCGCACGCCACCAGCTCGATCGTCGGGTCGACCAGGCGCATCGCCTTGGCCGCCTCGGTCGCGATGCGCCCGTACTCCTCGGCCGTCTTCTGGCCCATCTGCCACGGGCCGTCCATCTCGTTGCCGAGGCACCACAGCCGGATGTCGAACGGCTCGGCGTGCCCGTTCTTGCGCCGCAGGTCCGACCACGCGGTGCCGCCGGGGTGGTTCGCGTACTCGACGAGCGCGCGCGCCTCCTCGACGCCGCGCGTGCCGAGGTTGACGGCCTCCATGACCTCGACCCCGGCGACGCGCGCCCAGTCGACGAACTCGTGCAGGCCGAACTGGTTGGTCTCGACGGTGTGCCACGCGCCGTCGAGGCGGACGGGGCGCTCCTCGCGCGGGCCCACGCCGTCCTCCCAGCGGTAGCCGGAGACGAAGTTGCCGCCGGGGTACCGGATGACGGTCGCGCCGAGCTCGCGCACGAGCTCGAGGACGTCGGTGCGGAACCCCTGCTCGTCGGCGGCCGGGTGGCCGGGCTCGTAGATGCCGGTGTAGACGCACCGGCCCATGTGCTCGACGAACGAGCCGAACAGGCGGTGCGGCACGGGCCCGGCCGTGAAGTCGCGGTCGAGGGTCAGGCGTGCGCGGGTCATGGGGCTCCTCGGGTGGGACGGGCCGCCCGTCCCGGGGCGCCGGTGGTGCCCCGGGACGGCGACGGCTGCGGTGCGGTGGTGCGGGTGCGGGTCACTGACCGCCGAAGCCGGTCGTGGAGAACCCGCGGATGATCTGCCGCTGGAAGAACAGGAAGACGATCACCAGCGGGAGCGCGGCGAGCACGGCCGACGCCATCGTCTGCGCGTACTGCAGGCCGTACGCGCTCTTCACGGTCTGCAGGCCGACCGGCAGGGTCATGAGGGACGCGTCGGACGTGATGATGAACGGCCACAGGAAGTTGTTCCAGGCGCCGATGAACACGAAGATCGCGACGGCCGCGAGGATCGGCCGCGACAGCGGCAGCACGATGCTCCAGAACACGCGCAGCCGGCCGGCGCCGTCGATGCGCGCGGCGTCCTCGAGCTCGACGGGGACCTGCTCGAAGAACTTCTTGAGGATGAACACCATGGCCGGGTGCACGAGCTGCGGCAGGATGATCGCCCAGTACGTGTCGACGAGGTTCAGGGTGAGCATCTCGTAGAACAGCGGGACGATCAGCACCGGCGGCGGCACGATGATCGAGGCGATGATCAGGTAGAACAGCCACTTGCGGCCGGTGAAGTCGATGCGCGCGAGCGCGTACGCGGCGAGCGCCGAGACGGCGAGCGTGACGACCGTGATGGCGGTCGCGGTGAGCAGGCTGTTCCACGTCCACAGCGGGACGTTCCCCTCGCGCAGCACGTTGGCGTACGCGTCGGTGGTGAACCCGTCCTCGGGCAGGAGGGTCACGGGCGTCGCGGCCGCGGTGGCCTCGGACTTGAAGGACGTGATGACGGCCCACACGAAGGGCAGGAGCCACGTGACCGCCATGACGACGAGCGCGAGGATCGCGACGACGCGGCCCGGGCTGGCGAACCGCTCGCCCACGCGCAGGTTCGCGGAGGCGGCCAGGCGTCCGGTGCGGCGCGGACCGGGACGGTAGGCGGCGTTCGGCTGGGGTGCGACGGTGGTGGTCATGCCTGGTTCCTCCGCGACGTGAACCGCAGCTGCGCGACCGAGATGATGACGATGACCGCGAAGAACACGTACGCGATCGCCGACGCGTAGCCGAACCGGTAGCCCGTGAAGCCGGACTCGAAGATGTACTGGACGAGCGGACGCGTGGTCCCGCCGGGACCGCCCTGCGTCATGATGTAGATCTGGTCGAAGACCTTGAGCGAGGCCAGGACCTGCAGCAGCACGATGAGCACCGTGGTGGGCCCGAGCTGCGGCAGCGTGATCGACCACAGCTGGCGCCACCGGCCGGCGCCGTCGAGCGCGGAGGCCTCGTACTGCTGCTCGGGGATGTTCTGCAGGGCCGTCAGGTAGAGCAGGAAGTTGAACCCGACGGTCCACCACAGCGTCTCGACGACGACGGCGAGCATGGCCCACCGCGGGTCCTGCAACCACGCCTGGCCCTCGATGCCGACGGTGCCCAGCAGCGCGTTCACGAGCCCGAGCTGCGGGTTGTACATCCAGATCCAGAACTGCGCCGCGACCGTGGACGCCAGCAGGAACGGCATGAAGAACGACAGCCGCCACAGCCACTGCCCGGGCAGTCCCTGGAAGACGAGCAGCGCCATGACGAGCCCGACGAGCACGAGCGGCACGGTGGACAGCACCGTGAACCACACGGTGTTGAGCATCGAGCGCCACATGATCGGGTCCGACAGCGCCTCGGCGTAGTTGGCGAACCCGAGGAACGAGCCGCCTGCGCCGGTGATGCTCTCGCCCGTGAAGCTGAGCCAGAGGCCGTGCAGCAGGGGCCACAGCAGGAACATGGCGAAGACGACGACGAACGGTGCGACGAACGCCCAGCCGATGCGGGTGTCGCGCGAGCGCTGCGTGCTGGTGACGGTGCGCTGCGGTGCGGCGGTGCCCGCGCGGGCACGGCCGGTCCGGGCGCCGAGTGTTGCGGAGGACACGATCGGACTCCCTCGTCGGATCGGGACAGGGACGGGACGGCTCAGACCGGGTTCGGCTTGGCGAGCTGGACGTCGATGCGTCGGACGAAGGCCTCGAAGCCCTCACGCGGGTCGGCACCCTGCAGGAACACGTTCTGCACGGTCTCCAGGAAGTAGTTCTGGAAGTCCGACCCCGACCCGGTGAACCACGCCTCCGGGTCGTAGTTGAGGATCTCCGCGGCCGGCGCGTAGTTCGCCTGCGGGGTGAGCTGCGCGTAGTCCTCGCTCTCGACCACGGGCTGGAACGCCGGGATGTGCCCGGCCTCCGCCCACGGCAGCGAGTTCTTCAGCAGGTCGGCGACGAACTCGTACGTGGCCCGCCGGTGCTCGGGGTCGGGGTCGTTCTGGTGGGGCAGCGTGAACGCGTGCGAGTCGGCGTACGCGGCGGGCGTCCCGAACAGCGTCGGGATCGGCTGCGCGTCGAGCCCGAACCCGGCGGCCTTCATGGTCGGCAGCTCCCACACGCCGGTGAGGAACATGCCGGCCTCGGCGGACGCGAACTCCGAGACGGCCGTCCCGTAGTCGCCGTTCGGCGTGGCCACCGTGCCGTCGAGCATGCGCTGGATGTACTCCAGCGACGACACCGCGGCGTCCACGTCCACCTTCGCCTTGTCGCCGGACAGGTCGAAGTCCGCACCGTGCTGCTTGTAGAACGTGTAGAAGAGCCGCCACATCTGGGCGCCGTCGCCGAGGTACCCGTACGCGACGCCGTGACCGCCCGTGACGGCCTGCATGGCCCGGGCGACCTCGAGGAACGTCTCGGGGTCCTCGATCGGCACGAGGCGGCCGTCGGGCCCGAGCGCACCGGCCTGCGCCGCGACGTCGGTGTTGTACATGAGGATGAACGGGTGCGAGTCGAGGGCGATCGAGTAGACGTTCCCGTCGAGCGTGCCCTTCTGCCAGACCCGCTCGAGGAAGTCCCCCTCCTGGACGCCGACGTCGGCGAGCAGGTCGAGGTCCCACGGGTCGAGCAGGCCACCCGGGGCGTACCCGGCGACGCGTGAGGCGTGCATGACGGCGACGTCGGGGGCACGGCCGCCGACGCTCGCCATGGCGAGCTTGGTGTAGTACGGCGCGCCCCAGGCGAGCACGGTCTGGGTGGCGTCGTACCCGTGGCCCATGGCGTTGACCTCCTCGACGAGGTTCGCCATGACGATGCCGTCACCGCCGCTGAGCAGGTGCCAGTAGGACAGCGGCACCGCTCCGCCGGCGGCCACGGCGGCCGGGCTGCACCCGCCGAGCGCGCCGACCGTCGCGACCCCGCCGGCCGCGGCGAGCGACCCGAGCAGGACCTGCCGGCGCGTCAGGCCACCGCCTGGGTCGGGCGGCCTGGCGGAGGACGGTACGGGGACGTGGGCGCGGTGGGGTCGTCGGATGCCCATGTCATCACTCCTTCGTGAGACAGAACGGACCTCGTCCGGCGGCGGCGGTGCCACCGGCCCTCCCGGACCGCGGCGCCGTCACCGTCCCGGAGATCATTACATCGTTGGAACGCCAGGACAAGCAGGAGGCCGCCGGACAGAGCGGACGTGTCGCGGCTCAGGCCTCCGCGGTCGCGCGCTCGGTGCGCGCCGGTCGCACCGGGACCCCGCCCGTGCTCTCCCGGACCACGACGCGGTGCGGCAGGAGCACCCGCCGTGGCGCGCGGTCCCGGTCCTCGATGCGGGCGGCAAGCAGGTCGAGCGTCGTCGCGGCGAACCCCCGCAGGTCGAACGCCACCGTCGTCAGGGGCGGCACCGCGTACCGGGACGGCGCGACGTCGTCGAACCCCGCCACGGCCACGTCCTGCGGCACCCGCACCCCCCGCTGCCACAGCAGGCCGAGCACCGCGAGCGCCATCGAGTCGGTGAAGCAGAAGAACGCGTCGGGCAGCGGCTCGCGCTCGAGGAAGTCGCCGACCGCGGCGACGGCCGCCTCCGTCGTCCACGCCGCCGCGGACACCTCGAGGGCCGGGTCGTGCGGCAGGCCGGCCTCCGCCAGCGCCCGCCGGTACCCCTCCGTCCGCTGCCGCGCCGCGGCCGTCTCCATGAGCCCCGGCGCCCCGACCACGGCGATGCGGCGCCGGCCGGTCGCCACCAGGTGCGCCGTCATGTCGCGCGCCGCGGCCACGCTGTCGACGCCCACCTGGTCCGTGCGGTCCTGCACGACCTCCCCGATGAGCACGGTCGGCGGCAGCGGGGCGCGCCCCTCGCCCACGTGGTCCGCCACCACGGAGTCCTCGAGCGAGACCGGGTTGAGCACGAGGCCGTCGACGAGCTGCGAGCGGGCCCGTGAGAGCAGCTCCACCTCGCGGTGCGGCTCGGCGGCCGTCTCCTCCACCTGCACACCCCACCCGCGCGCGTGGCCCTCCTCGACGAAGTGGTGGGCGAGCTCGGCCGAGTAGGCGGTGGACAGGTCCGGCAGCGCGAGGGCGATGAGCCCGTAGCGGCCGCTGCGCAGACCCCGGGCGACGAGGTTCGGCACGTAGTCGAGGTCGGCGAGCGCCCGCTCCACCCGCTCCCGCGTCTCGGGCCGCACGTAGACCCGCCCGTGGATCACGTTCGACACGGTCTTGGGCGAGACGCCGGCGCGCGTGGCGACGTCCTTCACGGTGGGGCGCATCGGGGGCCCCGGCTCAGCCGGTCGTGGCCGCGCGCGCCACGCGCCGGCGCTCCCACAGGATCAGGGCGAGCACGACCGCGGCACCTGCGAGGGCGAGCAGGGCCGGGCCGACCACGTCGCCCGAGGGCGCCAGCATCCCCCGGTCCTCGTCCTGCCACGGCCACAGCGCCCGCAGCGAGCCGACCATGAGACCGGCGAGCGCCGCCATGGTGCCCTGCCGGCGGTGGTGCAGCAGCCACTGGAGGAGCTTGACGAAGGACGCCAGCCCGACCGCGGCACCGAGCGCGAACACCGCCACGAACCCGAGGTCGCGATCGTCCAGGGCGGCCTGCACCGGCACGTAGAGACCGAGCACCACGAGCAGCGCCGACCCCGACACGCCGGGCAGCACGAGCGCGTTGATCGCGAGCGCCGCGCCGA
This sequence comes from Cellulomonas sp. JZ18, assembly GCF_009720485.1. Taxonomy (NCBI): domain Bacteria; kingdom Bacillati; phylum Actinomycetota; class Actinomycetes; order Micrococcales; family Cellulomonadaceae; genus Cellulomonas; species Cellulomonas sp. JZ18. The sequence continues at coordinate 628,177 of NZ_CP045245.1, read as the reverse complement.
GGAACACGTACCAGGGCGACGGGTCGCTCACCTCCGCCGGCGCGAGCCCGGCGAGCAGGAACGCGACGACCGCGCCCACGACCAGGAGCGCGGCGTCCAGCGCCCGGAAGCGACGCGGCATCATCTGCAGGGGCACGACCACCGACGCCGCGATCATGCCGAGGAAGACCGCCCGGGTGGGCACCGGGTGCGACTCCAGCAGCGGTGCGATCGTGCGCAGCGACACCAGGAGCACCACGACCATCCCGGCGAGCACGGGCACGAGCAGCCGCCAGTCGACGCGCCGCAGGGACGCCAGCGCCTCGCGCGCACCCGTGCGGCGCACGACGCCGGTCACGAGCGCCCGGCCCGCGTGGACGACCTGGCCGGCCGCCGTCACGAGCTGGTCGTAGAGGCCGACGACGAGGGCGATCGTGCCCCCGGAGATGCCCGGGACGGACTCGGCCGCCCCGATGAGCCCACCACGGACCGCGTCGAGCGGTGCGTGCGACCACGAGGTGCGGCGCGGCGGGTCGACGAGGTCGGGCTCCGGCGGGAGGGCGGCGGGGGCGGCGTGGTGGGCGCTCACCCCGGCAGCGTAGCCACCGCGGCTAGCCTGACGACCATGACGGAACGCGCCATCCACTCCTGGCTGTCCGACATGGACGGCGTCCTGGTGCACGAGGGCACCGCGCTGCCGGGCGCGGCGGAGTTCGTCCGCACGCTGCAGGAGGCCGAGCGCCCGTTCCTCATCCTCACGAACAACTCGATCTTCACACCGCGCGACCTGCGCGCGCGCCTCGCGGCGACCGGCATCGAGGTCCCCGAGCGGGCCATCTGGACGTCGGCGCTGGCGACGGCGCAGTTCCTGACCGACCAGATGCCCGGCGGCTCGGCGTACGTGATCGGCGAGGCAGGGCTCACCACCGCGCTCTACGAGGCCGGGTACACCCTGACCGCCGCGCAGCCGGACTTCGTCGTCCTGGGCGAGACGCGCACGTACTCCTTCGAGGCGATCACCCAGGCGATCCGTCTCATCCAGGGCGGTGCCCGGTTCATCGCGACGAACCCGGACGTCACCGGCCCCAGCGCGGAGGGGGACCTGCCCGCGACCGGGGCGGTCGCCGCGATGATCAGCGCCGCGACCGGCCGCAAGCCGTACTTCGTCGGCAAGCCCAACCCGATGATGATCCGCTCGGCGCTCAACCGGATCGACGCGCACTCCGAGACCACGGTCATGGTCGGCGACCGCATGGACACCGACGTCGTCGCCGGCATCGAGGCCGGTCTGCGCACCTACCTCGTGCTCACGGGGTCGACGCGCGCCGCCGACGTCGACCGCTTCCCGTTCCGGCCCACCGCCGTGCTCGACTCGGTCGCGGACCTCGTCGACCTGGTCTGAAGCCCCCCGCACGCACGACGGCCCGCCGGGTGCCGGGCACCGGGCGGGCCGTCGCGAGCGGGGCCGCGGGCGTCAGAAGCGCACGTCGGGCGCCTGGCGCACCTGCGGGTCGTCCGCCTCGAAGTACTCGGCACGCGTGAAGCCGAACATGTTCGCGATGACGTTCGGCGGGAAGGTCTCGACCTTCGTGTTGAGCGCCCGGACGTTCGCGTTGTAGAAGCGGCGGCCCGCCGCGATGCGGTCCTCGGTGTTCGTCAGCTCGGCCTGCAGCTGCTGGAAGTTCTCGCTCGCCCGCAGCGCCGGGTACGCCTCCGCGACCGCGAACAGGCGGCCGAGCGCCGCCGTCAGCTGGTTCTCCTGCGCCGCCTGCTGCGCAGGGCCCGCGGCGGGGCCGGCCGCGGCGGCACGCGCCCGCGTCACCTCGTCGAAGACCGCGCGCTCGTGCGCCGCGTAGCCCTTGACGGACTCGACGAGGTTCGGGATCAGGTCGTGCCGCCGGTGCAGCTCGACGTCGATCTGCCGCCACGCCTCCTGCACGAGGTTCCGCAGCCGGACGAAGCCGTTGTACTGGGCGACCGCCCACAGCAGCACGATCAGGACGATCACGCCGACCACGAGCAGGGCGATGGTGCCACCGGTCACAGGAGGGCCTTTCCGAGGGGGCGGGAGGGTCAGTGGATCCTAGCGAGGGGCCGCGCCGTGGTCGGCCCACACGTGCCGCGGGACCGCGTCGGCCACGGTCCGCAGCAGCTCCAGGCGGGTCGGCAGCGCGTCGAGGTCGGTGGGGCCGTCCGCCCGGGTGACGAGCCAGCGGCCGTCGATCCGCCAGGGCGAGCCCCGCAGGTCGGGGTCGAGCAGGCGCTGCAGGAGGCGGGGGTGCAGCACCGGGTGCGCGACGCGCTCGTCCTGCGCCTCGACCCGGTACGCCGCGTTGACGTCGACGGACTCGAGCGTCATGTCGCGTCCGCCGAAGGCCGTGCCGAGCCGCGTCCGCGCCGTCTCCGGCGACACCTCGAGGCGCGGCAGCGGCGCCGGCAGGAGCAGCGCGACGACGTGCAGGTCGGGCGCCGTCCTGTCCCCGCCGTCGGAGACGAGCCGGCACGTGTACGACCACACGGGCCAGCCGTGGTACGTGCCGTGCAGCACCTCGAACGCGAGCGGGCGCGACAGGAGGGTCGCCGGCGCCCACGGCGGGGCGAACGTGACGTGCTCGTCGACCGGCGCGTACGTCCAGCCCGTCGCGGCCGCCCACGCCCGGAACCGGCGGTTGCGCCGGACCTGGCGCAGGACGCGCCGCACCAGCCGCACGAGCCCGGGCAGGCTCCCGAGGCCGTCGAGCCCCGCCGCGGCGAGCGTCAGCACGTCGTGGCGGACCATCCGCTCCGCCCGCTCGGGCGTGAGGGCGGGCGCGCCGGGCCGCCACGTGGACGGGTCCAGCAGCGCCGCGACGAGCGACTCGTCCGGCGCGACCGGCGCCGGAGGGCCGGCGGGCGGCGCAGTCCCGGCCCGGTGCGCGTCGGCCCCGTGCTCGGCTGGTGCCACGGCGTCCCTCCTGGGCACCGGGACACGCGCCCGGCACCGGGACGCTAGCGCCGCCGGCGGGCCGGGTGGGCGGGTGGCGCCCGCGCTCAGCCGTTCGGCGCAGCGCCGCCGGCGTGCGTCAGCGGGTCGTACCCGTGGTCCTGCCACACGTGCCGCGGGACCGCCCGCACGACCGCGTGCAGCACCCCGAGACGTCCCGCGATGTCGGAGGTGTCGGTGCGCCCGCTCCGCCAGGACGCGATCCACGTGCCCTCGATGCGCCAGTCCGTGGCGCGGGCGTCGGCGTGGAGCAGGCGCTCCATCAGGCGCGGGTGCAGGATCGCGTGACCCACGCGCTCGTCGCCCGCCACGACCCGGTAGGCCTCGTTGAAGGCGACGGACTCCGTCTGCATGTCGCGGGCGCCCAGCGCCTTCGCGAGGCGCGCGCCCAGGCCCTCGGACGTCAGCTCGAGCACCGGCAGGTACGCCGGCAGCGCGAGCGCGACGACGTGCGCCCCGTGGGTCTTGCGCTCCTTGCCGCTGCCGGTCGACCACTCGTACGTGTACGACACCGCGGGCACGCCCTGCCAGCGACCGGTCAGCACCTCGGTCGCGCGGCGGGTGTGCCCCTGCTCGAACGGCTGGTTGCGGTGCAGGCGGGTCAGCCCGTAGCCGGGGTCCGTGCGCACGTACTCCCAGCCGACGCCCCGGGCCCACGCGTCCAGCTGCTCGTGGCGCTTCTTCTGCAGCCACCACGCCGCGACGCCGATCAGCGGGACGAGCAGCAGCACCAGGACGAGGCCGAGCGTCCCGCTGTCCATCACTCGAGGCCGAGGTCCGCGAGCCCGAACAGGTGGTGGTAGGGCACGCCGAGCTCGCCCTCGATGCGCTCGCGCGCGCCGGTGGCGCGGTCGACGATCGTGGCGACGCCCAGCACCTCGCCGCCCGCCTCGCGGACGGCCTCGACGGCGGTGATCGGCGAGCCCCCGGTCGTGGAGGTGTCCTCGACGACGACGACGCGGCGGCCCGCGACGTCCGGCCCCTCGATCCGCCGCTGCATGCCGTGCGCCTTCGCCTCCTTGCGCACGACGAACGCGTCCAGGTCCTGCCCCCGGGAGGCGGCGGCGTGCAGCAGCGCGGTGGCGACGGGGTCCGCGCCCAGCGTCAGACCGCCGACCGCGTCGACCTCGGCCGTGCCGAGCCCGGCCTCCTCGAGCATGTCGAGCATGAGGTGGCCGATCAGCGGGGCCGCGCGGTGGTGCAGCGTCGCGCGACGCAGGTCGACGTAGTAGTCCGCCTCGCGTCCGGAGGACAGCGTCACGCGCCCGTGCACGACGGCCAGCTCGACGAGGAGGTCCCGCAGCTGCTCGCGGGGGGTGGGCGACAGGTCGGAGGTCACGGGCGGCAGCCTAGCGACGGCGGGCGGGCGTCAGTCCTGCCGGGCGGCCTCGGCCGGCGACGGCTCGTCGGGCAGCTCGAGCCCCTTGCGGTACCGGCCGAACGCGCGCACCGCCGGACGGGGCAGGGTCCGCAGGAGCGCGGACGCGGCCTTGTAGCGCAGGCTCGGCGTGGAGATGACGACGCCGCGGCGCACGTCGGCCAGCGCGGCGGCGACGACGTCCTCGGGGTTCAGCCAGGCGGCGTCGGGGTACGCGCTGGTGTCGATCTCACCCCGGGCGTGGAACTCGGTGTGCGTGTAGCCGGGGCAGACGACCGTCGCCGTGACGCCCGTGCCCTTGAGCTCGACGGCGAGGCCCTCGGTGAACGTGCGCACCCACGCCTTGTGCGCGGAGTACGTGCCGGACGCGAGCAGCGCCGCCACCGACGCGACGTTGAGGACCGCGCCGCGCCCGCGGCGCACCATCGCCCCCGCCGCCGCGTGCGAGAGGACCATGACGGCGCGGACCATGACGTCCAGGCCCTCCTCCTCGCGGTGGATGTCGCCGCCGACGAACCGCTGGTGGATGCCGAAGCCCGCGTTGTTGACGAGCAGGCCGACCGGCCGCTCGTCCGCCCGCAGCCGCTCGGCGACGCGCTCGACGTCGGCGCGGTCGGTCAGGTCGGCGGCGAGCACCTCGGCGCGCACGCCCGCGGCTGCCTCGAGCTGCGCGGCGAGGCGGGTGAGGCGCTGCTCGTCACGAGCGACGAGGACGACGTCGTGCTTGGCGGTGGCGAGCTGCCACGCGAACTCCAGGCCGAGGCCGGCGCTCGCCCCGGTGACCAGTGCGGTTCCCATGGCCGCCAGCCTAGGGAACCGGGGGCGTCCCGCGCCGCAGGTCCACGGCTCCTCCACAGGCGGGGCCGGCCCGCCCCGTGGGCCGCCACGGCCTCGTAGGGTGGTCCGGTGCTGCCGGACCCCGCCTCCCCCGAGACCCGCCGGCGGCGGCCGTCGGACGAGCCGGCGCACGCCGCGCCCCACGTCGACGAGCCGCCCGCGTGGACCGACGGCGGCGAGGAGCCGCCGTGGTGGGACGTCGAGCCGCCCGCCGACGCCTGGGAGCCGCCCGCCGACCCGTGGGGCCCGGACGTTTCCCCGCCCGACGGACCGGGACGCGCGGCGCCGCGCCGCCCGCTCCCCGCCCGGGCCGCCGAGCCGGGCCCGCCCGCGCCGTCGCACGGCACCCCGCTCGAGGTGCTGCACCGCGTCTGGGGCTACGACGCCTTCCGCGGTGAGCAGGCCGCGATCGTCGACACCGTGGTCGCGGGCGGCGACGCGGTCGTGCTCATGCCGACGGGCGGCGGCAAGTCGCTGTGCTACCAGGTGCCCGCGCTGGTGCGCGAGGGCACGGGCGTGGTCGTCTCGCCGCTGATCGCGCTCATGCAGGACCAGGTCGACGCCCTGTCGGCGCTCGGCGTACGGGCGGGGTTCCTCAACTCCACGCAGGAGCGGGACCAGCGGCGCGCCGTCGAGGACGCGTTCCTCGCGGGCGAGCTGGACCTGCTGTACCTGGCGCCCGAGCGCCTGCGGGTGCCCGAGACGCTGGACCTGCTGGGACGCGGGCACGTCGCCCTGTTCGCGATCGACGAGGCGCACTGCGTGTCGCAGTGGGGGCACGACTTCCGCCCCGACTACCTCCAGCTGTCGGTGCTGCACGAGCGCTGGCCGGACGTGCCGCGCATCGCGCTCACCGCGACGGCGACCCCCGCGACGCACCGCGAGATCTGCCAGCGCCTGCAGCTCGAGGACGCCCGGCAGTTCGTGGCGAGCTTCGACCGCCCGAACAT